>JBCCSK010000110.1:0-16317 GCA_039200205.1 Planctomycetota bacterium
GTCGGCGTCAGCCAGGGTCCGTTCCACCACCACCAGCCCGCGGAGTTCACAGACGACTTCGACTCCGACGACGTGCTCGACTTCCGCGGCGCCGCGGTCAGCTCGCGCCGCGACATCGGAACGACGGTCGAGCTGTCGTTCCAGGGAGTGAATCTGACCGGGGTGTTCACGGAGCCATGGCAGATCCTGTGGTTCCAGGTCACGGTCGACTCGGGCCAGAACGCGGGCGCGTTCTGTCCCGGCGACGGGACGGCGGGCACGTGCGCCTGCGGGCCTTCGGCCGCGGGGCAGGGCGCCGGCTGTGCGAACTCGACGGGACGCGGCGCGCGACTCTACGCGCACGGCGCGCTTCGGTTCTTCGACGTCATCTACGAGATCGAGGACCTGCCGCCGGGCGCCGCGACCCTTGTCTTCGCGGGCCTCTCGAGCTCTGCGGGCAGCCCGGCCTTCGGCGGGAACAGCTGCCTCGGCACCGGGCTCATCCGCCTCGACGTCACGGCCGCCGACGAGACGGGAACAGCCCGCGTCTTCTCGGGATCCGAGTTCTTCAACGCCGGCTTCATGGCGGGAACGACGGTGTTCGCCCAGGCCGCCTACCGCGACAGCGCAGCGCCGCCCTGCAACGCGAACTTCACGAACGGCGCGGTCGTGACCGTGCGGATGTGATCAGGCGTCAGAGCCCAGTAGATCTCGCACGACGCCCTCGAAGACCTCGACGCCCGGAGCGATGAGCTCGTCGGGGAAGTCGTAGTCGGGGGCGTGGAGCGGGGGATGGGCCTCGCCCGCGCCGAGTCCGAACATCGCCTTGCCGACCTTGGCGGGGATCGCGCCGAAGTCCTCGGACCAGCGGAAGGGACTCTCCAGTTCGACGACGGGCGCGCCGCACCGCTGCGCGGCGGCGCGTACCCGATCGACGGCGTCCGCGTCGTTGACGCACGCGTCGAAGACCTCGCGCCACTCCGTGCGCGCGTCGAGCCCGTGCCGCGCGGCGCAGGCCGCCGTTCGCTCGATCGCGAGGTCGGCCATGCGCTCGATCGTTCCATCGCGCTCGGCGCGGAGCGTGGCCATCACCACGGCCTCACCGGGCGACGTTCCGAACGCCACCTCGCCGAGTCGCGCGTGGACGACGGTCGAGAGGGCGAACCCGCCGTCCGCGAGCGAGGCATCCATTGGCAGCTTGCGCAGAGTCGCGATCAGCTCGCACATCGCCGCCGCGGGACTGCGACCGTCCTCGGGGTGAGCGGCGTGCGACGTCGAGCCCGCGAGCTCGACCGAGAGCCCGCGGGACGCGCAGCCGAACGTGCCTTCGCGGAGGAGGACCGACCCGAGCGGAGCCCCGGGCAGGTTGTGGAGCGCGAACGCCCAGTCGGGACGGAGCTCGTCGAAGCGCGGCCCCAGGGCGACGGCGCGGGCTCCCTCGCCCGTCTCCTCGGCTGGCTGGAAGAGGACGATCACACGGCCACGCGCCGGGCGCGCCGCCGCGACGCGCGCGGCGAGCCCCATCGCGATCGTCGTGTGCCCGTCGTGGCCGCAGGCGTGGGACACACCGGGCGTCTTCGAGCGATGCTCCGGCCGGCCCGTCTCCTGGATCGGGAGCGCGTCGAGGTCGGCTCGGACGAGAACGGTCGGGCCGTCGACCGGGCCGTCGAACGCCGCCGCGACTCCGTGGCCGCCGAGTCCGCGCCACACGCGACTCGGGGCGAGCGACTCGAGGCATTTCGCAACCGTGCGCGCGGTCTCACGCTCGGCTCCCGACAGCTCGGGCCGCGCGTGGAGCGCTCGCCGAAACGTGCGAAGCTCGTCGATCTTCATCGCGATGGAGCGTAGCGCTCGTGGTCGGAGTCGGCGCGCCCAGCTATCGTCCTGGGCGTGGAAAGCGCGGAGGAGGTCGGAACCGCACAGCGCTGGCGCAGACGCGCTCGCGTCCTCTTCCTCCTGTGCGTCGGCGGGGTCGTCGCGGTCGTGCTCGTGATCCTCTCTGCGCCGCTTTGGTCCTACGGCGAGCTCGCGAGCCACTTCCGCTGGCACGTCGGAATCGGAGGCGCGCTCTTCGGACTCGTCACGCTGCTGGCGCGTCAGTGGAGGCCGGCCGTTCTGCTGCTCGCCATCGGACTGTGGGGCGTGCTGCCCGAGGGTCGGCTGTGGCTCGGAAGCCCCGAGACCGAGGCGGGCAACGAGACGATCGACGTCGTCTGCGCGAACGTGCTCCGCATCAACGACCTCTTCGGTCCCGTCATCACCGAGATCATCGCGCGCGATCCGGACGTCATCGGCCTGCTGGAGATCTCGCCGGAGTGGAGGGACGAAGCCGTCTCGCAGCTGGAGGCGCGCTACCCGTACCACGCCGAGGGACTCGACACGCGCCGCTGGAACCAGTTCACGTGGGGCATGCTGCTGTTCTCGAAGACGCCGCTCAGTGACGCAGTCGCGATCCCCGTCCTGCGCGAGAACCGGCGGCTGCGGCCGATCCTGCGGGCCGCCGTCGACCTCGGCGGCGAGCCTCTGACGATCGACCTCGTGCACGCGCAGCGCCCGGGCGCGACGTGGCGCCTCGCGGACCGCCGCAAGCACTTCGAGGCCCTCCGCGAGCCGATGGAGGCGCGCCATCGCCTGGTCCTCGGCGACCTCAACACGACGTCGACGTCGCCGCTGTTCACGGACCTCTGCGAGCGACTGGACGTGCGCGACTCGCGTCCGGGGTTCGGACGCCAGCCGACGCTGAAGCTCGGATCGACGCTGCCCGGCCCCGTTCCGATCCCGATCCCCGGCCCGCTCCGAGTCAGCGTCGCGATCGATCACGCGCTCGTGAGCGACGGCCTCGCGGTCCTGTCCCGCGAGACGTTCCGCATCCCAGGGAGCGACCACCGCGGCATCCACGTCCGACTCTCGGTGCGCAACGCGGGGACCGCTCGCGCGAAGTAGAGTGCCTGCCGCATGCCTGACTGGGTCACCGACAACGGCACGCTCATCGCGTGGCTGACGGGGCTCTCGATCCTGACGCTCGTCCTGAGCGCGGTGCTGCTGCCCGTCGTCGTCGCGCGGATGCCCGCGGACTACTTCGTTCGGACGGAGCCAGCCCCGGACAGCTTCCGGGACCGGCACCCGGCCCTGCGCATCCTCGTCCGCGTCGCGAAGAACCTCCTGGGGATCGTGTTCCTCGTGGCGGGGTTCGCGATGCTCTTCGTGCCCGGCCAGGGCGTGCTGACGATCCTGGTCGGACTCATGCTCGTCGAAGGGCCTGGCAAGCGGCGCTTCGAGCTATGGCTCGTGCGGAAGGCACCCGTCCGCAAGACGCTCGACTGGATCCGCGCGAAGGCGGGTCAGCCGCCGCTCCTGATCGACGAAGCCGAGTAGGCGCCGCGCTCTTCACACGTTGAGGAGCGTGAACTCTGTCGAGACGCCGCGAAGCTCGACTCGGATACGCGCCATTTGGACGTCACCAGGAGCAGGCAGCGGTCCTTTGACGGTGGGCGCCTTCAGGTCGTTGTCCGAAGGATCGTAGGTCCCCGAAGAGGGCAGTGTGTAGGTCTTCGTCGTGCCTCGTCCGACGTCGGTGAACACGGCGCTCCAATGGTCTTCCCGCGGCTTGTACTCGAGAAGGAACGTGTTGTTGACGTTCGGCGTGATCGGCTCGTCGATGTCGTCGTACCCGCCACCGTTGCCGAGACTGATCTGGGGCGCAGGGTCCTCCGGCCGGACCGTGAGGTTGAGCGTGTTCTCCTTGACGCCGGCTTCGTAGCCGAGCATGACCCGAGGAAGATCGATCCTCTTGGCGTGTCGGACGTCGATCTCGCATCCCTCGAGCTCGACGGGGGCGGTCGGCGTCGTAGGAAGAAGGAGCGGCGAGAAGGAGAGGGCAGCGAGGGCGAAAGGAAGCGTCTTGGGGAACATCGGATATCTCCTGAGGCAGTCGGCTAAAGATCCAGCGCGCGCGACGGGCGTACGCCGATGTCGCAGTCGTTCTGGTCGGGCAAGTAGCTCCAGCGATTCGTGACGCGAAGGCTGAGCGGCTCGTTACGTGCACCGCCACCGCGCGCCGACTTCCACCAGGAGCGGGGCGGAAAGTGCTCTCCGGTGCGGGGATCGATGTGCTCGACCGCGTACGGGGCGTTGGGCGCAGACCAGTCCCGCGTCCATTCGAGCACGTTGCCGAGCATCGCTTCGAAGCCCCACGCATTGCTCGGGAACGCGTCGACGCGTCCGTGCAGCCTGTGTCCATCGGGATCGGACTCGCCCCGATACGCATTCACTCGTTCGTCCAGGTCGTCGACCGAATCGCCGACACCGAAGCGTCCGGACGATCCTGCGCGGCACGCGAACTCCCACTGCGCCTCCGTCGGCATGCGGAGGCTCCAGCGCGGCAGCGCCTCGTTGCACTCCGACCACGAGACGCTCTCGACGGGATTGACGCGCTCGATCCGCGGGTTGCCGGTGTACCCCGAAGGCGCGTACCACTCACTCGGCTCGTCCCCCGTCAGTCGATACCACTGGGCCTGGGTCATCTCGTAGCGAGAGAGAAAGCACGCGGTGAGTTCGACGTCGTGCTGCGGCAGCTCGGTCAGCGGTGCATCCGGGTCGCTCTCGGGAGCGCCCATCGCGAACTTCCCACCGGGAACGAGGATGAGCACGATTCCGCTGTTCGCCTCGAGCCGGTAACCGTTGCCGGACTCGATCGGGCGCTCGCCAGACAGGACGTGCCAGAACTCCCACAGGCCGCTCGCGGGGTTCCGCCGCAGCGGGACGAGCCCGAGCTGCGGTTCGAGCACGAGGCCGCCGTAGATCGGGCACTCTTCGCGGATCGACGCGATCGCGCGGTCCCAGGCAGCCCCGTTCGCGTCGATCGACTCCGCCCGCAGGCCCGTCGCGCGCTCGAGCAGCGCCTCGACGGAAGCGATCCCGGCAATCGGATCCTCGAAACGACGGAGCGCGCGGAGGGTCAGGTCGAGGCTCGCGAAGTCGCGCTCGGCCCACGGGTCGCTGTAGCTCCAGTCGCGCCGATCGCGGAGGAGTGACGAGAGCGCGACCTCGCGCTCCTCGAGGACGCCGAGCTCGCCCTCGATCACTCCGATCTCCCGCTCACGGCGCGCGATCTCCTCTGGATCCGCATCGGTGCCGCCGGCGAGTGAGGCCAGCTTGTCGACGAGAACGGGCAGCCCGCCGCCGTAGACCCCGAGTCGATACCGAACTTCCGCGAGCTCGGCGTCGAGGGCGCTGTCCTCCGACGTCGGGACGCGCTCGGCGTCGCCGAGCGACCGCTCGAGGGCTTCGAGGTCGGCCTCGTGCTGCCCGCGACGACCGACGAGAGACTCCGCCGTCGCGATCCATGCCTGCATCGACGGGACGCTTGCCGGATGGATGGGCCACGAGCGCTCGAGTTCGGCGAGGCACGCGATCGCCGCCCGTCGGTCGACGGTCGCCGCCTGAGCCCGCAGGCGACTGCGTTCGAGAGCGGCTGCGACCAAACCGGAGGCCACGAGCACGAGCGCGAGCCCGCCGAGGGTCGCCGCCATCGCTCGATTCCGCCGCACCCACTTCGAGAGCTCGATCAGCGGTCCCGTGCGGTACGCCCGAACGACGCGGCCCTCGAGGAACGCGCGCAGGTCCTCCGCGAAGTCGGCGACGCTCGAGTAGCGGTCGTCGAGGTCGCGGGCCATCGCCTTCTGGCAGATCGCAACGACCTCGGGCGACGCATCCGAGGCGAGCCTGGCGACGGGCGCGGGAGACTCTCGCTTCACGCGCTCCCAGACGTCGATGCGATTCGCGTCCCGACTCTCCGAGTAGGGGGCCGATCCGGCCAGCACGTGATAGAGCGTCGCCCCGAGCGAGTAGACGTCGGCCTGCGGCCCGACGCGGTCGATCTCGCCGCGCGCCTGTTCGGGAGCCATGTAGTGCGGCGTCCCGAGCGCGTCGCCGTCCATCGTGCGGAGGGCGTCGCTCTCGTCGTCCTGGCGCAGAGTCGCCGGGCGTTCGAACGCGTGCGCCGCAGCGCCATGGCTCGCCGGCGCCTCGTCGCCGTCGAGGACGCGCGCGAGGCCCCAGTCCATCACGTAGACCTCGCCGTACCGGCCAACCATCAGGTTGCCCGGCTTGATGTCGCGGTGGATGACCTCGCGGTCGTGCGCGAAGGCGACGGCCTCCGACGCGCGCAGCAGCATCCCGATGAGGCGCGTCACGCTCCACTCGTCGCTTCCGCTCTTCAGCTCGTCGAGGACGCGCGAGAACGTCCGGCCCTCGACGAGGCGCATCGTGAAGAACGCGCTCCCTCGGTCGTCGACGCCGAGCTCGTGCACGGGGACGATGCCGGGGTGCTCGAGCTGACCTGTGATCTGCGCCTCCTCCAGGAAGCGCGAGAGCGAGCGCGAGTCGACGTAGGGACTCGTCCGTCCGTTCGACTCGAACGCGGGGTCGTCGCGGACGACCTTCATCGCGAGGTCGCGACGGAGGGCCTCGTCCCTCACGCGGTAGACGGCCCCCTGGCCACCCGCGCCGATCCGTTCGAGGACGCGGTAGCGCGACGCGTCGGGGGCGTGGCGGGCGAGCGCCTCGATGACGCGTGCCGCGTGCGCGCCGTCCGATACGGGCCGCGGCGTCTTCGGAATCGGCCCCTCGGAGTCGTCCTCGCGTGCGAGCAGGCCGAGGACGTCTGCGACGATCGACGCGTCTGTCTCGTGCGCGCGGACGTACTCCTCGCGCTCGCTCGCAGGCACGTCGAGCGCGCGCTCGAAGAGCTCCTCGACGCGGCGGCGCGGGAACTTCGCGCTCACCGACGCGCTCCTCGCCGATGCGGCGGGACGCGCGGAGCGAGGCCGGCACGGGCGAACCCGATCCGGCGGATCGAACGACTGGGATGGGACAACGAGACTCTCCACGGCGCCGCGAGGGGGCGCCGGGCAGGGATGGAGAGCGGAAGGCAGGCGCGACGGGGGTCGGAACGTCGCGGCCGCTCTCTCGGTTCAGGCTAAGCGACTCTTCATCCCCAACAACGGGAGCGCGGCGAATCACCGTCACACGAGCTCGAAAAAATCAGAAACCCCGTTCGGTCACGCCCTCGCTCGCCGGTCCCTTGCGCGAATCCAGAAGCTCCGCGACCTCCTTCCACACGTCTCCCATGCTTCATTCCCGGCTCGTTCTCCTGCTCTCGACCGCCCTCAGCGCGACCGCCGCCGCCCAGACCTGGACTCCGGCGAGCGCGCCAAATCTCGGAGACCCGAACAACGCCCTCACGGGGAGCGTCGAGCTCGACGGCTTCCTCTACACGGCGGCCATCAACGTCGTCAGCGGCGCGGAGGTCTGGCGCTACGACGGCGTTGGGCCGCAGGCGCTCAGCAGCGGCGGCGGCTTCGGCGACCCGAGCAATCTCGGGATCGGCGCGGCCATCGAGTTCGACGGATCGATCTTCGTCGCGGCAGGCAACCTGGTGTCTCCCGTCGAGGTCTGGCGCTTCGACGGAGCGAACTGGACGCAGAGCAACGTGGACGGCTTCGGAAACCCGGCGCGCGTCAACGCCGCGTTCGAGGTCCTCGACGGCGTGCTCTACGCGACGTCCGTGCGGGTCAACGGCGGCTGCGGCGTCCACCGCTACGACCCCGTCACGGGCTGGACCACGCTCGAAGCGAACGGCTTCGGGAGCCTGAACAACCGCCAGGCGTTGCTCGACGTCTTCAACGGAAACCTCTACGCCGGGACCTTCAACGACCTGACCGGCGGCGAGGTCTGGCGTCACGACGGCGGGACGAGCTGGACCCGCGTCGACCCCGGTTCGGGGATGGACGCGTCGGGGCCCGAGAACCAAACGACCGCTCCCTACTCGTTCAACGGGACGCTCTACGTGGCGACGGAGAACTTCAGCACGGGCTCCGAGCTCTGGGAGTACCAGGGGGGCACGACCTGGACCCAGTTCGGAATGGACGGGTTCGGGAACTCCGCGAACTTCGACGTCGACCCCGCGACGATCTTCGAGGGCGACGTGGTCTTCGCAACCCTGTCATTCACGGGCGCCGAGGTCTGGCGCTTCGCCGGCGGCACGAACCTCGTGCCGATCAACCTTCCGGGCTTCGGGGACTCCGCGAACGAAGCGGTCGTCAACTTCGTGGAGTTCGACGGCGCCCTGCACGCAGCGACCTTCAATGCCATACGCGGCGGCCAGGTGTGGCGCTACGAAGGCGGAACGACGTGGACGAAGCTCGACCCCGGCGTCGGCGGCTTCGGCAGCACGTCCAACGACGTCGCGCAGTTGAGCGTGCTCCGTGGCGAGCTGCACGCGACGGTCGCCGATCGCGTCTGGCGGCTCACACCCGACGCGCTGGGAACGTCGTTCTGCTCGCCCGGGACGCCGAACTCGGCCGGATCCCCGGGCGTCCTCGGCGCGAGCGGTCGCGCCGTTGCGGCCGCGAACGACTTCACACTCAACGCCTCGTCGCTGCCGACGAACTCGTTCGGGTTCTTCCTCGTGTCGCGAACGTTCGGCAGCGGGATCGTCCCGCCGGGGAGCGTCGGGCGGCTCTGCCTCACGGGGTCGATCGGCCGCTTCGTCGGCACGGGTCAGATCCAGACGTCGGGCGCCGCCGGGGCCTTCTCTCTCCAGACGAACCTGACCCAGCAGCCGACGCCAAACGGCCTCGTCGCCGTCCAGGCCGGTGAGACCTGGAGCTATCAGACGTGGCACCGCGACAGCGCCGGAGGAACGCCCGTCTCGAACTTCACGGAGGGCCTGACCGTCACCTTCCGATAGCGGTCGCCGGCGTACCATCCACGCGATGGTCCTCTCCCTCTCCGCTCGATCGCTCGTCGTCGTCCTCCCGGTCGTTCTCACTGCGCAGGGTTGCGCTCCCGAGGAAGTCGCGCCGGAGGAGGCCTCCTGGGTCTCCCTCTTCAACGGCGAGGACCTCGACGGGTGGACGCCGAAGTTCTCCGGACACGCGCTCGGCGAGAACGTCCTCGACACCTTCCGCGTCGAGGACGGCCTGCTGCGCGTCGACTACGCGAACTACGAGACGTTCGACGGTCGGTTCGGGCACCTGTTCCACGAGGGCACGTTCTCGTCGTACGACCTGCGCATCGTCTATCGGTTCGTCGGTGACCAGGTCGAGGGCGGCGCGGGCTGGGCGCTGCGCAACAGCGGCGTGATGCTGCACGGACAGGCGCCCGAGACGATGGGCCTCGACCAGGACTTCCCGGTCTCGATCGAGGCGCAGTTCCTCGGCGGCGAGGTCGGCGGCGGCGAGCGCACGACGGCCAACCTCTGCACGCCCGGCACGCACGTCGAGATGAACGGCGAGCTCGTGACGGCCCACTGCACGAACTCGACGTCCCGCACGGTGCGGGGGGACGAGTGGGTGACGGTCGAGCTTCAGGTCCGCGGCAACGAGACGATCCGCCACGTCATGGACGGCGAGGTCGTGCTCGCCTACGAGCGGCCGCAGCTCGACCCCGGAGCCGCTGAGGCCGCGCCGCTCCTCGCGAACGGCGGCGATCCGATGCTGTCCGGCGGGTCGATCTCGCTCCAGGCCGAGAGCCACCCGATCGACTTCAAGAGCATCGAGATCCGCCTCGTCGAGGGACCCTGACCGCGGCCGGTCCGGCGCTCGGCTATCGTGCGGGGCGTGACCTCGACGCTCGCTCCGCTCCTCCTCGCGGCCCTCGCCCACGGGGAGTCCGACGACGTCCCCACCTGGTCGGGCGACGTGCGGCCTCTGCTCGCCGAGCACTGCTTCGCCTGCCACGGGCCGGACCCCGACGCGCGCAAGGCCGGCCTTCGGCTCGATGCGCGCGCGAGCTGGACGAACGCGGACGTCGAGGAGCTGCTCTACCGCGTCACGACCGACCAGGAGTTCGATCGCATGCCGCCGCCCGTGCACGGCGAGGGGCTCGGCGCGGGCGACGTCGAGCGCCTGCGCCGCTGGATCGAAGCGGGCGCCGCGTGGGAGCCGCACTGGGCGTACGCGCCGCTCGCAACGGAGGCCGTCGACGGGAACGTCGTCGACCGCTTCGTGCAGAGACGCCTCGCGGCCGAGGGACTGGAGCCTGCGCCCGAGGCCGATCCGCGCGCGCTCCTGCGCCGCCTCCACCTCGACCTCGTCGGCATGCCGCCGACGGACGACGAGCTCGCCGCGTTCGTCGCCGATCCGTCGAACGCCGCCTACGAGCGACGCGTCGACGAGCTGCTGTCGAGCGTCCGGTTCGGCGAGCACTGGGCGCGGCACTGGCTCGACGTCGCGCGCTACGCCGACAGCCACGGCTTCACGATCGACGGCGGGCGGTCCGTGTGGCCCTGGCGCGACTGGGTCGTCGACGCGATCGCGAGCGACATGCCGTTCGACGCGTTCACGGTGCAGCAGATCGCTGGCGACCTCCTGCCCGACGCGACGCGCGCACAGCGGATCGCGACGGGCTTCCACCGCAACACCCAGGTGAACCAGGAGGGCGGCGCGAAGGACGAGGAGAACCGCGTCTCGGCCGTCCACGACCGCGTCGCGACGACGGGTGCGGTGTGGCTCGGCGCGACGATCGGCTGCGCCCAGTGCCACGCCCACAAGTTCGACCCCGTCACGCACGCCGAGTATTACGGCCTGTTCGCGTTCTTCGACTCGACGACGGACGGCGGCGTCTCGGCGGGACCGTCGCTGCTCGTTCCGCGGAACGCCGAAGAGGAGGCGACCGCCTCGGCGTGGGAGGCCGAGCTTCGCGAGCGCGAGCGCGCGCACGCCGCCGCAGCGTCCCACGCGAGCCGCGGCTGGACGCGCTGGCAGCCCGAACGCGCCACCGGCTCGAACGGCCCCGAGCTGCGCCCCGAGGAGGACGGCTCGTACCGCGTCATCGGCCAGAACCCGGTCTACAGCACGTACGTCCTGGAGGGCGCGCCGCCGCTCGAGCGGATCGCCGCGATCCGCATCGAGGCCCTCCCGGACGGCGGACCGGGGCGCTCCGGCAACCGGAACTTCGTGCTGCAGGAGATCCGCGTCGCCGCTGGCGCCGAAGAGTGGACCGACGTCGAACTCGTCGCGGCCCGCGCCGATCACGAACAGGACACGCGCGGGAACGGCGGCGGGCAGTACCCGGTGCGCGGCGCGCTCCCCGGCGACGACGGCCAGGGCTGGGCGATCTCGCCAGAGTTCGACGCGCCGCACGCCGCCGAGTTCATCCTGCGCGAGCCGCTCGAGCTGGAGGACGGCGACCGACTGCGCATCGAGCTCCAGCAGGAGCACGGCGACCGCCACACGCTCGGCGCGTTCCGCGTCGCGATGATCGAGAGCGACCCAGGCTCGGAGCGCTCCCTGGTCGGCGACGCATGGCGGGACGCGTGGAGCGCGCTACGCGAGCACCGCGCGCAGCGTCCGAGGCTGCCGTCGACGCTCGTCCTCGAAGAGAGACATCAGCCGCGCACGACGCGCCGCTTCCACCGCGGCTCGTTCCTCGATCCGCGCGAGCCCGTCACACCGGGCGTGCCCGAGGCGTGGGACGGGTTCCGCGCAATGCCCGACGCGGCGCCGCTCGACGACCGGCTCGACTTCGCGCGCTGGCTCGTCCACCCGGACAACGCGCTCGTGCAGCGCGTCACCGTCAATCGCTGGTGGCAGGCGCTCTTCGGCCGCGGCCTCGTCGCGACCGAGAACGACTTCGGGCTGCGCGGCGCGCGGCCGACGCACCCGGGCCTGCTCGATCAGCTCGCGCACGAGCTCGTCGCGAGCGGCTTCTCGCGCCGCCACGTCCTGCGGACGATCGTGCTGTCGTCGACGTACCGCCAGGCGTCCGTCGCGTCGCCGGCGCTGCGGGAACGCGATCCCGAGAACGTCCTCCTTGCGCGCCAGCGGCGGCTTCGGCTCTCGGGCGAGCAGCTGCGCGACTCGATGCTGGTCGTCGCGGGCGTGCTCGACGACGCCGTCGGAGGCCCGCCCGTCCAGCCGCCGCAGCCCGGCGGCGTCTACGCGTTCACGCAGAGCCAGAGGACGTGGACGCCGAGCGTGGGCACCGCGCGCTTCCGCCGCTCGCTCTACACGCGCCTCTGGCGGTCCGCGCCGTTTCCATTCTTCACGACGTTCGACGCACCGACGCCGAACGTGACGTGCACGCGGCGGACGACGAGCCGCTCGCCGCTCCAGGCCCTCGCGCTCGCGAACGACCCGATGGTCGTCGAGCTCAGCGAGGCGTTCGGGGCGCGGATCGAGGCGGCGTGGGGGGACCTCGACGACGGGGCGAGAACTCAGCGGGCGTTCGAGACCGCGCTAGGCCGTCACGCGACCGACACGGAGGTGGCGCGCCTCATCGAGCACGTCGAAGCCGTCCGCGAGCTTCGCGGCGAGAGCGCCGCGTGGGCGAGCCTCGCGCGCGTCCTGTTCAACCTCGGGGAGTTCACCCACCGGCCGTGACGAAGCGCACTCCGATGACGCGCCGCGCTGCGCTGCGCGCGATTCTCCGCTCGAGCGCGAGCGGCCTCGGCGCACTCGCGCTGGGCGACGCGCTCGCGCGCGACGGACTCGTCGACGCTGCGAACGCCAGGCTGCCGAAGGCGCGCGCGAAGCGCGTCATCTGGCTCTTCATGGCCGGCGCGCCGAGTCAGTTCGAGCTGTTCGAGCCGAAGGAGACGCTCCAGCGACTCGACGGTGAGCGGCTCCCGCCGAGCCTCGCGCGCGGCAAGCGGTTCGCGTTCATCGACGGCGAGCGCGCGACGCTCCTCGGCACGCGCCGGCGCTTCGCGCGCCACGGCGAGTCCGGCGCGCCGGTGTCCGAGCTGCTCCCCCACATCGCGGGCATCGTCGACCGCCTCTGCTTCGTCCGCGGACTCCAGGCGAAGGAGATCAACCACGGCCCCGCGAAGCTGTTCATGAACACGGGCTTCGGCCAGTTCGGCCGGCCGAGCTTCGGGTCGTGGACGCTCTACGGGCTCGGCTCCGAGGCCGAGGACCTGCCGGGCTTCGTCGTGCTGCAGTCCGGCCCGCGCGGTCCGCGCGGTGGCGCGCCGCTGTGGGGCAGCGCGTTCCTCGACGCTCGCACGAACGGCACGCCGTTCCGCGCGACGGGCGCGCCGGTCCTCGACCTCGAGAACCCACCGGGCGTCGGCGACGCCGAGCAGGCCGAGGTCTTCGACGCCGTGCGAGACCTGGACCGGATCGCGCGCGACCGCACCGGCGACCCCGCGTTCGATGCGCGGCTCGCAAACTACGAGCTCGCCCATCGCATGCAGACGAGCACGCCCGAGCTCGTCGATCTCTCCGACGAACCCGCGTCCGTCCGCGAGCTGTACGGGATCGAGGACGACGCGCCGTCATTCGCCCGCAACTGCCTGCTCGCGCGGCGCCTCGTCGAGCGCGGCACGCGCTTCGTCCAGCTGTACCACACCGACTGGGACCACCACGGCGACCCGTCGAACCACCTCGGCGAGCCGCTCGACGAGCGCTGCCGCGAGGTCGACCGGGCGAGCGCCGCGCTCGTGCTCGACCTGGAACAGCGCGGCCTGCTCGACGACACGATCGTCGTCTGGGGCGGCGAGTTCGGGCGCACACCGCTGGGCGAGGTGCGCCAGTTCATCGGCCGCGATCATCACGTCGACGCGTGCACGATCTGGCTCGCGGGCGGCGGCGTGAAGCCGGGCTTCTCCTACGGCGAAACGGACGAGATCGGCTTCGCGCCCGTCTCAGGAGCGATGGACGTCCACGACCTGCACGCGACGCTGCTGCACCTGCTCGGGCTCGACCACGAGCGGCTGACGTTCCGGTTCCAGGGGCGCGACTACCGACTGACCGACGTCAGCGGCAACGTCCAGCGCGAAGTCATCGCTTGAGCGACTACCGCGCCGGGTAGTAGATGTTGATCAGCTTGCGCGTCACCGGATTGCGCAGCGCAAGCGTGCCGTCGGGCTCGAAGCCGTAGGCGTACCTGCCGACGTTGCCGCCGTCCCAGCGCACGGTCAGGAAGCCGTCGCGGGCGGACCAGCGGCCCTTGTCGACGCTGCCGTCCGAGGTCCCGTCCGCCGTCCACTTCAGGTTGCCGTTGTAGTCGCGCTGCGACGCGCTCATGTGCGACTGTGCGCCGTAGAGCACCGTGCCGTCGCCGTTGAACGCGTAGACGAGCTGGGTGTTGACGTACACCCCCGACGACGACGAGATCGCCTCGCCGCGGAAGACGCCGACGAGGCGCGGATCGATGTCGCCGGCGGGCGCCGCGGCCTCGCCCTGGTCCGTGCCCTGCGCGACGGTCTTCCGCCCGTCGTGGAGCGTCGTGAAGATCTTCTCGACGATCGGCGCGCGCCGCTCGAAGTTCGCCGAGCTCCCGAGGACGCTGAAGCCAACGGCCGTGTCCTGGGCGATCGCGACGAAGACGCGACAGCGGACCTCGGTCCCATCGAAGCTGTGGCCGCCGTAGTCGAACGCGGCCCCCTTGCCCTCGCGCATCTCGACGGCGCGCGGACGGCCCGAGCGCTGCAGCATCGGCATCGTCTGCTGGACCATCATGTCGAGGGTCTGGGCGACCTGCGGGTCGAGCGGGTCGGTGACGCCCTGCGCGCTGCTTCCGAAGCCCGCGATCATCTCGCCGTTCGGGTCGAGGTCGGGCGGCGAGAGCATCAGGCCCATCGCGGTCTCCTGGACGCGCCAGTCGGCCGGGTGCTGGAACGCGGTGCCGAGCGAGTGTCGGAACGTGGTCCAGCCGGGGATGTCCTTCGACGCGAGCTCGGCCTTGGGCTCCGTCTCCGGCTGGGGATCCGGCTCCGCACGGATCGTCGAGACGGGCTCCGGGGCCGCGTCCGACACGCTGCTGAGCGTGTCTTCCGAGCGCTCCTCGGCCGGCTCGTCGCCGACGGTCGTGCGAGGCGCGGACGTCGCGTAGGGGCCGGGCCCGGTGACCGGGGGCGCCAGCGAGCCCTCGCAGGCCGAGAGGGCGAGGGCGGCAGCGGGAAGGGCGAGACGAGCGGCGCGTGTCGTTTGGCTCCACATGGCACGCCCTGGAAGGCGAGCCGCGAGAGCACGCAACGCCCGAATCAGTAGATCGGGAACGTGAAGAACGCCACGGCCGCCCCGGCGAGGCAGACGAGGAGCACGATCGAGCTCGCCCGCGTCTTGGTCTTCAGGTAGATGGCGACCGGGATCAGCAGCAGGTTCGCGGCCAGGAGGAACCACTTCGTCGGCTCCGTGGGCCACAGCTCGGTCGCCGGCGGCAGGGCGAACCCACCGGGCGCGTCCAGTCCCTTGGCGAGCCACGGCAGCCCGCGCGCCAGATCGACCGAGATCACCAGCCCGATGAACGCCTTCGCGAGATCGCTCATCGCGCTCGCCGTCGCCGCCGTCAGCGTCGTCGACGTGCGGGTCATCGCGAAGGCGTACTCGCGCCCGGCGATGAGCCCGAGGAAGACCCACGTCGTCGACATCGGGATCTTGCTGCGCTCCTTGAAGAAGTACAGCAGGGCCGCGAACAGGAAGTCGATGATCGTCGCCGAGCGGATGTCCGTGACGGCCGTCTTGGTGTCGAGGACCTTCTGCACGGGCCCCCCCCGGTTCGCGAACGTGATCGCGAGCAGCACGAGCACGGCCCCGATCGCGGCGAAGCTCTCGACCGCGGTCAGCTCGCGCGGCAGGAACACGAAGATGTTCGCGAAGTCCTGCATCAGCCAGACCGACCACAGCCACGTCGTCGAGAGCCACTGCAGGACGACCCAGTGCTTCGCGAACTGGTTCTCGCGCGTCCGCGCGTAGTACCGCTCGAGCGTGTTCGTCAGCACCAGGTACAGGACGAGCCCGGTCGCGAACGCCAGCCCGTAGCCGATGAGCGACTTCTGGATCATCGACGACAGGCCGTCCATCGCCGCGAAGATCGCGAGCACCATGAACGTCGTCGACACCGGCACGCCGAGCCGCGTCAAGAGCAGCAGCGTCAGGGGCGGCAGGCAGTGGTACCACTCCGGCTCGAACACCGGGTACTTGTCCGTGTTCGACAGCCGCCCGAACGACGGATCCCCCTCGTTGACGATCCACCCGTACGTGAACGTGACGACGAGCACCGTCGCCGCGAAGCCGAAGAGCACCGTCCAGTGGAAGCGCCCGTTCGACTTGATGAACGTGCCGAGCGTCTGGAGCGCATCGTTCCCGACCACCGCGTACGCGGCCAACAGGAAGCCGACGGCGGCCCACAGGGAAATGTCGAACATCCGGGATCCGTCGGCCGCCCGTGGGGGGATCGGGGGGAGCTCAGGGCGGCGCGGCGGGCGCGGAGTCTACGGCCAGCTGCCGGCCCGCGCGACACCCCATCCGGGCCGGCGAGAGTAGGGATGCCGGGACTCGAACCCGGACGGCCCAGGGCCTTCGGATTTTAAGTCCGATGCGTCTACCA
>JBCCSK010000111.1:0-16232 GCA_039200205.1 Planctomycetota bacterium
CCACGACGGGCACGCTCGGTCCGTCCTGGCCGAGGTGACCCTGATGCCCGGCGAGAACGCGCGCCTGGTCGCGTTCGGCGCGGGCCTCGACATCGCGAACAAGTCCCTGGTCGGCGCGCTGACGACGGTCGCGCGCACGACGAGCTCTCGCCGGGACGTCGACCCCTTCGACAGCGATCTCTTCGACGTCGAGGGGCGGGTCGACTTCGGGACGAGCATGGAGCTCCCCGATGGCCCCGGCGTTCCCATCGAGGATCTCGAGGTGGAGGTCGAGACGCGACTCGATCGCCTCGGAGTGCGCGACAGCCAGCTCCTGCGGGACGTCGCGGCCCACTTCCGGTACGAGCCGCGCACGCGCGAGTGGATCGGCGAGGAGATCGAGGCCCGGCTCGGCGAGACGCCCGTCAGGCTCTCGAACCTCGCGTGGAGCTCCGAGGGGCTCGGATCGACGTTCAAGACCCGCATCGCCGCCCAGGGGCTACCGATCGATGAAGAGCACCTGTCGTTCTTCCTCGACCCCGCGACGGTGCGGCTGATCCTCGAGGACCTCGACGCGAGCGGTCGGTTCGACATGCGCGATGCCGCGCTCACGATCTCGAGGCGAAGCGACGGATCGACCGCAGTCCTGCTCGACGGCGAGCTCGGGATCGACGACGCGTTCGTGAACCTCGGCATTCCGATCGAGCTGCGCAGGATCGCGTCGATGCAGGTCGCTCTCGCCCACGAAGGCCGCGGACTCCGCGCCACGGCGAGCGTGCGCGGACTCGCGGGCGCGATCGCGGGGCGGCGGCTGCGGGACTCGTCGCTCGAGCTGAGCTACGTGCAGCCGCGCCTCCTGATCGAGGCCCTCGACGGCTCGTTCGAGGGTGGACGACTGACGCCGATCGGCGCGGACCGTGCACCCCAGGCGAGCCTGTTCAGCATCGACCTCGCGCCTCCGTTCCCCTTCCGCCTGACGGCGGAGATGAGCGACGTCGACGTCGGCGAGTTCCTGCGCGGCGTCTTCGACTCGGACTTCGCGAACCGCGGGCGCATGGACCTCACGATGCGCGTCGAGGGAGACTTCGAGGAGCTCACCAAGATGAGGGGCGGCGGCGACGTTCGCATCAAGGACTCGGCGCTCTGGGCGATCCCGGTGTTCCAGGCCCTGTCGGTCGGCCTCGGGATCGATACGACGGTGCTCTTCCGCGAGATGTACTGCCGCTACCGGATCGAGGACGGCGCGCTCGTCATGGATCGCATGCGGATCGACAGCGACCTCCTGTCGCTCGTCGGAAACGGGTCGATCAGCTTCGAGGGCGACCTCACCAGCGACTTCGAGGTGCGCTACTCGCTCGTCGATCGCCTCGGCCCGTTCACGCGGTTCCTGTACTGGATCCAGAACAGCCTCCTGCGCGTCTCCGTGCGCGGCACCATGGAGCGGCCCGCGGTCGTCCTGCGCGGCCTCGTCTCCCAGTTCTTCTCCCTGAACGAGGAGCGCGATCGACTGCCCCTTCCGGGCTTTTCCGAGCGGCCGGAGCGCTTTTGATGGCCGCGGAGCGACGGCGCGCAGCGCTCGGTGTCGACCACGGGACCAAGCGAACGGGACTCGCGGTTGCGGACCCGACGCGCATCGTGGTGACGCCGCTCGGCGCGGTGAGCGGGAGCGACGCGGACGTCCTCGACGAGATCGAGCGCCTGCTCGAAGAGCGCGACGTCGAGCATCTCATCGTCGGCTATCCGCTCCACATGAGCGGCCGCAAGGGCAAGCGTGTCGACGAGGTCGACGCGTTCATTCGCGCAGCCGAGGCGCGGTTCCCCCGCCTGGTCGTCGTCCGCCGCGACGAGCGCCTCTCGACCAAGGAAGCGGAGGAGCGTCTGCGCGAGGCCGGACACCACGGCGCCGAGCGCCGCTCACGCCGCGACGCGTGGAGCGCGCTGGTCCTCCTGGAGGACTGGATCCGCGACGGAGAACCTGGTCCGGAGTGAGCGGCCAGGACCCGGTATCGACCGGGTTCCGTTCGCTCACTCCTGGCCGAAATGCCGACGCAGGAACTCGACGATCGCGCCCCGCACCTCGGCGCTCTTCTTGTCGTGGAGCGGGTGGTGACGCTGGCCTTCGACGACGAGCAGGTCGACCGCGTCGGAGGCCATCGCGCGCGAGCGCTCGACGTCGCTGATCGGGTCGGCGTCCCCGTGCACGACGAGGACGGGGATTCCGAGCTCGCCGACGCGCGGCAGGTGCTCGCGGACGCTGCGCTCGGCCTCGTCGATCGCACGGAGCGAGATGACGTCGTGCGTCAGCTCGTGCGCCGACCACGCGGTCGCCTGCGCTGCGGCGGACGTGAGGTCGTCGGGCCGGTAGCCGACGCGGCCGTCCGACTGCGGGGTGACCTTCTTGAAGAGCTTCGAGATCCCGCGCGGGGCCTCGGGGCGCTCGAAGCGGGCCTCGTGTAACGGCGCGATCAGGACGAGTCCGGCGAGGACGCCCGGGGACTCGACCGCGTAGGACACGGCCTGGTTCGCGCCGAGGCCGACGCCGACGAGGACCTTGGGCTCGTCCGGCATGCGGTACGCGAGGTGGTCCTGGATCTCCTGCACGTCGCGGACGACCTCGCGTAGCCCGTTCGAATGGCCGCGAGGTCCCTCGGTACGCCCGTGCCCGCGCAGGTCGGGGAGGGCGACCGCCCAGCCGTTCTCCGCGAGATCGGAGGCGAGCGCGCGGTAGCGGTCGCCGGTGTCTCCGGCGTCATGGAGGACCGTGACGGCGCCGCGCGGCACGCCGCGGGCCGCGAGCTCGAGGACCGTGAGGAGCACCATCCCCTTCATGGAGCTGTGGGAGAGGCCGGAGGCCACTTCGCCGGTCTCGGTGGACTCGCGCAGCTCCAGGTTGGTCAGGAAGAAGTCGTCTTCGATCGCCATCGAACGGTGGTCTTCGGGAAGCGACGCGCCGCCACGGCTCGTCGGGCGAGCTATAGTGCCGAGCGGCGCGAGAGGCTGGGACGGTCGCTCCGCGGAGGTTCTTCGGAATCGACTGCGGGGAGGAAAGTCCGGGCTCCGCGAGGCCAGGGTGGTTGCTAACGGCAACCGGCCGCAAGGCTAGGGAAAGTGCAGCAGAGAGTAGACCGCCGAACGCGTCGGGCTCGCCCGGCGCGTGGTAAGGGTGAAACGGTGCGGTAAGAGCGCACCAGCGTCTTCGGTGACGGAGACGGCTCGGCAAACCCCACCCGGAGAAAGGCCGAATAGGGAAGGAGTCGTGGCGAGGCCCGCGTCCAGTCCTTCCGGGTAGGCCGTTCGAGGCGGGCGGCGACGCTCGTCCCAGAGAAATGACCGTCGCTCCGACCTTCGGGATGGAGGACAGAACCCGGCTTACAAGGCCTCTCGCGCCACCTATCGCTGCCCTAGATCGACGAAAAGCGTCGGCCGATACGAACATCGACCCCCGGGGCAGGTACAAAATGTAGTGCTTGGAGCAGGGACCAGCGGACGTCGTAAGTGGTCGCTTCGACGGCGCTTAGCCCGACATGAATACGAGATGTGGTGTCGGTGGGCGATTTCCACCCTCGATCTCGTACTACGCACCTTGACGGACTTCGGGAGGCGCTCCATTCTGCGGTTGAGACGCAGCGACGAAGACGCGCGATGCTGCGGCCTGCGGGCCAGCTCGTGAACGTCTCCGCTCCGCGGCTCCCTTCCCCCAAGCGTCGGGCCGCACCCCGACGACCTGGTCTCCGCACAAACTCGGTCGAGGGTCGCGCCCAGCTCGGGCGATCCGCAGGCGCGCGACATCCGCTTCGATGTGTCGGCGCTCCGAATCGACCCGCACAGCTGTTCCGAGTTCCGCCCCATGGAATTCGTCTTCGTCATTCCCCGCACGGCCCTGTTTCCGGAGTGCGCGCCCCATGGGCTCGCCCTCTTCGGTGACGGAGGCGGAGCGGTAGCCTGGTCCTCGGACCGCTTCGAGCGCTGCGTCGAACGCGACGGCTTCTTCGTCGAGCGGGACCACGCCGAGCGGACGCCCGAGCTGAAGCAGGTCATCCCCTACACCCTCGTCGTGCGCGGACAGGACGTCCTCCTGCTGCAGCGGACGAAGGGCGGAGGCGAAGCGCGCCTCCACGACAAGCTCTCGATCGGAGTCGGCGGGCACGTCAATCCCGTCGATGCGATCGAGACGGAACCGAACGGCGCGACGCTGCGTCGTTCCAACCCACAGCGTCGTTCCAACCCACTGGCCGCGGCCACGCGCCGCGAAGTGATGGACGAGGAGCTCGTCGTCGAGGGCGCAACGCGCCTTCGGCAGGTCGGGCTCCTCAACGACGACACCAACGCCGTTGGCGCCGTCCACGTCGGACTCGTGCAGGTCCTCGAGCTTCTCGAGGGTGATGCGCGCGTCCGCGAGGTCGACTGCTTGCGCGGCGCGTTCGTGCCCCTCTTCGAGCTCGTCGAACGAGCCGAAGCCGGCGCGAATTTCGAGACCTGGTCCAGCCTCCTGATTCCTCACCTGGACCGGATCCTCCAATCATCGGCGGAACGCAACGTCGCGTCTGCCCCTCCCCGCGAGACGAGCTCGACGACCGCACCCTCCTGATTCACTCGGGAGACCGTCGCCTCACTCGCTCCACCGCACGAAACACAACCAGCACCATGGCATTCACCGCACCCGCGCCGACGTCGGTCCGCAAGGCTCGCCAGATGACGCAGGAGAAGATCTACGACGCACTGCAAGGCGCCCGCACCGCCGACAAGGTCACGGTCTTCTTCAAGCACGGCGGCGTCGCGACCGGCGCTCTCATCTTCAACCCGTTCAAGGGGAGCGGCCGCGTCATCGACGTGGACAAGGAGACGAGCATCGACTTCGCGATCGAGGACATCCGGGAGCTCAAGCTGAGCTGACCCGGGGTCCCACCGGAACTCTCTTGGGGGGGGAACCCATGAGGGCCGCTCGGTGAAGCGCGCGCAGCGCGCGACACTGCGGCGGAGGGAAGCGCTTCCGTAGGGACGCGAACCCGCGCCCCCCGCGAGCGCTGCTCGCGGGGGGCGCGCTGCTTAGTATCTCTGCATGCTCGCATGGATCGTGGCAGCGGCGGCGCTCGGCGCCGGGGGAGGAGCCGAGGAGATGATCGCGCCGCGCGTCGAGGTGCGCGGGCCCGACGGGGAGTGGGTCTGGCTCGGGGATCCGTGGCGGGTCGACGCGTTCGTCGTCCCGTTCACCTCGCTGAGCGAGATCGTGCCGCGGGCGGGACGGTCGAAGCCGCGCGGCAGCAAGGCGCCCGTCGTCGAGCTCGGATTCGTTGGCGGCAATCGGACCGCACTGTTCCGCGAGCAGATCCACCCGATCGAACACGGCCGGGACGAGCAGGTGCTCCTCGTCGACGGTGCACCCGTGATCGCACATCCTTTCGTCCCGCCGCGGGAGGTGAGGAGCTCGACGGGTGCCGACCTCGCCCACGTCGTGCGACGCGACGACAACGTCATCCGCGGCGGCACCGTGACGATCGAACCGCCGGCGGCAGAGAGCGGCTCCCACCTCCTCCTCTTCGGCGCGGACGATGGACCGTTCAGCAGCGGCTTCTACGGGTGGACGATCCGCGTCGACGGACAGGCCCACTTGCTCCCGTCGGTCGCGACCGAGCCTCTCGCCATCGAGGCAACGGGAGCGACGATCGAGATCGAGCTCGACGACGCGCTTCTCGACGCCGTCGCGTTCACGACGATTCGCGCGGTCAAGCTCCCGGACGAAGCGAGCGCAGATTGGATGGCAACCGTCAGCGTCTCCCAAGAGGACGTCCGCGCGGATCGCTCCAGGGGCTCCGACGAGTTCGACTGGACGCCGCCGCAGAAGCTGTCGACTGGCGCCGATCACGTCGCCGTGCCCCCCGGGCACAGACGACTCAGCCGCTGCCATCACCAGCGCGAGCACGCCGAGGACTCGGCCACGACGCTCTACATCCGCCCGAACCTCCAGGGTGATCTCGCGCCCAGCCACCCGTGGGCGCCGCCGCTGCGAGACCACGATCCGCGAACGATCGTCCGCTACGAGTCGAAGGACCTCTCCCGATTCACTCCACTCGACTCTCCCGAGTCCTTGCGCGAGGTCACGATCGAAGCGGGCCTCGGCTCCTACGTCCACTTCGAAGGCCCCGCCGAGCAGCTCGACATCCGACCGACGATGGGTCCCGGCGCCGCGTGGGGCGACGTCGACGGCGACGCCGACCTCGACCTCGTGCTGCTCCAGGGCGGCGGGCGCGAGGGATGCGAGCCCCTCGCCGACCGCCTGTTCCTGAACGACGGCGACGGCACGTTCACCGACGCGACCGCGTCGGCCGGCCTCGGCCGCGGCGACGCGGGGATGGGCGCGCTCCTGATCGACCTCGACGGTGACGCCGACCTCGACCTCTACTGCGCGAACTACGGGCTCGATCGGCTCTTCCTGAACGACGGCGACGGCACGTTCACCGAGGCGACCGACCTTCTCCCCGGCCACGAGCTCTGGAGCGCGAGCGTCGCGGCCGCCGACCCCGACGGCGACGGCGACCTCGACCTGTACGTGACGAGCTACCTCGACTACGACCCCGAGAAGATGCCGCCGGCCGAGGAGCTGGGTCGCTACCAGCGCGAGGACCCGATCGAGATGCTCCCGTTCGCGTTCCCCGGCCAGCGGAACGTGTTCCTGCGCAACACGCTCGTCGAGAACGGGACGCTCGGCTTGGACGACGTGACCGAGGAGCTCGGCCTGCTCGACGAGCAGGGCCGCGGCATGCAGTCGGTGTTCTGGGACTTCGACCGCGACGGCGACGAGGACCTCTACGTCGCGAACGACGTGTCCTTCAACGTCCTGTTTCGCAACGAGGGCGACGGGACGTTCAAGGACGTCTCGTTCTCGACGGGCCTCGACGACCCGCGCGGCGGGATGGGGCTCGCGGTCGGCGACGTCGACGGCGACGGGGACGAGGACCTGTTCCTGACCAACTGGCAGCTCGAGGCGAACGCTCTCTACGAGAATGCTGTCGTCTCGCACTCGGGCCGCAAGCGTCGGCGCGCCTCGTTCCACGACGCGACCGTCAAGAGCGGCATGGGCCCGAGCGGCATCGGCAAGACGTCGTGGGGCTGCGAGTGGTTCGACCTGGAGCTCGACGGCGACCTCGACCTCTACGTCGCGAACGGCTACACGAGCCCCGACTACGAGAGCACCGGCATCTGCGTCGGACAGACCGACCAGCTCTTCGTCGGCGATGGGACCGGGAAGCTGCGCGAGGCGTGCCAGCTCGGACGACGCGCGTTCAGTCTCGCGTTCGCCTCGCGGGGAGCGGTCGGCGCCGACGTCGATCGCGACGGCGACGTCGACCTGCTCGTGACGGCGAACAACGGGCGCGCGACGCTGCTCCGCAACGACGCCGAGCGCCAGGGCCGCTGGCTCGGCGTGCGGCTGCGCCAGCCGGGGCCGAACTCCCACGCCATTGGCGCGACGGTGACGGTGGACGACCGGCGGCAGTCGCTCCGCGCGGGAAGCGGTTATCTGACCGGGAACCCCCAGGAGCTGCACTTCGGTCTCGGGCGGGGCGAGGGACCCGTTCGGGTGGAGGTCGAGTGGCCCGACGGCGAGGTCACAGAGAGAGTCGTGCAACCCGATCAGTGGATGACGATCGAGCGCTGACGAGGTCACTTGTCAGGCAGGGTCAGGACGACGTCGCGGTCGCCCGGGCGCACCTCGACGATCGGCCCTTCCTCGTCGAGAGGCATGCTCGCGCACAGCTCGAGGGTCTCGTCGAGCGGGACGAGGTGGAGGTGGAACGCACCGTCGGCGTCCGTCTGCGCGATCGCGTCTAGTTCGTCATCGATGCGCAGTGACACCACGGCGTCCGCACGGCGCACCCCCGCGGCATCGACGACCACGCCGCTGACCGGCGCACGCGCGTCGAGAACCACGGTGGGCACAGAGCGGCCGTCGTGCTCGACCTCGGCCTCAGTGCCGAATGCGGGCGGTGGATCGGGGGCGTCGGAGAAGGACGAGAAACCAAGCAGTCGACCGTCCGCTGACCGTAGCTCGCGGATCCGAGCGGATGCAGTCCCGACGCGCACGACGTAGCTTCCTTCAGGGACAGGTCCGAACTCGATCCGGCCGAGCCCATCCGTCGTCCCGGCCGCCAGTTTCGAAGCCCGACGACTCGGCTCGACGTCCGGCGACGTCACGGGTCCGAGGTTGGCCGCAAGACCGGCGGCAACCGCGACGCCGTCCGGGTAGCGAAGCACGACAGTCAGAGACCTGGCGTCGTTCCACGGATCCTCGACCTCGCGCGTCTGGCCCGCTGCGATCGTGAAGCGTCGGCTGAGCACTCGCTGTGCGTTCTTCGCTTGCAGCGACACGAGGACGACCTCGAGCGGTGCGCCATCGGGATGCACTTCGAGGTCGTCGATCGACCATCTCCCGTCTTCGGCCGTCCGCGTCTTGAGGCGCTCCTGGAGCCCTGAGCGACGGATGCGCTCGGTGACGACTTCGATCGCGCCGGGCGTCGCCGTGACGCCGTGGAGTCGGGCGTGCGCGTAGACGTCGACGGGGAGGTCCTCCTCCGGTAGCTCACGCGGCGCATCGAGCTTCGCAGCGGCGTGCCCGTCAGCCTCCATCGCATAGTCGAGGGCCCGATCCCACGGCACGACGATCGTCCCTCGCCCATCGACTCGACTTGGCGACAGCGGGAGTTCGGCGCCATCGGACCACTTGCACGACACCGTCGCGCCGGCGAGCGGCGCTCCGCTCGGCATCGAGCGGACACGCAGGGTCATCGTCTCGGTCGGTCGGACGTGCGGCAGCCGGAGCTTGACGTACCGCTGCCTCCCCGCCACCGGTGAGTCGACGTGCCTGGGCTCCGACCAGTCACCGTCCGCAGCCAAGGCGAAGAGATCGAACGAACTCTCGGGAGGTACGACGAATGAGACCTCGGCGTCGCCGTCCGTGCGGCCCTCGTACGTGACGGTCGTGGGCCCGTCGTCATCCCGCAGCACCGCGCGCACGAGCCGCTCGCGCGCCCGATGGACGCCCTCGGTGACGCGTACATGGAGGATCGCGCTGTCTTCGAGCCTGACGGTCTCGCCCTTGTTCCGCTCGCGACGGACCTCCGGCACCGCGATCTGCTCGCGCTTCAGCGGTCGTGCAGTGAACGCCTCGGGTCGCGCAAGGTCGATCTCCACCGATTCGGCGCTTCGCGTCATCGAGCGCTGAGTGACCGAGGGCGCGGCGGCACCGGGCGTCTCCCGGAAGAGCAGTGCGGCTCCGAGGAGAAGGGCAGCCGCGAGGATGAGGAGGGCGAGTCGGTTCACGGGTGCTCCGCGATGCGAGACCACAGACTGCCAGCAGAGCGCGTGCTCAGCGATCTGGCTCCCGAACAATGACGATCGGCGCCGAGCGGCCGTCGTGTTCGATTTGAGCCGTGCCCTGGAGTGTGTCGCCTGGTTTCGAAGTCCCCCCCAACATCGCCTCCCCTACGGAGCTTCCGTCCTCGGACGTCAGCAAGATGAGCTGACGCGGCAGGACGAGGACGACGTAGCTCCCTCTCGGCACGGGTCCGAACTCGATCCTTCCAGCTTCGTTGCTCGTCCCGACGGCAACCGTCCGGTAGTCGCGGGTCGACGCATCGTCCGATGACGTTCCCGGAAGGAGCTCCGCTGTGAGGCCGGTCGGGACGACGCCACCACCCTCGGCGCTCACCGCGACGGTCAGCGGCGGGGCACCGGCCCACGGATCTGCGACCTCGCGCGTCTCGCCGGCGGAGATCTCGAAGCGACCCGAGAGCTCCCTCTCGGCCCGTCCCCGACGAAGGACGACCCCGAGCACGACGACCTCGCCGCTGCCCGGCTGCACGGTGACGTCGTCGATCGACCAGCTTCCATCGGCGGACGTGCGAATCGTCCGGCCCCTATCGCCCCGGTCGTTGCCGCCACGCGCGAATCGAACCCCCACGATGCCGTCGGACGCCGCGACGCCATGCAGTCGAGCGTATTGGCAGAGATCGACTCGAACCGGCTCCTCCGGCTGCTCGCGCGGTGCATCGAGCGTCGCAGGACCGTGCCCGTCAGCAGCGACCTGCAGATCGAGCTTGCGGTCCCACGGCACGACGAGCTCGCCGCGCGCGTCGGTACGTTCCGGAGACAGCCTGAGCCTCACTCCGTCGGACCACGTACCCCGGACCTTGGCACCCGCGAGCGGCCGGTCTCCCGGCATCGAGTGAACGCGCACGATCATCGTCCTCGAGGGCGTCACGTGCGGCAGCCGCAGCCGCACGTACCGCTGCTTGCCCGCCTTCGGGGACACGAACCGCTCGGCCTTCGACCATCCGCCTTCTTCGACAGCCGCGAAGACGTCGAAGGAACGCTCGGGAGGAACGACGAACGACACCTCCGCGTCGCCGTCCGTCCGGCCTTCGTAGAGAACGTCCGTCGGGCCGACATCGTCCCTCAGGACGGCTCGAACGAGTCGCCACCGCGCGCGATACACGCCTTCGAAGACGCGTACGTGGAGAAGGGCCTCGCCGTCGAGCCGCACGTTCTTGTCCGCGCTGCGCTCGCGGCGGATGTCCGCGAATGCAGTCGACTCGCCAGAGGGCTCCCGCGCATCGGACGACTCGGGGAACGGGAGGTCGACCTCGATCACCTCGGCGTCTGGAGTCGTCTCGAGCTGCGAGACCGTCGCCGCCGTCTCGGTGGGCGTCCTGCGCGAAAGGAGCGCCGACGCGAGGAGTGCGGCGACGGCAAGGACGACGAAGGCGCGCCAGGGTCGGATCGACTGACCGGTCATTCGTCCTCGACGGTCAGGATCACCCCGCGATCCCCGGCGCGCGCTTCGACGAAGGGACCGTCCCCACCCGCTTGCCTTCGGGCGCAGAGGAGAATCGTGCTGTCGACCGGCACGAGGTGAAGGTGGAACTCTCCGCCCGCATCCGCCGTATCGATGAACATGACCTCGTCCCCCGTGTGTACGCGCACGAGGGCATTGGGGGACGGGAGCCCGCGCGAGTCAAGCGCGCGCCCGGTCAGCGGACCGCGTCCATCGACGACGATCGTCGGGACGGAACGACCGTCGTGTTCGATGCCGGCCGTGAGCCCGAGTTCACCGTAGGCCGTGACGAGCCTCGAGCCTGTGAACGAGTTGCTGCCGCCTGACGCCGTCGTTTGCTCCGAGACGGAATCCCAGACCGCGCCGACGCGCACGGCGTAGCGCCCTGTCGGAACCGGACCGAAGTCCACCCGGCCGAGCGCGTCCGTCGTCCCCTCGGCGAAACGGGTCACGAGCCTCCAGTCGCCACGAGGCGCATCCGGAGGGCCGAGGCAAACGGCGAGTCCGGCGGCGACGAGTCCACCCCCGGGATAGCGCAGGACGACCGTCAACGGCCGCTCGCCGCCCCAGGGGTCGGTCGCCTCGCGATCTTCGCCGGCCTCGACGGCGAACCGCTCGGCGAGCACCCGGCGCGCCGACGACGAGCGGAGCGAGACCCGAACGACCTCGACCGCCCCGCCGTCGTGGCGGACCTCGACGTCGTCGATCGACCAGCTTCCGTCGTCTCGGGTCTTCACGCGATAGCGCTCACGGAGGCCGTCGCGACCGAGGCGTACGCAGATTGCTTCGACGGTCCCAGGCGTCGCTGCGACGCCGTAGATCCGCGCGGAGGCACGACGCGGCGCATCGATGATCTCCTCGACGTTTCGAGTGCCAGGCGCGGCGACGGTGCGACGCCGCCGATCGTCGTCACTGGGGAACCGTGCGAGCGACGATGGACTCGACTCGACCGCGGGAATCGCTGGGTTCCGGGCCGTTCGAGGCCGGTCGAGGGCGAGGAGCATGAACGCGAGCACGACGGTCATCGCGAATACGAGTCGTGCAAACGAGATCAAGACAGCCCCACGATGCGCGAAAAAGCCCGTGCTGGGAAGGTCGTCGCGACGGCGACGTCCAGTGCACCGACCGTGACGGTCCTTGCGTACGTGAGATGCGCATCCACGTCACCGACGTCCTCAGGTACGCGAGCAAGCACCTCGACCACGAGCATCCATTGTCGGAGGCTCACGACCCTCGCCCGAGCTCAAAGCTGCAACGGCAACCCGTCGGACCACGACGGCACGTCGACCGGCGACTCCTCTCCCCCACGGTCCTTGTACAGGTGCAGGATCCGGGCGCGTGAGCTCTGCTCGAACTCCGGTTCGGGGTAGAGCTGCGACATCCGCGGGCGCTCCAGGTCGATCTCGTGCACGACCACGTGGACGGCGTGGACGCCGGCGAAGTCGCGCTCTTCGACCTGACGCTCGCCGCCGTGCACGTCGTAGACCTCGAACACGACCCGCAGCACGACCTTGAGCGTGCGGAACGACACGCCGTACTCGATGTGGATCAGGTCGACGCCGACCGCGCTCAGGATCGACCACAGGTGGTGCCGCGCGCGGCGCGTCATGACCGAGCGGTAGTCGGGCTGGAGGTGGCCGAGGTGCGAGGCGTCGCTCGACGTATCGCGCGTGGCGATGTCTCGCTCGAGGCCGGCGAGGAACCAGTGGTGCGGACCGAGGATGAACCCCGTGCCGACGCTGCGGTCCGCGCGCGCCGCGTGGCGGAAGATCGTCTCCAGGCCGCGCAGGACGTTCCGACGCGAGCGGACGTCCGCGCGCCGCTTCAGCCTCCAGCGCAGCTCGGGGTGCGCGACGAGGCCCGCGGGAACGGGATCGCCGAGCGGGATCATCGCCGGGTCCTCGCCCTCGCCGCCCCGGATCAGTCGCAGGACGACGTCGTCCGCCAGGCGTGCGCCGCGACGCACGACGTGCCAGCCGTCCGACGTGAGGACCGGCTCGACCTCGCGCACCAGCGACGCGTCGAACGCCTCCAGGTGCACGCGCGGCCGGACGGGTCGCGACGGAGGACGGAGCGCCGCGCGGGTGGCACTGTCGGCGCGGACGACGAGCGTGACGGAGGCGAGGAACGCCGCGCCCCAGGTCGCCGCCCAGTGGAACCCGCGCGTCACCGGCGCGATCGACCAGTCGTCCGCGATCGGGATCCACGGGTCCGGCACGATGAGCGGGAGGCCGAGCGCCGCGAGCAGGAGAGCAGGCTCGATCGAACCGAGCGTCCGCCAGTCGATCGAGCGGAACGGTCCGCGCCCGTCGGCGCGCCGCCACAGCACGTCGAGGTGCCCCTGCCCCGGGAGCCAGATCAGAGCGAGGTCGAGCGCGATCGCGATGAAGACCCACGCCAGCGCGACGCGCGAGGGAACGGCCGCCACGACGATCGCCATCACGACCAGCAGCGCGAGCGACGCGCTGGGCGGTGCATCGCGCAGAGCGAGGCCGCTCTGCGGCCGCCGCCCCCGCAGGGCGCTCCGGAGCGCAGAGAACGGCAGGAACACGCCCGCGAGAACGAGGAACAGGAGCAGGCCCCAGTACGCTGCGATCCCGACGATGTACGGCGCGTAGGCGTATCGGCGCGCCGCTTCGACGATCTCGACGTCGCTCGGGAACGGGCGGACGGCGAGCAGCACGATCAGAACGACGACGAGCGCCGCCGCGCCGACGAACGGCTTCGGCAAGCCCGCCGGAATCGGCGGATCGCCGCGCAGATCGACGCCGAGGCGCGGAACGCACGCTTCGTAGCGGGCGCGCAGGTCGTCGAAGGCGCGCGTGAGGCGATCGAAGAACTCGAACGGCTGGATCAGGTGGCGCGCGACCGTGGCGCGCACGAGCGCCGTGAGCACCACGACCCAGACGAGGTCGTGGATCTCGTCCGACGTCCTCGGCCCGACGACCTGGAGCACGACCAGAAGGACGATCCAGGCGATCCCCCACCGCGCGTCGGCGTGGATCCGCGTTGCGCCGCGCAGCCGCTGCATCCGCGCCGCATCGTACTTCACGGCGCAGATAGCGCCTTCATCAGAGCGCTGCCTCGATCGCCTCGCGAATCTCGGGCGCCCCCGGATCGGTGGGCGGCTCGAAGCGCGCGAGCACCTGGCCTTCGCGTCCGACGAGGAACTTGCCGAAGTTCCACTGCACGTCGCCGGGGCCCTCGGGCTGCGTGTCCTGCTGCGTGAGCCAGCCGTAGAGCGGATGCCGTCCCGGGCCGTTGACGTCGATCTTCGAGAACATCGGGAACGTGACGCCGTAGTTCGCCTTGCAGAACGTCTGGATCTCGTCCTCGGTCCCCGGCTCCTGGCCCTTGAACTGGTTGCACGGGAAGCCGAGCACCACGAGGCCGCGGTCGCCGTACTCGTCGTAGAGCTTCTGCAGTCCCTCGTACTGCGGGGTGAGGCCGCACTTCGAGGCGACGTTGACGACGAGAGTGACCTTTCCGGAGTAGTCGCCGAGGGAGCGATCCGTGCCGTCGATCGCGGGGAGCGTGAAGTCGTGGAGCGTGGTCATCGGAGGGAAGTGCTGTGCGGGGGACGGGCCGCTGCCGCGGCCGCGGAGGATGCGAAAGGCGATTCGACTGAGACGACCCATGCGGATTCCTCGGTCGCGGGAAGTGTGCGCCGCGGACCGTGGCCCCCCACGCTACGAATTCTCCGCCGCGTTCGCCTCGCGCCACAGCGCGGCGAAGCGCTCGGCGAAGCGGCGCGGGAAGTCGTCGACCTGGTCGGCGCTGTGCGGCGTCACGAGGACCCGCGGGTGCGCCCAGAGGGGGCTCGTCGGCGGGAGCGGCTCGTCGTCGAACGCGTCGAGCCAGGCCGCGCCGACGTTCCGGCCCAGCGCATCGAGCAGCGCGTCGGCGTCGAGGACCGCGCCGCGCGCCGGGTTCAGGACGATCGCGCGGTCGGGCAACAGGGCGAGCTCCTCGGCCCCGATCAGGCGCCGCGTCGCGGGCTCGGCCCGCACGTGGAGCGAGAGGACGTCCGCGTCTGGAAGGAGCGCGTGGAGCGCCTCGGGTCGGTGCATCTCGTCGACGTCCGGGTGCGGCGCGCCGGAGGCGCGAACGCCGACGACGCGCATGCCCACCGCACGCGCCGCACGGGCCAGCGCGCCGCCCGTGTGCCCGACGCCGACGACGAGCAGGGTGCGACCGCGGAGCGAGCGGAAGCGCGACGGCGCCCAGCGCCGCTCGGCCTGGGCGCGGACGTGCTCGTCGAGGCCGGTCGAGAGGTACAGCAGAGCGGCGAGCGCCCGCTCGGCGAGGAACGGGGCGAGCACGCCGGCGCTGTCGGTGACCGTGACCCGCGCGGGATCCCAGTCGCCGAGGTGGTCGCGCCCCGAGCCGCCGACGTGGAACCAGCGCACCGTCGGCCAGGTCAGGGCGAGACGATGGACGGGGCCCGCGAAGCGCGAGGTCTTGATCGAGAGAACGGCCGCGGGGCCGTGCTCTTCGAGCGCGGAAGGGGCCTCGGCCTCGGACGCCGCTGCGCGCCATGCGAGTCCCTCGCAGCGATCCAGGACGGGCAGCACCTCCGCCGGATCGGCGTGCAGGACGAGCGCGGGAATCGGCCGCGCCGCGTCGAGGCGCGGTGCGGCCCGGGCCGGCGTCGGCGACGCGGACTCGGCGCTCACGTCTTCGGCCGCGGCGGCATCTCGGGCTCGAGCTCGACGTCGACGGCGTCCGCGACGCGGTTGATGTAGTTGAAGTACGAGATGACCTGGATCGCGTCGTGGATCGCGACGTCGTCGAAGCCGACGGCGCGCAGCGCGTCGACGTCGAACGAGCGCATCCGGCTCGGCGTGCGCGTCAGCTTCTCGGCGTAGGTCGCGAGCGCGCGATCGCGCTCGTCGAGGTCCGCCGTCCGCCAGTCGCTCGCGATCGCGTCGATGAAGCGCACGCGCTCCGCCTCGCTCGTCTCGCTCCACTCGTCATCGACCTCGGCACGGAGGTCCGCCGCGTGGGCCAGCGTTCAGTAGTGACAGTCGTTCGCGCGACTGACGATCGTCGCGAGCATCTCGCGCTGGCGGCGCGAGAGCCCCTCGGGCGCGAACATGATCCGTCGGTACAGGCCGAGCGAGGCGTCGAGGACCTCCGGCGCGAGGCTCTGCGCCCGGACGATCCCGAACACGCGGCCCGCGCGCTCGACGGCAGCGCGGTAGGTCTTCGCGAGACGACCCGTCGCTTCGTCGACGGAGACAGTGCGGATCCAGGGCATGGCGGATGAAGACCGTACTACAGACCGCGCGTCGGGCGCCGCGCGATGTTGTCGACCCAGGCGCCGAGGACGAGGGCCCTGCGCTCCTTCTTCGCCCGAAGGTCCTCGAACGCCTGGGCGCGCCCGTGGTCGCCCACGCGCACGAGGTACAGGGCGTACTCGGCG
>JBCCSK010000112.1:0-16013 GCA_039200205.1 Planctomycetota bacterium
AAGAGCGCGCCGCGGTCGTAGAAGTCGACGCCCTCGTCGTAGGCCTCACCGGCAAAGACGGTGACGACGGCGTAGTCCTTGGCGATTCGCCGACCGGCCTCCCGCGCCTCGTCCTCCGTCCGAGCGAGGTGAAGGAACGCGCGTCGACCGCTGCGAAGGCCGCTCTCCTCGGCGCGGGCCGCGTCGCGGCTCCCGACCCCGATGAAGAGCTCATCGGGCGGTTCGGTCGGCTCGCCCGGGTCGATCGGGAAGGAGTGCCCGTACAGCGCGCGGATCCGCCCCTCGTCGACCTCGTAGCGGGGGCGGTCGCTCGCTTCGATCGCGTCGAGGACGTCCTCCTCCTCCAGCGACGAGCCGATGCGCTCCTGGAGCGCGTACAGGACGTCTTCGAGTCCCGCCCAGCCGAAGCGATCGAGCTCGAGGTCGAACTCCTCGGGCTGGTGGCGGAGCATGAACGCGAGCGCGCGCGTGATTCGTTCGTGGAGGGAGCCGGAGTTCATGGGCGTTTTGCGGATGAGCGTCGCAGTCTACCGCCTCGCTCGGAGGCCGACAGAGCTGGGCGGTAGGGCCTCAGGCCGTCGCCGGCTGGAGCGGGCCTTCCTCCCCCTCGGAGCGGGCGACGACGGCCGCCGCGCAGGAATCGGACCAGACGTTGACGACCGTGCGCATCATGTCGAGGGGCCGGTCGACCGCGAGGAGGAGCGCGGCGCCCTCCAGCGGGAGCTTCAGGGCCGAGAGGATCGTGAGCATCATCACGAGGCCCGCCGAGGGGATCCCGGCGGCCCCGACGCTCGCGAGGAGCGCGAGGACGACGACGAGCGCCTGGGACCCGAGCGTCAGCTCGTAGTCCCCGACGGCGGCGTAGTACTGGGCCAGGAAGATGACCCCGATGCACTCGTAGAGCGCCGTCCCGTCCATGTTGATGGTGGCGCCGAGCGGGAGCGTGAAGGAGGTCACGCGGTTGCTCACGCGGCCTCGCTCCTCGACCGTCTTCAGCGTCACCGGCAGCGTCATCGACGAGGACGAGGTGCTGAACGCGGTCATCAGGGCCGGCGACATGGCCCGGAACCAGTCGCTGGGGCGGATGCCTCCGATCCCACGCAGCAGGATCGGGAGAGTCACGACCGCGTGGATCACGAGGGCGGCCGACACGGTGACCATGTAGAGGAGGAGGGCCTTGAACGGCGCGAAGCCCGTGCTCGCGACGACCTTGACGAGGAGCGCGAACACGCCGTACGGCAGGAGCTTCAGGATCCCCTCGGCCATCGACATGATGACCTCGAAGAGGCTCTCGAAGAGCTCGCGTACGCGCGTCTGGTGCGGTTCGTCGGTGCGCGTGATGAAGAAACCGAAGATCAGCGCGAAGAAGATGATCGAGAGCATCGCGCCGTTGTCCGTGAGCGACTGCGCGATGTTGCTCGGGATCATTCGCTTCAGCACGTCGACGAAGCTCGCGTCGGGCGTCGCACCGGCCTCGCTCAGGGGGGACAGCCCGAGCGTGGCACCGTCGCCGGGGCGAATCACGTTGACGAGCACCTGACCGACGACGATCGCCAAGAGACTCGTCGTGACGTAGTACGCGAACGTCTTCGTCCCGAGGCGGCGCAGGTCCCCCATCGTCCCGACGCTGGCCACGCCGGTGATGATCGAGGTCAGCACGATCGGAACGATCAGCATCTTCAGCAGCGCGAGGAAGATGTCCGCTGCGAAGGCGAAGGGAGCGATCGCGGTCGCGAGCGGCGAGCTCGGGTCGAAGGTCGCGGTGACCGCGACCGCGCCGGCGAGCGGATCGCGCGTCGAGTCGGCGGCGGCCGCGGCGGCGTTGCCCGCGGGGACGAGCCAGAAGACCTCGCCATTGGCGAGCGGCGCCACGACGCGCTCGTCGAGGTCCTCCTGCACGCGCAGCTCGATCCGCGACTGCTCGGCGGATCCCCGCCGGACGATCGCGGCCTCGAACTGCTGTCCGATGGAGAGCTGCGCGGCGGCGGCGGGACTGCGCGGCGCGACCGAGCGAACGGTGACCTGCTGACCGTCGGGGTCGACCCGGAGCCCCGCGTAGGACGGTGCCGCGAGAAGCGTCTGCATCAGGAATCCGCAGACCGCGCCCGCCGCCATCCAGAGAAGGACCTTCCAGTGAAAACTCATCGGGGGGAGGCGAAGGGGTGAGGGAGTCGACGCGGGCTGCGGCTCAGCGTTTCACGAGTGCCGAGCGTGCCGTCCGCGCGCGCTCGGCGGCCTCGGCGGGCGTCGAGCCGAGGGCCGTGAGGTGGCCCATCTTGCGGCCCGGACGGGCCTGCGCCTTGCCGTAGAGGTGCAGCGAGACGCCGGGAATGGACAGGGCGCGCGCCCAGTCGGGCGTCCCGTCCGCCCAGAGGTCGCCGAGGAGGTTCGCCATCGCCGCCGGTGCCCCGATGCGCTCGGTCGACCCGAGCGGGAGACCCGCGACGGCGCGCACCTGCTGCTCGAACTGACTGCACGCGTGCGCGTCGATCGTCAGGTGCCCGGAGTTGTGCGGACGCGGAGCCACCTCGTTCACGAGGACGCGACCGTCCGCGCAGCGGAACATCTCGATGCACACCACGCCGACGACGTCGAGGCCGAGCACGAACGCCCGAGCGATCCGCTCGACCTCCGCCCGGACGTCCGCGTCGAGGTCCGCGGGACACACGGTGACGTCGAGGATATGGTCGACGTGGTCGTTCGAGAACGGCTCGTAGACCGCGACGTCGCCCGAAGCGCCGCGGGCGACGATCACCGACACCTCTTCCTCGAACGGGACGAGCGTCTCCAGGACGCACCGCCTCCCGCCGAGCGCCTCCCATGCCTCGGGCAGCTCGTCGGCCGAGGCGAGGCGCGCCTGGCCCTTGCCGTCGTAGCCGAAGCTGGACGTCTTCAGGACGCCGGGTCCCGGGATCTCGGCCGCCGCGGCAGCGAGGTCGTCCTGGGTCCCGATCGCGTGGAACCTGGCCACGGGCAGCCCGAGCTCGGCCAGGCCGGTCTTCTCGCGCGTGCGATCCTGGACGGCGTGGAGCAGCGAGCCCGCGGGGCGCACCGGAACGAAGCGCGCCGCGGTCTCCCCCGCGATGGCAGGGACGTTCTCGAACTCGAACGACACCGCGTCGACCGTGCGCGCGAAGGCAGCGACGGCGTCCTCGTCGGCGTAGTCGCCGCGGACCGCACGATCGGCGATCTGCGCGGCGGGGCCGTCCTCGTCGTCCGAGAAGACGGCGAACCGGTAGCCCATCTGGCGTGCCGCGATGCCGAACATCCGGCCGAGCTGCCCGCCGCCGAAGACCCCGAGCGTGCCGCCGGGCAGGACGCGGGGCGGATCAGCCGACATGCGGCTCGTCGAGTGGTGCGGCGAGCGCAGCGTCGGCGGCCTCCTCGCCGTACGCGGCGAGACGGCCGCGCAGCTCCGCATCGTGGACTGCGATCATCCGCACGGCGAAGAGCGCCGCGTTCCGTGCGCCCGCGTCGCCGATGGCGAGGGTCCCCACGGGAACGCCCTTCGGCATCTGGACGATCGACAGCAGCGAGTCGACGCCGCTGAGCGCGCGACTCTTGACGGGGACGCCGAGGACCGGAAGCGTCGTCCAGGCCGCGATCATCCCCGGCAGGTGCGCGGCGCCGCCGGCAGCAGCGACGATCACCTCGATCCCGCGCTTGGCGGCGCCGGTGGCGAAGTCGCGCAGCCGGTCCGGCGTTCGGTGCGCGGAGACCACGCCGTACTCGCAGGGGACGCCGAAGTGAGCGAGCAGCTCGACGGTCGCTCGCATCGTCGGCCAATCGGACGCGCTCCCAAAGACGACGCTGACCTTCGCCACGCCGCTCTCGGCGTCGACGAGGCTGCGGGGAATGGGCTTTCCTTCGGTCGCGGGGGGGTGCTCGGACATCGAGTTCGATCGCGAGTGATCGAACAGGTTAGCGCCCGGCTCGGTCCGTGTCCCGCGTCCTCAGGCGGCTGCGGTCGAGTCGCCGTCGCCTCCGTCCGAGGGGCCGGCGGCTTCGACGACGACGAAGCCGTCGGCTCGCAGTCGGTCGACGAGGTCGTCGCTGGCGTCGAGGCCGACCGAGAGGCGCTGGCCCGACACGGGGTCGTTCCAGACGAGCTCGACGCGACGTGCGTCCGGAGAGAGGGCGGAGCCAGTGGCCTTCTCACCGCTCAGCGGCGAAGGCGTGTCTTGGTGGCGTGGGCGGTGCATGGCAGCGAACGGGAAGGGACGGGCGACTCCTTCGTCGGCCCGCGGCGCCATTCCTTTCGGGCTCTTCCGGCTTTTGACCGACTCGAAACCCGCCGCCCCCCGCCGGGTCAGTAGAGCGGCATCGCCGGGTCGACCTCGCGCGCCCAGCGATCCATGCCGCCCGTGAGGTTCCAGAGGTTCTCGAACCCGAGGCCGGAGAGAGCAGCGGCCGCGTTGGCGCTGCGGATCCCGTGGTGGCAGATGCAGACGGTCTCCGCGTCGGGGTCGAGCTCCGGGAGGCGGACGGAGAGCTCACCGAGCGGAACGTGCGTGATCCCGGGGAGAGCGCAGATCGCGATCTCCTCGTCCTCGCGCACGTCGAGAAGGACGAGTTCGTCACCCGCCTCGAGGCGAGCCTGGAGCTCGGCGGGCGACATCGGTCGGGGTCCGAGATCCATCGTTCAGTCGAAGCGCAGCGGAGGACGATCGAGGCCGCTCGGCAGCTCCGCGCCGAGCCTCGCGAGCACCGTCGGAGCGATGTCCATGACGGAGAACGTCCCGTCCGCGCTGGCGACGGGGCGGTTGCAGAAGAAGATGCCGGACACGACGTTCGGGTCGTTCGACGCGTGGTCGCCCGACCAGAGGTTCGTGTTGTCCTGGTAGACGGGCTTCGGGGACACGACTCCCTCCGTCTCCTGCAGGGGCATGCTGCCGTCGACCGTGCTCCACGAGACGCGGTAGTTCTCGGCGAAGCCGAGCATCAGGTCCGCGCACGGGAAGTCGGCGCTCCCCCACGGCTCCGGTCCTTCGTAGACGTCCTGGATGATCGTCGCACTGGAGCCGACGCGGACGCCCTCGTCCCGCGCAGCGAGGAAGCGCGCGGAGATGTCCTCGAGAACGGCGCGCGCCTCGCTCTCAGGAACGATGCCGTTCGGCTCGCGCCCTTCGAGGTTCAGGTAGACCATGCCGAGCCCGAGCGCGTAGGCCTTCGTCTTCGACCAGTCGACGGCGCGGTAGCCGCCGGAGTCGCCGCGCTGCGCGCCCTCCTTGAGCGTGAGGAACCCCTCGCTCTCCAGCCAGTTGTTCACGTGCATCCCGCGCCGGTAGCTCGTGAATCCGTGGTCGGCGCACAGCATGAGCGTGTCGTCCGGGCCGAGCGTGGCGACCACGTAGCCGACGATGTCGTCCATCTGGCGGTAGATCGCGGGGATCGCGTCCCGGAGCTCGATCTCCTCTCCGAAGAAGGCGACCTTCTCCGAAGCGTCCTCGGCGTCGTACTGCGGATGCTCGGTGTCGTAGTACCGGTACATCATGTGTTGGACGCGGTCCGTCGTACTGAAGACCGAGTACAGGACGCGCCAGTCGCCGTCCTCCAGCATTCGCTCGAGGATCTTGCGCCGGTACGTCATCGTGAACTCGACGTCCTCCAGGAACACGTCCACGTCGAGCAGCTCGTCCTTGAGCTGGTTCGTCATGCAGCCCCAGCCGAGCGTCTCGTAGGGCGATCCGATCTGCGCGGCAACGTCCGCCGAGAACCCGAGCGGGCTGCTGGAGGGCTGCCAGAACGAAGGCTCCGCCGGGTCGTACTGGAGCGTGTCGACGTAGAGCTGGAACGGATCCGTATCGACGATGCGGACGCGCGTCACCGCGTTGACGGTGACGAGAGGACCGAGCTCGAAGCCGACGCTGTAGAAGTCGCTCCACGCGCCGTCGTCGAGCGTCTGGCTCACGCCGTCAATGGTGACGTCGTAGCTGCCGCCTTCGAGCGCGACGACGCGCAGCGGGACCGTCGCCCGATGCTTGTCCTCTTTCGTGCCGAAGCCCGGATCGCGTCCGAGCTCGGCGAGCGCCTTCTCGACGACCTCCTGCTGCTCGACGATCTCACGGCTCGACGCGTAGTCCTCGGCGTTCGCGGCCGCCTCTTCGAGCTCTGCGAGCTCGCGCTTGAGTCGATCGCGCTCGACCCAGTTGACGGGGCCGAACAGCGACGTCTCGATCGCGCGCTCGCCGGTCTCCTTCGACTTGCGGAAGTCGACACGGTAGATCACGCCGGTGCCGGAGCTCGACGATCTCGTGTCGCCCTTGGGCGGTGGAGCGGAGACGAGCGTGTCGGTCGTATAGAGGTACCAGTCGCCGTTCAGGGAGTTTCGGACGTCCGGGAGGCCGAGTCCGTAGAGCGTCCGTGCTCCGGGTGCGCCGGGCCGATCGAAGGCGAGCGGAGCCTGGAGCGCGACCGAGGGGTGACCGGCACGCGCTGCTTCGACCCAGAACCCGTCCGCCCGCACCTTGTTCTCGACGACGGGGACCTCCTCGGGCAGGGATCCCGACGCGCTCCGGAGCGCGTAGCCGGCAGCGGCGCCGAGGAGCGCTGCGAGGAGCAGCGAGAGCACGGTTCCCGCGCGGAGGAGTCCCTTGAACAGGAGGAACGCGACGACCAGGACGCCGACGCCGATCAGGATCGACTGCGAGCTCCCGCCGCCGGAGAGCACCGCGACCGTCCCCTCGACGTCCATCTCGGCGACCGGTCGCGTGACGGGCGCGACGTGGGCGAAGTTCGCGCCCGGCGTCGAGCCGAAGAACGTGCGCTTGATGAAGCTCGGAACGCCGTTGCGCGCCGGGTTCGCGCCCGTGTTGATCGCGGCCCAGCCGGCCGCCGACTCGGCCGGGTCGGTCGAGATCAGCGGGCCCGCGGTGCCCGCCTCGCGCAGCGCCGCGAGGTTGGGGAGCTCGCCCTCGTCCATCATCCGCTCGGTCGTGCGCCAGTCCGCGCCGTCGAAGCCCAGAACGAGAACGTGCCCCTCGGAGGACTGCGGCGGCTCGGAGGCGCCGAGAGCGGGCGTCAGCCCGATCAGCGCGAAGACGACCAGTGCGAGGAGTGCGCCGACGGTGCGACGCGGAGCCCGCATCAGAACGGCAGAAGAATGCGACATGGACCGGGTGAGGGAGGCCGACGAGGGAGGCGCGCGACGGGGCGCTCGGAGGTAGTCTGTCCCGCTACGAAGCGCGGCGATGCGGGAATCGATGCGGAGGATGGACGGGGCGCAGAAGGGTACGGAGCGCTTCGAGGGGTGTGGGAAGGGCCGTGCGCCAATCTCGCGCGCGGGGACCGCGCGGGCCCTGCTCCTGCTCGCGATCGCGATCGTCGCTCTGCTCGCAACGCTGGCGCTGTACGGAGATCGGAGCGGGCCCGGCCCGGGAGAACCATCGGCATCCGCCGTCGAAAAGGTGCAGCCCGAACCCGGCGCGCCTGCCGCCGAGCCGACGGGCCTCGCCGAGACCGCGGTCGAGGGGCCGCGCATCGTCGGCGGAATCCAGACGGGACCGGCAGGCGAGTACAGCCGGATGCCGCGCGCCTACGACGGCACCGGGACGATCCTGGGCGAGATCGTCGTGGACCAGGGCGTCGCGTATCCGGAGACGTGGACCGTCCACCTCGAGCCGTCGCGGGCCTCGAGGGGCAGCGAGACGGCGGTCCCCCGCACCATCGAAGCCGAGCCCGGGCAGCGCACCTTCGAGCTCCTGGACGTTCCGATGGGCTCCTACAGGATCCGTGCGAGCGCGGATGGACTCGAGTCGACCGCCCAGGAGCTCGCTCTCTTCCGGATCGAGGGCATGGAGACCGGCATCCAGACTCTGCACGCGACCCTCAAGCTCGTCCCGATGGCCAGCGTCGAGGGCGCGATCCTGCGCGCCGACGGCACCGTGGCGGACGGCCTCGACGTCTACCTCGTCGAGCGCGGTCGACCGGACGGCTCCCGGCTCGACGCGACGACGGACACCGTCGGCCGCTTTCGCGTGCTCGGCGTGTCTCCGGGGGCCTGGCTCGTGAACATCGGCGACCCCGTGCGGCCGCTCATCGCGTCCATTCCCGTCGAGGTCGGCCTCGAGCCCGTGCAGATGGACGAGATCGTCCTGCCCGCGCTGTGCACGCTCCAGCTGCGCGTCACCGACGAGTACGGACGCCCCTTTCCCGATGTCGACCTCGTCGGCTACCTGCGCGGGGCGGGCAAGGGGTCGTTCCGAAGGCGCACGGATGCGTACGGAGAGACCACGATCCCCTACCTCCTGAAGGGCTCCTGGCGCGTCGAAGCGGAGTACGCGCCCGAGGGCCAGTCGGGTCTCGTCGACCTCTCGCTGACGCCGGGCGACGAGCCGGCGAAGCACGACATCGTCATCCGCTGACCGCGTGTGCGCGATCGAGCGCGCCCACGAAGTCCTCGACGAGATCGCGCGGGTCCTCGATGCCGCAGGCGACGCGGATGCACCCGGCACCGATCCCCGCGGAGAGGCGTTCGTCCTCGTCGAGGCCGACGTGGGACATGAACGCGGGGATGCTCACGAGCGTCTCGACACCACCGAGACTCGGCGCGTCGAGCGCGAGCCCGAGTCGGCTCACGTAGTCCCGCGTCGCACCGTCGCCGGCGGCGAGTTCGAACGACAGGACGCTCCCGAAGAGGTCCGGCGCCAGGAGGGAGAGCGCGCGTGCGTGCGAAGGGCTCGACCCGAGACCCGGGTAGTGCACGCGCACCACGGACGGCTCCGCCTCCAGCGCCTCGGCCACGGCAAGGGCAGCGCGGCACTGGGCGCGCACGCGTAGGTCGAGCGTCGCGAGGCTCCTGCCGAGGAGCCACGCGGCGGCGGGGTCGAGCACCGCGCCCGCGACGCGACGGTAGGCGGCCACTCGATCGAGCCGATCACGAGCGCCGAGGACGACGCCGGCGGTGACGTCGGAGTGTCCGGCGAGCGCCTTGGTCGCGGAGTGGACGACGAGGTCGACGCCGAGTTCCAGCGGCCTCTGGACGACGGGCGTCGCGAAGGTCGAATCGACGGAGACGAGCGCGCCGGCGGCGTGGACCTGCTCGACGATCCGCGGAAGGTCCGCGATGACGGCCGTCGGATTCGAGATCCCCTCCAGGTGCACGAGCTGCGCACCGGCGGCGAGAGCGCGCCCGAGCTCCGCCTCGTCGGTCACGTCGAAGGGCACGGTCTCCACGCCGAGCTCGGCGAGAGTCGTCGCGAGCAGCTTGGCGGTGCCGCCGTAGATCTGGCGGGCCAGGGCGACGACGCCTCGGCCCCCGGGGAGCGCCTCGTGGAACAGGGCGTGGATCGCCGCCATCCCGCTGGCGAAGAGCACCGCGCGCTCGGCCCCCTCCAGGAGCGCGAGCCTCGTCTCGACCTCCTCGACGTTCGGGTTCTTGTAGCGCGTGTAGACGAGCGGCGTGTCCCAGTCCCCCGCGTCGGTCTGCTCGAACGTGCCGGGGTGCTGGAGGAACGTCGTCGATCGGCGAAGCGGGGGGGCGACGTCCGGGTCCTCCGGGCTCGGCCTGCGGCCGCCGTGTACAGCGAGCGTTGCGAGTCGTCGATTCGTGTGGCGCATCGTCGAGATCGTCCGCGGATTGGTGGACCGAAAGGCGGTCGAGGCACGGATGTGCCGCGTAGCATAGGGCCCGTGGCGCCGACGGCCGCCTCCCCCCCCAACACCAAGCGCAGCGTACCGGAGTTTCCCATGGCCCCCCCGATGGCTCACGAGACGACCCTCGACCTCCGGGAGATCGACCGCGATCACGTCGCGGTCGACCGCGAGACGCTCGACCAGTTCCTCGAGCAGCGCGGCACGTTCTCGATGATCGACCGGCTCGCGTACGTCGACGAGGAGGGCGGGGTTCTCGTCGGGGTCAAGGAGATCCGCGCCGACGACTGGTGGGCGAAGGACCACGTGCCGGCGCGTGCGATGTTCCCCGGCGCGCTGATGATCGAGTCCGCGGCCCAGATCGCGTCGTTCGACTTCTCGCGCTATCGCATCCCGAACGAGACCCGCTTCGTCGGCTTCGGCGGCGTCGAGAAGTGCCGCTTCCGCGGCGTCGTCGAGCCCGACTGCCGACTCTTCTTCGTCGTGAAGCTGCTTCGCGCCGGATCGAGGATGTTCAAGTACGCCGCGGAGGCGTACATCGAACGCGACGGCGAACTCCAGCCGAAGCGCGTGTTCGAGGCCGAGGTCCTCGGCGTCCTGCTGTGACGTAGAGGACGCTGGAATCCGAGCGACAGCATCTTCTGAACGAGCGGGGTGATCTGAACGACCGGGGCCGCTCCCGCACCGTCACTCGACGCCTGCGCCGAACGGCGACTGTCGATCGCGGGGCGGGGCGACGCTCGCCCCGGACTCGTCGTCCTCGTCGGTCTCCTCGTCGAGGATCGCGAGCACGTCGAGCTGCAGACACTGCGCGCCGCCGACGTCCAAGAGGTCGGCGATCGAGGGATCGCTCATCCCCCCCTCACCGCTGATCGCCTCCTTGACGTAGGTGCCCGCCTGCGTGCGGAGCGTGACGTCGAGCAGACGCTCGTCGTCCGGATCGCGGGCGACCTCGAGGACTTCGATCCAGCGCTCGCGGATCTTGTCCGCGCGACGGTGCGCGACGCGGCTCGGCGTCTTCTGGGCGATCGTGGTCCGTCCGCCCGTCGCTCGCTCGATGGCATCGTCGGTCGGCGGGCGCTCGACCTCGATCCGAGCGCGGTACTCCTTCGCGAAGCGCCCCTCCTTGAGCACTCGAACGCGGCCCTTCTGGGTCCAGTGGAGGCCTCTGACCTCCAGCCGCCCCTCGTTGCGGTCGTTGATCGTGCGCTCGACCTCGGCGAGATCGACCTGGCCGACCTTCGGCTCGATCAGCTCGACGACGAACGGACGCCCCTCGCCGAGCATCCGAACGTCGATGTCCTCGCGGCCGGCGCCGTGGAACTTGTGCTTGCGCGTCCCGGCCGCCTTGCCGAGGACCCAGCCGACGAGCTCCTGGACCGAGTCCTTCGTGAGCTTCCCGAAGCCCTCACACTTCTCACACTTTCGGCGGCGACGGGGGTGCCCCTTGCAGACGGGGCAGAAGAACACCGTCTGGGGGAGGTCGCGTGAGAGCTTGAGGTAGCGGCCCTCGACGAAGAGCTTGGCCTTGGGGGGCGTGTTCATGGCGTGCGCGTCTTGGCGCGGTGGGGCCGCGCGCGGAGTTCGCGACCCACCAATATACGACCGCCCGCCTCGGTCCGGGACCGTCCTCGAACTGTCGAACTCGTCGAAAAGCGCTACCGTGCGGGCGGGACTGGATCCCCGGTCCGCCCACCTGTCACTCCCGTCCCAGGCCAAGCGCCTGGCTCGCTTCTTCCTTCCTTCAATGCGCACTCGAACTACTGCCCTGACCCTCGTCGCGTCGCTCGGCGTCGCGACCGCCCAAGCCCAGACCCTGCTCATCCCTGAGAGCTCGAACGACGCGATCATGCAGTTCGATGCCACGACGGGCGCGCTGATCAACGCCACCTTCATCGACCTGGCGACCGTCACCGCCGGCGCCGCATCGACGCCGATCGAGGCGATCTTCGCAGACAACGGCGAGATCTGGGTCACCGACCAGGTCGCGGACACCGTCTTCCGCCTGAGCGCCGACGGCACGACGCTGCTCGGGACGTCGACGACGCCCCTCGACAACATGCGCGGCGGCGCGGCATTCGGCGCGAACGTGCTCGTGACGAACTCTGGGTCCAACAACGGCGCTCCCGACGACGCGCTCGTCGAACTCGATCCGATGGGCGGCCTCGTCGGCTCGGCAGCCGTCGGCGATCCGTTCGACGCCGAGCCGTTCACGTTCAACGGCACGCCGGGGTTCCTCGTCAGCGACATCTCGAACGAGGACCTCGTCTTCGTCGATGGATCGGACCTCTCGGTGCAGACGGTGTTCCACGACAGCGACGGCGTGACCGGCATCGATTTCCCCGAGCAAGTTCACATCTCCGCCACGGGGCGGATCTGGGCCGCGGGCTTCAGCACGCCGTCCGGCATCTACGAGTACGACTCGATGGGCAATCAGATCCAGTACATCGATACGTCGGCGCTCGGCTTCGGCGGGCTGCGGGGCATCTTCGAGCTGCCGTCTGGCGACCTGCTCTTCACCAACGGCGCCGGCGTCCATCGCTACGAGTTCGGCACCGCGAGTGTGACGACCCTCATCAGCGGCGTCAGCGCCCGCTTCATCACGCTCGAAGGGGACGGCGCCCTCGGCTCGAACTACTGCATGGCGAACGTGAACAGCAGCGGTGCGACGGCCGTCATGAGCGCCTCCGGCACGAACCTGGTCGCCGACAACGACTTCACGCTGCAGTGCGACTCGATGCCGACGTTCGCGTTCGCGTTCTTCTTGACGAGCACCGTTCAGGACTTCGTGATGAACCCGGGCAGCAGCGCGGGCAACCTGTGCCTCGGCGGCTCGATCGGGCGCTTCGTCGGTCCTGGCCAGATCCAGAATTCGGGTGCGGCGGGCTCGGTCTCGCTGCTCACGGATCTGAACAACCAGCCGACCCCGGTCGGACCGGTCATCGTGGCTCCGGGCGAGACCTGGAACTACACGTGCTGGTTCCGCGACGTCTCCGTGTTGGGCACGACGTCCAACTTCGCGGACGGCCTCGAGGTGACGTTCCAGTAGCGGTTCGCTCGCGGCTTGCCCGCGGACCGACGGCAGCCCCGGCCTCGACGAACGCGTCGGGGTCGGGGCTGCCGCTATTTCCGCGTCGCGGAGGGCGGTTCCCCGTTCGGGGCCGTGGGCAGGCTCCGTACAGTGCGCCGCCCATGCATCCGATCCTCTTCGAGATCCCCGGCCTCGGCATCCCGCTGCGGTCGTTCGGCCTCATGGTGGTTCTCGGGTTCCTGCTCGGGAGCTTCCTCTTCGGCCGGCTCGGTGAGCGCTACGCGCTCGACCCGGAGGCCGAGGCACCGGGGTTCGCCTCCGTGCCGATGTGGATCCTCGTCGGCATCCTCCTGGGCGCGCGGGCGATGTACGTCATCGTCGAGGTGCTGAAGGGCAGCGAGACGGGTCAGCGCTACCTCTCGGATCCCCTGACGATGCTCTACTACTGGGAGGGCGGGCTCGTCATGTACGGCGGGACGTTCGGCGGGATCCTCCTGGGGCTCTACGCGGCGAAGAAGCACGGACTGCGCCTCTTCCACGCGCTCGACCTCGGGATGACGGCCGGGTTCTTCGGCCTCGCCGTCGGGCGCGTGGGCTGCCTCCTGGTCGGCGACGACTTCGGCCAGGTCGTGCCCGAGAGCGCGGAGGGACTCCCCTTCCCCATCGTCCTGCGCGTGCCCGATCCGCTGCCGGCGGAGAGCCTCTTCGGCGAGGCCAACGCGGGGCAGTTCCTCTGGGCGACGCAGCCCTGGATGACCATCAACGCGGTCCTCCTGGGCCTCCTGGGCCTCTGGCTGATTCCGCGCAGAAGGTACGCGGGCCAGGTGACGCTCATCCTCCTGACGCTGTACTCGATCGGGCGCTTCACCATCGAGAGCTTCCGCGGCGACCGCATCCGCGGGCTCTGGTTCGACGATCGCTTCTCGACGTCCCAGCTCGTGTCGCTCGCCATGGGTGCGATCGCCGTCGTCCTGCTGCTCGTCTTCCGCGGGAGGAGCGAGCCGAAGCCCGTCGCTATCGGAGGCGCGAGCGCTTGAGCGCCAGGGAGCAAGCGTCCTTCCGAGTCTCCGCAGGGCTCGATGAGGCCGGCTACGGTCCCCTCCTCGGACCGCTGACCATCGGCTTCGCCGCGTTCCGCGCGGATGGCCCGCTGGGCTGGCCGTGCCTGGCGGACGCGGTCGCCGAAGAGCCCGCACGGGACGAGGATCGCCTGGTCGTCGCCGACTCCAAGCGTGTGTTCGATCGAAGCGCCCGCGGCGCGCGGCGGCTCGAGGCGACAACGCTCAGCTTCCTGCGCGCCGCGGGATCGGACGCGAGGACTCCCGACGACCTCTTTCGGACGGCGCCCGAAACCCTGCGCGTGACGGACGCCGTGCGTCGGACCCACCCGTGGTACGGAGCGCTCCCGGACACGCTTCCGGTCCACGTCGACGATGAAGCGCTCGAACGTCACGGCGCGTCGCTCGCCGAAGCACTCCGGAACCGCGGCGCCGAGGTCGTTCGTGGGGGACTCGTCGTCGTTCCCGCCGGACACCTCAACGCCTCGTTCGAGGCGACGTCGAACAAGAGCACGACCCTGTGGAGCTACCACTCGGCCGTGATCGCGGAGCTCTTCGATCGGTTCGGAGCCGAGGGCCTCGACCTCACCTGCGACCGGCTCGGCGGGCGCGCGCGGTACGGGCCCGCGCTCGCCGCGCTCCTCCCCTTCGCGACCGTCGAGCCTCTGGGCGAGGCCCGCGACGAGAGCGTGTACCTCGTCCGTGCGGGCGACGGTCGCATGCGCATCCGTTTCGTCCAGAAGGGAGACGCGGTCTCGCTGCCGACCGCCCTCGGCTCGTGCCTCGCGAAGTACGCGCGAGAGATGGTCATGGACGCCTTCAACGACCACTTCAGCGGCGTCTGCCCCGGCGTGCGCCCCACCGCCGGCTACGTCACGGACGCGCGGCGCTGGCTGGCCGAGGTGGAGCGCGTCCGACCCGACGTCCTCCCCGCCCTCGACGGCCTCGTCCGGACGCGCTGACGAGACGCACGCAGGGCCGGCGGCGGCTATCCTTCGGCGCCTCGCTCCTCTCCCGCCCCTCCGCGCAGACTTGAAGATCGCGATCCTCGGCGCCGGCGTCTCCGGCATGGCCCTCGCCCGGTTCCTCGAGCAGGGAGGCGTCCCGCTCGATTCGATCCACCTCTTCGAGGCGGGTCCCGTCGCGGGCGGTTTGTGCCTTTCGAAGACGGTCGACGGGTTCACCTACGACGTCGCCGGCGGGCACATTCTCTTCAGCAAGGACGCGGCCGCGATGCAGTGGATGAAGGACGAGGCCGGCGGCGACGACGCCTTCGTCCAGCGCGACCGCAACACGAAGATCCGCTTCGAGGATCGCTGGGTGCACTACCCGTTCGAGAACGGGATCGGCGACCTTCCGAAGCAGGCGAACTTCGACTGCCTGAAGGGCTACGTCGAAGCCTGGCACGAGCGGAGGGTCACGGGGTCGGAGGCGCCCAAGGACTTCAAGTCGTGGATCCGCTGGCGCTTCGGCGACGGGATCGCGGACCACTTCATGGATCCGTACAACGAGAAGATCTGGAAGCGTCCGCTGGAGAAGATCACGAGCGACTGGGTCGCCGGACGCGTTCCCGACGCGCCCGTGGAAGACGTCCTCCGCGCCGCCGTCGGCATTCGCACGGAGGGCTACACCCACCAGGCAATCTTCTTCTACCCGAAGAAGGGCGGCTTCCAGGGGATCACGGACGGCCTCGCGCACAGCCTCGGCGCGCAGGTTCGGCTCAACACGCCCGTCGTGAACGTGCGGAGGAAGGGCGACGCGTGGATCGTGAACGACGAGGACTTCGACGTCGTCGTCAACACGATCTCGCTCACCTACGTCCCCGACATCGTCGAGGGCGTTCCGGACGACGTCGCGCGCGCGATGCGCGAGCTCGAGTACAACGGCCTCGTCACCTACCTGATCGCGCTCGACCGGCCGGAGCACCCGAACCTCTCGTGGATCTACCTGCCGCAGAAGAAGCAGGGGCCTGCGAACCGGGTGACGTACATGTCGAACTACTCGCCGGGGAACGCGCCCGAGGGCAAGACGTCCTTCCTCGTCGAGCTGACGACGCCTGGCGGACAGGCCTTCCCCGGGCCCGAGCTCGAGGAGGAGGTCCTGCGAGGGATGGAGACGGCCGGTCTCCTCTCGCGCGACGAGATCCTGTTCACCGACCGCAGCCAGGTGAAGCACGCGTACGTCGTGTTCGACCACGACTACGGCCGACGGCGCGAGGCCGCGCTGACGTGGATGGAGGAGAACGGGAAAGGTTTGATAGCTTAGCAGGAGATATTACTTGGGAAACCATTTGCACCCAAATTAATGATAGATTTTCTAACGGACGAGACGCG
>JBCCSK010000113.1:0-15862 GCA_039200205.1 Planctomycetota bacterium
CCGCACCGGGACGCTCTTCGCTTGCCAGCGCGAGGGCGTGATCCCGGACGTCCTGTGCCTGGGCAAGGGCATCGCTGGCGGGGTGGCGATGGGCGCCGCCGCGTTCGGCCCGCGCGTCGGCGCGCTGCCTCCGGGCTCGCACGGTTCGACGTTCGGTGGCAATCCGCTCGCGTGCGCCGCGGCGCGCGCGACGCTGGAGACGCTGCTCGACCACGAGCTGCCCAACCGCGCAGCTGCCCTCGGCGCGCACGCGTTGGAGCGCCTCGCGCCGCTCGTGGGCGGAGCCGCGCGCGAAGTGCGCGGGCGCGGACTCATGGTCGGGGTCGAGCTCCGGACGAAGGTCGCGCCCGTGCTCGCTGCGCTGCTGGAGCGCCGCGTCGTTGCGCTCCCCGCGGGCCGGAACGTGCTGCGGCTGCTCCCGCCGCTCGTCATCGAGGAAGAGGAATGGGACGTCGTGCTGGACCGCGTCGTGGAGGTGCTGTCGTGAGCGCGTTCGACCGGGATGACCTCGCGCAGGTCGCCGAGGACCTCGTCCGCATCCCGAGCGTGTCGGGGAGCGAGGCGGAGGCGAGTCGCTGGCTGGTCGAGGCCCTCGGCGACCGCGGCTTCCGCTCGCACGTCGACGGCGCCGGGAACGCAGTTGCTTCGATTGGCGAGGGCGAGCAGACGATCGCTCTCGTCGGGCACGTCGACACGGTGCCCGGTGACCTCCCCGTCCACGTCACAGACGGCGTGCTCCACGGACGCGGTGCCGTCGACGCGAAGGGCCCGCTCGTCGCGCTCGCCGCAGCGGCTCGACGTGCGGTCGATCGCGGGGCCGACGCGCGCTTCGTCGTCGTCGGCTGCGTCGAGGAGGAGGCGCCTTCGTCGAAGGGCGCCCGCCACCTGCGCGCGACGTGGAAGTCGCCGCCGGCTGCGCTCGTGATTGGCGAGCCAAGCCGCTGGAACGGCGTCACGCTCGGCTACAAGGGCATCCTCTCGTGCCGCGCCCGGTTCGAGCGGGATAGCGCCCACGGAGCCCACGACGCCGAGAGCTCCGCCGAGGCGGCCTGCGCGTGGTGGACGGACGTTCGAGACGACGCGCGCGCCTTCGCGCCCGAGGACGCGCCCCTCTTCGATCGCGTGCTGCCCCGGCTGCTCGGGATGCGCAGCGCGCACGACGGCATCACCGACGCGACGACCGTCGACGTCGCCCTGCGCCTGCCCGTGTCGCTGCCGCCGGACGCCGCGCTCGCGTGGCTCTCCGAGCGCTGCCCCGGAACGCGCGTCGAGCGCATCGGCGCCGCGCCGGCGTGGCGCGGGCCCCGTACGTCGCCGATCGCCCGCGCGCTCGGCCGCTCGATCCTCGCGGCAGGCGCGCGCCCGCGCTTCCAGGTGAAGACGGGCACCGCCGACCTGAACCTGCTGGCGCCGGCGTGGGGCTGCCCTGCCGTCGCCTACGGTCCCGGCGACGCTGCTCTCGACCACACGCCGGAGGAGCGGATCGCGCTCGACGAGCTGGAGCAGGGTGCAGAGGTCCTGGCCCATGCGCTTGCGGCGTACCGGCTGACGGTCGTGCCGACCGGCTGAAAGAGGCCGCTGCGCACTCTAGCCCGAACGACGGGGCGCTCGACGCTGCGCAGTGCGGATGCGATCAGCGGACCGGCGCCATGCGGATCGTCACCTGGTTGCGCTCGTCCCTCTCGACGGGGAACGGATCCGTCGTCCAATCGGTGTCCATCGATCGAGCGCAGCCGCCTCACGCAAGCAGCGTAGCCCACAGATCCGCGCCCGCCGGGCGGCTTGCGCGTGGCATGCGGCTTGCCGGAGCCCGTGCACGCGGCATGGGTCGCGTTTCTCTTCCCACTGCCCCATCCCCATGCGGTTCCTCGTCCCCGTAGGCGCGCTCTTCCTGGCGTCGTCCGCTCCCTCGCTCGCCCAGTTCGCAGCTCCCTCCGACCTGACGTCGACCTCCAATCTCGCGCTCGGCGTCATTGCCGAGGACGTCGACGGAGATGGTCTCGCCGACGTGCTCGCCACGGCCTCGTTCGACCGTGCGATTTCGCTCTTCCCGGGGCGGGGCGATGGCACCTTCGGAGAGCGCCAGATCCTCGTTGCCCTCGACTTCGCTCCGCAGCTCGTCGGCCAGGCCGACCTCGACGGCGATGGAGACCAGGATGTCCTCGTCGCCGGCATCGACGGCGATGTGGTCTTCATCGAACGCCTCGACGGCGAGACCCTCGCTGCTCCGATCCCCGTCGGCGCGGCGATCGCAAATCCGCTCGACCTCGTCCTCGAGGACATGGACCTAGACGGCGACACCGACGCGATCGTGGCGAACGGTGACGGGGTCTTTCTGATCGAGAACCTCGGCGGTCTGTTCGGCGCACCTCGCGACCTCGTGTCGTTCGAGGACGCTCTCATCACGAGCGCAAGCGTCGGAGACTTCGACGGGGATCTCGATCCGGACCTCGTGCTGACCCTCAGCGGCGCGTCCGCCTCGACAGGTCTCTATCGCAACAACGGCGCGAACTTCGGTCCCCGCGAGGACATCACGGTCTTCGGGGTTCCCTACGACCCTCGGCCGGGAGTGGGGGATGTGGACGCGGACGGAGATCTCGACCTCGTCCAGAACCTCGCGCTTCCCAACCGACTCTCGACGCTCTTGAACGACGGCACGGGGTCCTTCTCCCTCGGTGCACTCCTTCCTGCGCCGCAGAGCTCAGGTCCCGAGGTCGTCGAGGATCTGGACGGGGACGGCGTCGTCGACCTTGTCATCCTCCCGGTTCCCTTCGCTTCGTTCGACACTCCCATCCACGCGGCCCGCGGCCTCGGGGGGGGGACCTTCGCTGACCCGACCGCGATCTCACCCCCCCTCCCGGAGATCAGGAACGCATCGGCGCTCGGCGATCTCGACGGCGACGGACTCGTCGATTTCGTCGGTTCGGGGCAGTTGGACGATTCGACGTCGCGGATCTTCGCGACTCTGAACGCGTCGAGCGTCGGCTCTCTGGCCTTCTCGGAGTCGATCGACGTCACCACGGCCGTGCGTGAGCCGTTCGGAGTACGTCTCGCCGATCTCGACATCGACGGCGCCCAAGACGCCATCGTCCTGTCCAGGCTCGGAGACGAATCGCGGTGGATGCGCGGTGACGGCCTCGGGAACTTCGTCGATTCAGGTCTGTTGCCGATCGACCTGGACTTCGTCCACGACGTCCGCTTCGCTGACTTCGACGGTGACGAGGTCATCGACCTCGTCGGTCGCGGCGACAGGACCGGCCTCGTCGTTTCGCGGGGGCTCGGAGGCGGTCGCTTCGACGTGCCGCTCGCCCTCAATCCGCCGAACATGCCCGCCCCCTTCGGTCTTTGGGACGTGCTCGTTGTCGACCTCGACCAGGACGGTCGCGACGACATCGTCACAGGAATCCAGACCTCCCTGCACTACTACCGGAACCTCGGGAGCTTCACCTGGGCACCTCCGACGGTGCTTCCGAGTGTCGGGGTCACACGGCAGTTCGCTGCAGGGGACCTGGACGACAACGGTTCGATCGACCTCCTCGTCACCGGCGACGGCGGACCCTACGTCATCTACGACCCCGTGACCCCTGCGTCGCGCGTCGAAGAGGTCGACTTCACGCTCGCTCCGTCCGCGTCTCCCGTCTTGGCGGACGTGGACCGGGACGGTTCGCTGGACCCGGTGTTCCTGAGCGTCAATCCGACCAACGATCTGCGCTCCGTCCTCTACTACCTGCCGAACAACCCGGCGGCGATTCAGGTCGCCCGGAGGGTGACGGGTCTGGAGGCCTCGGGCAGCGAGATCGCGTTCGTCGACGTGGACGGAGACGGACTCGACGACGTCCTGCAGAGCGACGAGCTCGGGAACCTGAGGTGGTCGCGTCGCGACGGTTCGTTCTATCGCCTCGAGCTCGACGTCTTTGCGGAGGGAATCCGCGGCCTCACCGTCGCAGACATCGACGAGGACGGAGACGACGACCTCTTCGTGACCATGCCGCTCAACAGCGCCGCGTCGTGGCTGGAGAGCGAGACGTTCGACCTGATCGGGACCCGCTACTGCGGACCAGCGATACCGAACTCGACCGGAGCGACCTCGAGGATCGAGGCGATCGGGAGCCGCAGCGTGGAGGCGAACCGGGTCACGCTGGTCGCCGTCGACCTTCCGCCTCTGTCGTTCGGGTACTTCCTCGTCGGCCCGAACCCGGACGTGGTCTTCCCGGTCCCGGGATCCGACGGACGACTCTGCCTCGGAGCTCCGGTCGGCCGCTACGTCGCGTCGGGACAGATCCAGCAGTCGGACGCGACCGGGCGCTTCAGCCTGGACATCGATCTGACGGCCATCCCGAGCCCGAGTGGACCTGTCGCGACCGTTCCCGGAAGCGTCTGGCGCTTCCAGGCCTGGCACCGGGACGCCGGAGCGACGGGCGTGACCTCCAACTTCAGCGACGCGCTCACGATCGTCTTCCAGTGATCGGCGGGACGTCGAGCTCCAGCATCGCGACCTCGGCGTTCGCGTCGTAGGGGCGCATTCGGGCCACCTCCCTGAAGCCGAACCGCTCGTGGAACCGCATCGACTTCGGGTTCGGCGGGATCGTGTTCACCTCGGCGCACAGGACGCTGCGCCCGTCGCGTCGCGCGAGTTCGACGGCTTGACCGTAGATCGCCCGTCCAAGTCCGACCCCGCGCGCTCCCTCCGCGATTGCGATGCGGTCGACGTAGAGAAAGCGCTCGTGACGCTCCGCGAACCAGCGGTAGTTGGGGCTGTCGTAGCGGGCGCCTTCCGTCAGGAAGATCGCGAATCCGACGTGCGCAGACCCGTCGACGGCCACGGGCAGCCACGCCGCCTCACGCGCCAATGAAGCGAGTCGCTCGTCGTCGAGCGGGCCGACCTCGGGCACGTTCGCCGCGTTGAGGGCGAGGATCGCGCCAAGGTCGCTCGCGGAGTGATCTCTGAGCTCGAGGCCGGACATCCACTGACAGCGTAGCGAACGTCGCGTTCGCGGATTCGGTGCGATGCGGAGCGCACACCCCGCGGAACACGCTCATCGCCCCGTCGGCGTCTCGTCGGGTTCGATCAGATCAGCCCCTTCAGGCGCGCCAGGATCTCCAGCGCTTCCAGCGGGGTCGTCTCTTCGATGACGACGTCGCCGAGCGTCTTCTCCAGCTCTGACGGCTCGCGGTCGAAGAGCCCGAGCTGCAGGCCGCCGGCCGGCGTCGGGATCGTGGGATGCCCGCGGCGTGGATCGAGCACGCGTCCGCCGAGGTCGTCCGCCTCGCGCTCGATGTCGGCGAGGACCTCGCGCGCGCGCGCGACGAGCTCGTCCGGGACGCCAGCGAGGCGCGCGACCTGGATCCCGTAGGAGCGGTCGGTGCCGCCCTCGACGATCTGGTGCAGGAAGACGATCTCGTCGTCCCACTCGCGCACCGCGACCGACAGGTTGTGGACGCCCGTGAGCTTGTCGCTGAGCTCGGTCAGCTGGTGGTAGTGCGTCGCGAACAGCGTCCGCGCCCGCACGCTCTCGTGGAGGTGCTCGACGATGGCCCACGCGAGCGCGAGGCCGTCGAAGGTGCTCGTGCCGCGACCGACCTCGTCCAGGACGACGAGGCTGCGCGGCCCGGCGTTGTTCAGGATGTTCGCGATCTCGACCATCTCGACCATGAACGTCGAGGCGCCGCGCGACAGGTCGTCGGCCGATCCGATGCGCGTGAAGATGCGATCGCACACGCCCACCCGGGCCGAGGCCGCCGGGACGTACGAGCCGATCTGCGCCAGCAGCACGATCAGGGCCGTCTGGCGGATGTACGTCGACTTACCCGACATGTTCGGGCCGGTGATGATCCCGACGCTGCGCTTCTTGCGATCGAGCCGCGCGTCGTTCGGGACGAAGGTCACGTCGGACTGCGTGGCCTCGATGACGGGGTGCCGCCCGGCTTCAATCGTGATCGAGTCCGACGCGTCGACCGTCGGCGCGCAGTAGCGGTGCGTCGCAGCGGTCTGGGCCAGCCCCGCGAGCACGTCGACCTCGGCCAGCGCGCGCGCCGTCGCGAGGATGCGCGGGATCTCGAGCGCGACCTCGTCCTTCAGAGCCGAGAAGATCTCGTACTCCATGTCCTGCGCCCGCTCCTCGGCGCGGAGGACCTTGTCCTCGAACTCCTTGAGCTCCGGCGTGATGTAGCGCTCGGCGTTCTTGAGCGTCTGCTTGCGGACGAACTCGTCGGGGACGCGCGTCGTCTGCCCCTTCGGCACCTCGAGGTAGTAGCCGAAGACGCTGTTGAAGCCGATCTTCAGTCCGGGAATCTCGTAGCGCTCGATCGCCTCGGCCTGGAAGCGGGCCATCCACGCCTTGCCGTCGCCGGCGATCTGACGGAGCTCGTCGAGCTCCGCGCTGATGCCCTCCGCCACGACGCCGCCGTCCTTGATGGTGATCGGAGGCGCCGGGACGATCGTCGCGTCGATCCTCGTGACGACATCGTCGAGCGGATCGAGCTGTTCGCGCAGCTCACCGAGGGCCTGCGAATAGACCGCGTCGAGCTTCGCGCGCAGCGGTCCGACGACGCGCAGCGATCCGGCGAGGGCGACGAGGTCGCGTGCGTTCACGCGCCCGGTCGAGAGCTTGGCGACCAGCCGCTCGACGTCGAGCACGTCGCCGAGGATCGTGCGAACGTCCTCTCGCAGGAACGGTCCGTCGACGAGCTCTGCGACGCCGCGCTGGCGTCGGAGGATCGCGTCGACGTCGCGCAGCGGCCCGAGGAGCCACTCGCGCATCATGCGTCCGCCCATCGGCGTCAGCGTCGCGTCGATCGTGTCGAGCAGCGAGCCCTGGCGCCGCGCGCCGCGCTGGGTCTGCGTGAGCTCCAGGCACGAGCGCGTCGCGCGATCGAGGACCAGGTGCTCGCCCGCGTCGACGCGCTCCAGTCGAAGGAGGTGCTCGCAGCTGCCGCGCTGCGTCTCACGGGCGTACTCGACGCACGCGCCAGCGGCGCAGATCTCCAGCGAGTCGTCCTCGAACCCGAAGCCCTCCAGCGTCTTCACGCGGAACTGCTCGTGCAGGACGCGACGCGCCGTGTCGCGGGCGAAGCGCCAGGGTTCGCGCCAGGTGATCCGCGACCCGATCTCGCGCTCCAGCGCCTCCGCCAGCTCGGGCGCGACGCGCGGGAGGTCCTCGGGGGCGAGCAGCTCCGCCGGCGCGATGCGCGCGAGCTCGTCGCCGACGCGCGCGGTCTCGAGGCCCGACGCCGAGGCTCGTCCCGTGGACAGGTCGATCCACGCGAGCGCCGCGCGGCCGCCGTCGACGAAGAGCGCGGCGAGGTAGTTGCTCTCTCGACTGTCGAGCTCGTCCTCTTCCGTGATCGTCCCGGCCGTGACGACGCGGACGATCTCGCGATCGACGATGCCCTTCGTCGTACGCGGGTCGCTCGTCTGCTCGCAGACGGCGACGCGATGGCCGGCGCGAACGAGCCGCATCAGGTACGGCTCCATCGACTTGACGGGCACGCCGGCCATCGGGAGCGCGTCGGCCCCCTTGGCGCGCGACGTCAGCGCGATGCCGAGCTCGCGGCTCGCGATCTCGGCGTCCCTCCCGAAGAGTTCGTAGAAGTCGCCCATCCGGAAGAAGAGGAGGGCGTCACCTGCCTCTCTCTTCGCGGCGTGGAACTGGTCCATCATCGTGACCTTGGGCTTCTTGCCCTTCCGGCCGCCTCCCGCCTGGGAATCTCCTGCGGGGGCGTCGGTGGTCACGATGCGCGTCTCGTCGTCGTCGCTCATCGCTGCGGTGGCGGGCGATTCTACGAAAGTCGCCTCCTCGGAAGCGAGCAGCCCCCCGTCCGGTCGTGCCAGACGGGGGGCTGCTCGGCTCTCGTCCACCGAGGCCTCAGATGAACGTCGTTCGCACGCCGTTCGTGAAGTTCGACGTGGTCGACCCGTTCGGGGCCACGTCCCTGTGCCACCACTGGAAGTAGAGCGTGTCGCCGCCCTGGACGGCCGTCGGAGAGCCGGAGGGGCGCGGGATCGCGCCGAGGTCGATCTGCAGCGACATCTCGCCGGTCGCGCCCGAGTTCATGATCGCGTTCTGGTAGCGCCCGATCGGCCCGCCGAGGCAGAGGACTCCGGAGCTGCCGCCGGGCGACGGGACGAACGCGGGGGAGGGGGCGACGAGGAGGAAGCCGAACGTGTTCGCCGGCAGCTGCGAGGCGTCGATGCGAAGTGAGTTGTTCGCGACGAACGCGCTCCCGGAGGCCGTCGCGATCCCGATCGCGCCGGTCGAGTTCGGGTTCGCCTGGCAGTAGTTCAGGAACGGGTCGCTGCACGAGGCCGCCTCCCACGACGCGATCGCGGCGCGCAGTCGGTCGCGGTAGAGGGTGTAGATCGCCACGCCGACGGCGTTCTCCGCCGAGGAGGAGGACGTCGCGTCGTTGACCCACGAGCCGATGAAGTACTCGCGGAACACCGTGCTGCATCCGCTGCGGAAGGGGAGGCGGAGGTAGCCGCCGCGGCTGCGGTGGTCCTGGCGTCCCGTGAACGTGACGCAGGTGTAGGAGCCGCCCTTCTGGGCGACGCGCAGTCCGCTCGCGAAGGCGCCCCGCTCCGACGGCGAGAGACTCGACGCGTCGAGCTCGGCCGTGAGCAGCGCGGCGGTGTCGTAGATGCCCATGCCGAAGTCGGTCCGGTTCGTCATCAGGTCGTAGAAGTCGTCGCGGGACTCTCCCATCGACCCCGCGACCACCGACTGGTGCAGATCGGCGAGGTCCGAGAGCGTGATCTCGTTCCGCGTGCTCCCGCAGAAGCACCCGAGCGTGTGGTTCAGCGCAACGTTCGTCGCGCCGAAGCCCGCCGCGACGGCCTGGATGAAGCTCGCTCCGTACCGCTCGCGCACGGCTTCCGTCGCGCTGCTGGAGCTCGCCTCCATCATGTCGCGCAGCACGGTCCCGAGGCTCCGGACCTCCGGGTTGGTCCCGTTCGGGCACGTCCCGAGGCTTCCCACGTTCTCGATCATCGGGCTCGACAGCGTCGTGTGATCGACCGCCACGTCGCGCATCGCGGCGAAGTGGTGAACCGTCTTCATGAGGGCCGCTGGCTCGAAGACCTTGTGCTGTTCGTTGCCGGCAATCGTCGTCGGCGTCCCGTCGAGCCGCCGCATCAGCACGCCGACCGTCGCGTCGAAGTCGACCTCGGCGCGCATCGCGGTGACCGCGTCGACCGCGAGGTCGCCGTTGTTCCGCCGTAGGACGGCCGCGTAGCGAGTCTCGCCCGAGGACGTCCGGTACTGCTGGTAGTCGATGAGACGGCAGGCGTGCTGCGTGGCGACCTGGTCGGCCTGCGAGAACGTCATCCCGTAGAACCAATACCAAAGGTTCCCGTCGTTCGGGACCATCAGCGCGGTGACGCGGTCGGTGTCCTCGTGGATCTCGAGGTCGATGATCCGCGCGTCGTTCTGGTTCAGCGTGTCGGCAATGACCTGCGGCGTCGTGTTCATCTGGAGCCAGAACGGCGAGGCCAGCGCCCGCGCATTCTGCACGTAGGTGAACGCGTACCTGGTCGTGATGCCGCTCCTGTACGGCTGGATGTCGAGGATCCGCAGGGACGGGTTCGCGTTGAGCCAGCTGACGACCTGGCTGAACGTCCGATCGGTCTGGAACCCGTGGACCGCGCTGAAATCCGCCCCGTTGTTCGGGATCATCACGACCGCGTAGCGGAGGCCGCCGGACGTCATGTACGGCTCGATGTCGATCAGCCGAGCGTTGTTCTGACTCGTGAGCTGGCTGACCTCTAGCGCGGTGACGCCGAAGTACCACCACCAGCCCTTGCCATACTCGCCGCTGTTGCGGACGAGGACCGCGCTGACGCGGAGGGGACTGTCGTCCTCGACCTCGATGTCGACGACCCGGTACCCGTTGGCCGCCTGTGCCTCGACGGTCGAGAATGGGACCGCGGTGTAGAACAGCCACGGTGTCGGTGTGACGAGGTCGGACTGGGACTGCGCGGCGGCAGAGCCGGGCAGGGCAGCGGCAGCGATCGTGAGGGAGAGGGCGGCGAAGGTGCGCCGCGCGAGGGTTCGGAGGTTCATGTCTCGTGACCAGTCGGGGGTGGCGGCGCATCCGTCGCGCCGACCCCGGCCATCCACGTCCCTCCGCGGGCGTCTCTCGAAAACCCCTGATTTCCTCGCGAGTCGTCTTCCTACGCCGTTACGGGCGGCTGGGCTCCAGCGCGACCACCACCAGCTTCGACGCGGGCGTGTGCGACTTCTTCGCCCGCGTCCCGAGCGGAACGAGCACGTTCGCCTCCGGGAAGTACGTCGCGAGGCATCGGCGCGGGATGTCGTACGGAATGACGAAGAAGCGCCGCGCCACGCGTCCCTCGGCGTCCTGACGGCCGTGGACGTCGACGAGCTGGTCTGCGGCCAGTCCCGCCTCGCGCATGTCGTCGGGGTTCATCAGGACGACGCGGCGCTCTCCGCGGATCCCTCGGTAGCGGTCGTCGAGCCCGTAGATCGTCGTGTTGAACTGATCGTGGGTGCGGATCGTGGTCAGCTTGAACTCTCCGTCCCCGAGCTCGACCATCTCGACCGGGTTGACCGTGAACTGCGCGCGCCCCGACGACGTCGCGAAGCGTCGCTCGCGCGCTCCGTTGGGGAGGAGGAACCCACCGGGCTCCCTTACGCGCCGGTTGTAGTCGTCGAAGCCCGGGATGACGCGCTCGATCGCGTCGCGCACAAGGTCGTAGTCGGCGGCGAGCCCGTCCCAGTCGACGCCGCTCTTGCCTCCGAGCGTCGCCTGCGCCAGGCCTGCCACGATCGCGGGCTCGGACCGCAGATGCTCAGCTGCGGGCTCGAGCTCCCCGCGGGACGAGTGCACCACGCCCATCGAGTTCTCCATCGTGACGAACTGCGCGCCACCGGACTGGCGGTCGACCTCGCTGCGTCCGAGGCAGGGGAGGATCAGCGCCTCCCGGCCGTGCACGAGGTGGCTGCGGTTCAGCTTCGTCGACACGTGGACGGTCAGCGCGCACTGGCGTAGCGCGGCCGCCGTCACGGCGGTGTCGGGCGTCGCCGACAGGAAGTTGCCGCCCATCGCGAAGAACACGTCCGCCTCGCCGTCGCGCATCGCCTCGATGGCGTGCACGACCGAGTGGCCGTGCTCGCGCGGGGGATCGAACGAGAATGCGTCCCCCAGGCGATCGAGGAATTCGGGGCGAGGCTTCTCGTAGATCCCCATCGTCCGGTCGCCCTGGACGTTGCTGTGTCCGCGCACCGGGCAGGTGCCTGCGCCGGGCTTTCCGATCGACCCGCGCAGCAGCAGCAGGTTCACGATCTCGCGCACGCTTGCAACGCCGTGGCGGTGCTGCGTGATCCCCATCGCCCAGCACACGATCATCTTGGGCCGCTCGACGACGAGATCGCAGAACGCCTCGACCTCGCCCAGCGTCACGCCGGCGAGCCGCGCGAGCTCGTCCGCATCGCGGCCGTCCAGATCGGCGAGCAGGTCGTCGAGCCCGTCCGTGTATTCCTCGCAGAACTCGCGGTCGACGACCGAGCCCGGCGTGTCGCGCTCACGCTTCGCCAGCGTCGCGAGGACCGCCTTGAAGAACGCGAGGTCGCCCTCGACCGTGACCTGGACGAACATGTCCGCGATGGCCGTTCCGCCGGTCAGCGCGTCGCGCACGTCCTGCGGATGTTGGAAGCGTCGCAAGCCGGCCTCCTTGAGCGGGTTGACCGACACGACCGCGGCACCGCGGCGCTTGGCGTCGCGCAGGGCGGTGAGCATGCGCGGGTGGTTCGTCCCCGGGTTCTGGCCCACGACGACGACCAGGTCCGCCTCGTCGAAGTCCGCGAGCGTGACCGAGCCCTTGCCGATGCCGACGGTTTCGGAGAGCCCCACGCCGCTCGACTCGTGGCACATGTTCGAGCAGTCCGGCAGGTTGTTCGTCCCGAACTGCCGCACGAAGAGCTGGTACAGGAACGCGGCCTCGTTGCTCGTCCTGCCCGACGTGTAGAAGATCGCGCGGTCCGGGGACGCGAGTCCGTTCAAGCGCTCGGCGCACATCGCGAACGCCTCGTCCCACCCGATAGGGCGGTAATGGGCGTCGCCCTCGCGAAGCACCATCGGCTCGGTGAGGCGGCCGGCCTGGGACAGCTCGAAGTCGCTCCGCGCAGACAGCGCGTCGACGGAGTGCTCGGCGAAGAACGTGGGATCGCACCGCTTGCGCGTCGACTCCTCGGCGACGGCCTTGGCTCCGTTCTCGCAGTACTCGGCGAGCATCGAGCGCTTGTCATCGGGGTCGGGCCACGCGCATCCCGGACAGTCGAAGCCGTCCTTCTGGTTGAGGTTGGACAGCAGCCGCATCGCGCGGAGCGTTCCCCAGCCCTCGCGTCGCATGTGCGAGAGCGCGGTCAGCACGGCCTTCGGGCCCGCGGACGTCGTCGCGGGATCACCGCGGCGGAGGCCCGTCAGTCGCGCCGGCGGTTCGCCGTCGACGGTCTCGGCCGGCGTCTTCGGAGTCGTGTCGGTCATCGGCGCCGACCAGGATACGTCGGGCGACGCCGGCCGCAGCGCGGTCAGCGGGGCCCGAGGAGCTCCTCGAACCGCGGATCGCCGACGAGGCCCTCGAAGGACGGCACGTCGCGCAGCCGCTGGGGGCCAGGGAAACCGGCGTCGAGCCCGGCTGCGATCGCGTCGAGGGTGCGCGCACGCGCCTCGCCGACCTCTTCGTCCGGGGCACCCGCGTCCAAGAGCGCGCAGTGGATCGCGCCGTACGAGTCCGCGAGGTCGATCAGGCCGCGCGCATCGCCGGGCGCGACGAGCGACTCCATCCGCTCGGCATCCTCGAGCGCTCCGTCGAGAACCCCGTGGCGAGCGCGGATGACCGCGCGATTGCTGAGGGCGACCCTTCGCATCAGCTCGTTGTGCTCCGACGGCTCCCGGTCGAGCAGCTCGTCGAAGATCTCGATCGCCTCGCTCGAGGCGGCTTCGGCCTCGAGGAAGACGCTCGAGTCCTCGGCGCCCGCGTCCTTCAGCCGGCTAGCGAGGTGGAGTAGCGCCCGCGCCACGTCCGACCGAAGAGCCGTATCGTGCGGCGCCTCTCCGGCACGCACACGAGCCGCCTCGAGGGCCCGGCGCAGGCCGTCGAGGCCGCGGTCGAGGTCGCCCGTACCGGCCGCGAGGTAGGCCTCCAGTTCCACGGCATGCTCGAGGTGTTCGCGATAGACGCCTTCGTCCGGCCGTTCCGCCGCGAGCGACTCCAGGCGCTCACGCGCCGACACCGCGTACGGAACCGCCTCGGGCTCTCGTCCGTGCAGCTGCAGCGTGAGCGCGTGCTCTCGGTCGAGTCGGGCCGCGATCAGGCGCACGTACGCGTTGCGCGGATCGGCGCTGAGCGCGCGCTCCATCGCGTCCTGGGCGTGCGCGAGGGCGGGGAGCCGGGCCTCCAGGTCGTCGACGTCGGTGCCGACCTCGACCAGCAGCCACAGAGCCTCCGCATACCGTCGGAGCGTCGGAGGCGCCGCGTCGGGTCGGGCGGCGAGCGGTTCGATCAGCTCGAGCGCGCGCTCGATCCGAATGAGCCGCTCGTCGGGTTCGAGCGGCGCGTTCGCCGCATCGACCTCCATGAGGAGGGTGGCCGCGAGGCTTCCCGCGACGCGCGTGTCGTCGGGGTCGAGCGCGAGAACGCGCTCGAAGCACGCGAGCGCCTCGTTCAGCGCCGCCATCGCCTGCGGGTCGTCGAGGCTGCGTTTCTTGAGCGCCCGCGCCTCCTGGGCCCGGACGGTACCGAGGGCGGCAACGGCCCAGGGGTCGTCCGGGTCGTCGGAGAGGCGCGCGCGCACGTAGCGCTCGTGGTCCGCGTAGGCCGCGAGCGCTTCGGGGATCAAATCGTTGGCGTACAGGGCGTCGCCGCGCGACAGCAGGAGCTGCGCTCGGCTCAGCTCGAGTGCCTCCGCGGCCTCGCGCGAGCGCTCGTCGTCGAGCGTCAGGAAGTCCTCGCCGTCGCGCTCGACCTCCTCGAGCAGCGTCAGGGCCCGGTCGGTGGCCCGCAGTCGAGCCTCTGCGAGGACGGGGTCGCCGGCGAGCGGCCCGTCGGCGAGCTCGAACAGGCTCTGGTCGACCGCGTCGAGGAGGGACGAGAAGTGCCCGAGCGTCGCATCGAGCCCGCGCTCCATCTCGGCCGAGTGTCGACGTTCGATGACGCCGTAGGCGATCGGCGCGCCGACTGCGCCCAGTGCGACGAGCCCTGCGGTGGCAGCGGCGAACGGCTCGCGCCGGACCCAGCGCGCGACGCGCTCGATCGACGACTCGGGTCGCGCGACGACGGGCTCGCGCTGGATCAGCGCCGTGAGGTCGGCCGCGAACGCGTCCACCGACGGGTAGCGGCGGGACGGATCGACGTGCATCGCGCAGGCGAGGACGGCGTCGAGCGGTCCCGCGACTTCGCTCGGAAGATGGGGGAGCCTCGACGATGGACGCGGTGCGCCGCCCTTCTCGATCGCGATCGCGAGTCTCCCCGGCTCGTCGACGTCGAAGGGCAGCAGGAGCGTCACAAGCTCGTACGCCGCGACGCCGAGCGAGTAGACGTCGGTCCGAACGTCGATCACGCGATCGCCGCGCACCTGCTCGGGCGACATGTAGGGGAGCGAGCCGAGCTGCGCGCCCGTCGCCGTCAGCCTTCCCGCGCCGCGCAGCGTCGCGAGTCCGAAGTCGAGCAGCAGCACGCGCCCCGCCGGCGTCAGGAGGACGTTCGACGGCTTGACGTCCCGGTGGACGACGCCCTGCGCGTGCGCGTGGGAGAGCGCGCGAGCGACCTCGCGCACGACGCGGATCACCGCCTCCCACCAGGCGCCCCGAAGCGTGCGCGGGACTTCGAGCGGGTCGACTTCGACGCCGATCGCGCGGAGCATGTCGGCTCCGCTGGACGGCGCTTCCTGCGCTTCGCGGCAGTCCGTGACGACGCGGTCGAGCGTGCCGCCCGCGTGGAACTCCATCGCCAGGAACGGCTGTCCGCCCTCGAGGGCGCCGCGGTCGAGAACGCGCACGATGTTCGGATGATCGAGTCGCTCGGCGACCTCGATCTCGCGGTCGAACCGCGATGCGGCCTCCGCCTCCGAGCGGAGGTCGGGCCGCAGGAGCTTGAGCGCGATCGGTCGCTCCTCACCGTCCCTCCAGGCGAGATGGACGACGCCCATCCCGCCGCTGCCGAGCCGACGGCCGAGGAGGAACGGCCCGAGACGAATCTCGTCCTCCGACGAGTTCCCGCGCTCGTCGCCCTTCATGAGGCCGGTCCCGGCGAGCTGGACGACCGCCTCGCGCAGCGGCTCGGCCATGCCTGGATAGCGCGCGCAGAGGCCGTCGAGAACCTTCGAGGGGCTGTCCTGGGACACCTCGAGGCGCTCCAGGAACTCGTAGACGAGGTCGCTGATCTGGGGGGCGGGGTCTTCCTGGGTCATGGGGGCCCTCCGCCAAAGCTACGCGGGCGCCGCGGCAAGCGCCGAACCAGACTCCAGATGGGGGCCCCGGCGAGCCGAGAAATGGCGGCGAATGGAACCGGTGCCGGGCGTATAAGGAACACCCCGTCCCCGACCGGCCCGCGCGCCCGCGGCGATCCCCTCGATCCAGTGTCACAACGCCCCGCGTCGAACGCCCCGATCGCCTCCGCCGTCCTCGCCGTCGCGGCGTTCGCGCCGGCGTGCGCGACCTACAACGACCACGTCCAGGCGCCGATCGAGGCGTTCCAAAGCGGTGACTTCGGCGCGGCCGAGCAGCTGTTCGAGAGCTCGGTCCCGGGCTCGCCGTTCCTCGCGAGCGCCGAGGCCGGGATGTCGGCCATGGTCGACGGGCGCTTCGACGCCGCCCTCGATCACTTGAGGATCGCCGAGGAGGCGGC
>JBCCSK010000114.1:0-15780 GCA_039200205.1 Planctomycetota bacterium
CATCGCCTCGGCGATGAACGCGCGATCGCCGTCGGAGATCGGGAACCCCGACGCACCGTCGATCGCGATGTCCGGCCGGAGCAGCATCACGTGCATGTCCTGGAGATCGCGCAGCGAGATGTAGTTCTTGCGCTCGAACGACATCGGGCCGTCGACGACCTGGTCACCGGAGGTGTGCCCGGTTCCGATCGAGATCCCGTCGAGATCCGCGTTCGTCTCCTCGAAGGCGCTGGTTCGGACCGGGAGCGACGCGATCGTCTCGCCCTCGCCGTCCATGAGCTCGATCGCCGGAACGCGGAGCTGATCCGACGGGCTGCGGAACTCGGACAGTCGGTGGAAGATGCGGCAGGTCGAGAGGCCCGCGTCACGCATGACGTCGTTCACGACGTCGTTCCCGGCAAGCTCGTAGAGACGGTTGTAGCCCCGGTTGTCGGACACGAGGAAGACCTTCCGCGCCTCGTGCGCGGCGGTGATCATCCCGCCATCCAGGTGCGAGGGGTCGGCGTCATCGACCGTCTCATCGTCGAAGAGCGGTAGGAATCGCAGCGGCGTGTCGCGATCGATCGGACGGCCGGTGTCCTCGCCGAGTCGATCGAGCTTGACGAACGCTGCGATCGCGGCGCACGTCTTCACGCTGCTCGCCGGATACCAGTAGTCGGGTCCCCGGTCGATCGAGTGACGCTCCAGCGTCGGCCCGTCGGGCCCGTCGACGACCACGGCGACCTCGATCTTCAGCCTGTGTTCGTCCGCGTTCTCCAGGATCGAACCGAAGGCGTCAGGGTTCGCCTTCAGCGCGTCGAGGAGGAGCGCGCTCTCCTCACTCGGAGGAGTCCCGAGCCACGAGAGCGCTGCCAGGGCGAAGGACGGCGTGTGGATGAGCAGCATGACGGTGGGAATCACTGGAGGAGCTGACGCTCCGTCTCGAGGAGCGCGTCGAGGTCGAGGGCGGGACGCGCGAGTCGCGCCTCGCCGTCATCGCCGATCACGACCTCCGTCGGGAGCGGCCGCGAGTTGTAGCAGGAGGCCATCGACGCGCCATAGGCGCCGACGTCGTGCACGACGAGGAGGTCCCCGCTCTCGAGCTCGGGCAGGGGCCGCGGATCGGGGGCGCCGCCCTTGCCCTGGGTCAGGACGTCGGCGCTCTCGCAGAGCGGTCCCGCGACGATGGTGGGCCGCGTCGGCGCGTCCTCCTTGTCGAGCGCCTCGATCCTGTGGTACGCGCCGTACAGGAGGGGCCGCAGAAGCGTGTTGAACCCGGCGTCGACCAGCGTGAAAGTCCGCCCGTCGCGCTCGATCGGCCCCGTCGACTTCGTGCCCGCGACCGAGGTCAAGAGGACGCCCGCGTCGGCGACGAGCCGCCGCCCCGGCTCGACTTCGAGCACGAGCCGGCGACCGACCTTCTCGGACCAGCGCTCGCGGGCGTCCAGCCAGGCGTCAGCGAACGTCTCGAGGTCGAACGGAACGTCGCCGTCGCGGTACGGGAACGACATGCCGCCGCCCGCCGAGACGCGCTCGACGGAGTCGGCGAACGTCTCGACGACGCTCTCCATCGCGGCGATCGTGTCGTCGAGCAGTCGCGTCCCGGTCCCGGATCCGATGTGGACGTGAACGCCGGTCACGGAGAGGCCCCGCGCGCGCGCTCGATCGCGCGCCGCTTCGAGATCCTCGTGCCAGACGCCGTGCTTCGAGAGAGGTCCGCCGGTCGTGACCTTCTTGTCGTGCCCGTCTCCGAATCCCGGATTGACGCGGATGGTGATCGACCGAGTCGCACCGAGATCGGCGACGTCGTCGATCATGAACGGACTCCCCACGTTGACGTGCAGTCCGTGGCGTGCGACGGACTCGCTCGCCTCGCGGTCGAGCAGGTCTGCGGTGAAGACGATCCGCTCCGGCTCGAAGCCCGCGGCCAGCGCCCGCGCCACTTCGCCGGCCGAGACCGCGTCGCAAGCGGCGCCCCCGTCGCGAAGCTCGCGCAGGATCGCGAGGTTCGGGTTGGCCTTGACGGCGTAGCGGACGACGTCGAAGCGCTCGAAGAGTCTCAAATTGCGCGCGACGACCCGTAGGTCATACACGTAGACGGGGGTGCCGTATGTCCCGGCGAGGCTGCGGAGCTGTGCGGTCGAGAGGTTCACGAGCGGGATTGTGGGCATGAGCGCCGCGGCGTCCAGCCAGGCGCGTGGGGTCTCGATCCGCTACCCTCTTCCGAATGTCCCGCATTCCCTTTCCCACCTCGCGAACCTCCCTCCGCCAGCTCCTCGCCGTCAGTGCCGTTCTGGGCGCCGCCGGCCTCGCCGCCGTCTCCGTCGAAGCCGCCGGCGGCGGGTCGGAGAACACCGAGGGCTCGGCGATCCGGATCTACATCGATCCGGGTCACGGCGGGTCCGATCCCGGCGCGATCGGGAATGCGATCGTCGAGAAGGAGATCAACCTCGACGTCGCGCTACGACTGCGCGAGCAGCTCGAGGCCGACACCCTCGACACCTTCGGCGGCGGAACGTGGGAGGTGCGGATGTCGCGGACGACGGACCAGACGGTCTCGCTCTCCCAGCGCGCGATCGACGCGAACAACTGGCCGGCCGACCGCTTCGTCTCGATCCACCACAACGCCTTCACGAGCTCGCTCGCGAACGGCACGGAGACGTTCTCGTTCTCCGACGGAACCATCTCGGCCGACCTGCGCGACCTCGTCCAAGAGGAGCTGATCCTCGCGCTCGGCCTCACCGACCGCGGCGGGAAGACGGCGAACTTCTTCGTCCTGCGCGAGACGAACATGCCGGCGGTCCTGAGCGAAGGCGGCTTTCTGACGAACCCGGGCGACGCCGCCGCGCTGTCGGCACCGGGCGCGGTCGACCTGCTCGCGCGTGCGCACCTGTTCGGGATCCAGCGCAGCTACGGCATCGCGCCCTACGTGCCCTCGGACGGCCCGATCGCGTACTGCACGGCGAAGGTCTCCTCGCCCGGCTGCGTCCCGTCGATCGGGTCGACCGGGACGCCGTCCCTCTCGCAGAGCGACTTCGTCGTCAACTGCGAGGACGTCGTGAGCCAGCAGTTCGGACTCCTCTTCTGGGGCCGCCAGGAGATCCAGCTTCCGCTCCTCGGCGGAACGCTCTGCGTCGGCGGGACGATCCGACGGACGCCGGTCCAGTTCTCGTTCGGCCTCGGCAACGCGAACTGCTCGGGCTTCCTCGAGCTCCCGATGGACAGCGCGTTCATGCAGTCGCAGGGATTCGCCGCGGGCGACGACATCTACTGCCAGTGGTGGTTCCGCGACCCGGGGCTGCTGCCCGCCGCGCCCGTCGGACTCTCGAACGGACTGCGCTTCACCGTTCGTCCCTGATCCGCGCCCGGCCTTCCCTGATCCGCGCGACGCCAATCGCTCCGGCGAGCTCGAATCCGAGCTTCGCCGCGAGGGCGAGCGACGCGGCGTTCTCGGTCGACGCGCTCCAGACGGGCCGGAGACCTCGCTGGAGCTGGCGCTCGATCAGGAACGCGGCGGCGCTCGCGCCGAAGCCCTCGCGACGGAAGGCGGAGACCGTCTCGATCGAGACGTCCCACAGCGTTTCGGTCTCGACGAACGCGTAGGCGAGCGACGCGACGGCTCCGCCCGCGAACGAGGCCGCGCAGGCGGGGAACTCCTCCTGCGCGGCCAGCTCGTCGATCAGTCCGTCGGGAAGCGTCTGGAGCGCCTCGTCGTCGTCCTGAAGCGCTCGAACCTCGTGCCGGACGAGCGCGACGAGCTGCGCGCTCGCTCGATCCGGCCAGTCGAAGCGGAGCGCCGGCGGATGCGTTTCGACCAGGCCCTCGGCGTCCCACCGCTCGACGTCACCCGTCTGCGCGTGGAGCTCGAACGCGAGCGGATCGAGGCCGAGCGCGACCGTCTCGTCGACGAGGCGCTCGAGCTCGGCCGGGCCCGGGCGGCCGAACGCTGCAGCGATCCGGTACGGGGGGGCGAGCGCGAAGCCCCGCCCGGGATCGTCGCCCGAGACCACTCGCGTCGCCCGGTGACGCAGGAGTCCTCGCAGCTCGACGGAGGCGCCGTCGTCGGGGACGAGGCGAAGCAGGCGGGCCTTGGACTCGTCCACCCGCCGAGGGTACCGCTGCCGCCCGCTCGCGCTTCAATGGGCCGATGACCGTTCCGCCCGAGGCCCCGTCGATCTTTCGCCAGTCCGTCCTCGAGGTCCGGACCCCCGGCCGCGGCCTCGTCGAGCTGACCCGCCAGGTCGCCGAGGTCGTCGCGGACTCCGGCGTCGGGATCGGCCTCGTGGTCGCGTTCTGCCGCCATACGTCCGCGAGCCTCGTCATCCAGGAGAACGCGGACCCGTCGGCGGCGCGCGACCTCGTCGCGTGGTTCGAGCGCCTCGCCCCCGACGGCGATCCGGCCTACACGCACACGCTCGAGGGGCCGGACGACATGCCGGCGCACCTCCGGTCGGCCGTCACGCGTTCGTCCGAGTCGATCCCCGTCACCTCGGGCGAGCTCGCGCTCGGGACCTGGCAGGGGCTGTACCTGTTCGAGCATCGCCTTGCGCCGCAGCGCCGCAGCGTCGTGATCCACGTCCAGGGAAGCCCTCGATAGACGACCGCAACGGGGCGGCCCGCCCGCGCGAAAGATGCCTCGATGGCAGCGCGATCGAGGTTCCACGCGGCGTACGCACTGTGCGTCGTCCAGGCCGCCGCGACGGCGGTCGAGGGCGAGCGACCCGATCCGCAGCGCGGGCTCGCGGTCCTGCACGGCGTCGCGCTGCAGGGCTTCGGGCTGGAGGCCGAGCATTTCCAGGCGCTGTGGACGGCCTGGCCCGAGCCGCTCCGCAGCGAGGCCGACGGTGCGTCCGCAGAGGAGCGTCGGCAGCTCCTCTTCGACCGCTACGGACTGTTCCTCGATCCGGAGCGCCTCGACGCCGACGGCCGCCCCTCCACCGTCCCCGCCGCGTTCGCGGAGTCCGAGCCCGGACGCTGGACGCTCAGCTGCCTCGCGTGTCATTCAGGCTCGGTGGACGGCCGGTTCGTGAACGGCCTCGGCAACAACCGGTTCGCGTTCCAAACGCTCGTCCGCGACCTGGTTCGCTACAAGGTCCAGAACCGCATCTCGCTGACCGAGCAGGAGCGGGGCATGGCGTTCGTTCCGCTCGGTTCGACGGACGGCACGACCAACGCACAGATCTTCAGCATCGTGCTCGCGTCGTTCCGCGAGACCGACCTCGACCGCGCGCCGCGACGACGGAGCATCGAGCGCGCGCTGAGCCACGACCTCGATGCTCCCGCTCTCTGGAACGTCAGGTGGAAATCGAGGCTCTACCTCGACGGCTACGTCGACAAGGACCCGCGCGTCCTGATGCAGTTCGCGCTAGGACTCGCCAACGACGGAGAGACGATCCGAGGCTGGGACGTCGACTTCGACGGCGTTCTCGCTTGGATCGAGTCGCTGGAGGCGCCGAAGTGGCCCGGACCACTCGACCGGGGTCTCGCGGACGCGGGCCGGAGCGTCTTCGATGCCCACTGCGCGAAGTGCCACGGCAAGTACGAGGGAGAGGTCCGCTACCCGGAGAAGGTCGTGCCGCTCGACGTCGTTCTCACCGACCCGGTCCGCGCCGAGGCGATGCCGCGCTCGTTCCGCGAGTGGATGTCGAAGAGCTGGCTCACGCACGAGGGCGAGGTCGATGTCGACCTCGACCCGGACGGGTACGTCGCGCCGCCCCTCGTCGGCGTCTGGGCCACGGCGCCGTACTTCCACAACGGATCGGTGCCAACGCTCTGGCACGTCCTCCATCCGGACGAGCGCCCGGCCGTGTGGCAGCACGATCGCGACCGAGACTTCGACCCCGACCGCGTGGGACTCGCGGTCGTGACTGCGGACAAAGCACCGGACGCCGACGGGCCGGCATCCAACCGGCGCTGGTTCGATACGGGCAAGTTCGGGAAGAGCGCGCAGGGGCACACCTTCCCCGCCAGGCTCGAGGTCGCGGAGCGGCGTGCGCTGCTCGAGTACCTCAAGACGCTCTGACCCGACCTCGTCACGACGCTGTGATTCGAATCGGGACGCGTGGCCGCACGCGTCTCAGATGCGTCCTGCGGTGCCGTTCGACTGGAGACGCGCCCTACCGACCGTCGATCTCATCGATTCGGAGTCTCGCCGATCGACCGCCGACGCGTCCGCCGAGGGCGCAGCATCACCCAACCACGAAGAGTGCCCAAGCGACGCATCGTCCGCCGACATCCCACAGCGATGCCGGCCGCTCGAACGCGCGCCGCACGACGAGGAGCCGCCCTCGTCGAGGTCGCGGTGGCGATGCTCGTATTCACGGTCGCGTCCGGGATCCTGCTGCAGACGATGGCCGCGGGGCACGGCCTGCGCGACTCCGCGAGGGAGGAGTGGGCGGCCACCTCCGCGGCACAGAACGTCCTGGAGCGCCTGCGGAACGAGGCTTTCCTCTCGATCGTTCCGCTCTACGACTCTGACCCGCACAACGACCCCTCGGGACCGGGAACGGGTCCGGGTGCAGCGTTCGACGTCCCGGGGCTCGACCCCGCGCCCGATGATCCCGACGGCCGGGTCGGCGAGGTCGTGCTGCCCGTCGTCAACGTGGGCGACGAGGTGGCGCGCGACTGGCAGGTGCGCGAGGACATCGGCGATGCGCGCCTCGGAGTTCCGCGCGACCTGTCGGGCGATGCGATCGTCGACGCGCGCGATCACGGCGACGACTACGCGATCCTCCCGGTCCTCGTCAGCGTCCGCTGGAACGGTCAGCACGGGCCGCGCGAGCTGCGCTTCTTCACGTCGATCACGGAGATCGCACGGTGAAGGGCTCACACCGCTCGGGCTTCACGCTGCTGGAGGTCATCCTCGCGATGACCCTGACGGCGATCGTCATGATCAAGGTCACGGGCGCGCGCCGGAGCGCGACCGAGACGACCGAGGCGGACCTCGATCGGACGACGCTCGACATGCAGGCGCGGCAGGTTCTGCGTCAGATCGGCTTCGCGATCATGGGCTCGCACCCTGACTCGCTGGTCCCCGACGTTCGCCGCCCGCACGCGTCGAGCGACATGAAGTTCCAGGTCAGCCTCGGCCTCGAATCCGGAGAGGTCGTGTGGAGCGAGCCGGAGAAGATCGCTCTGGAGGAGGTCCGCCGACAGGTCTACTGGACGGACAACCCCGAGGCTCTGGAGGAGCGGAGGGTCGTCTGGACGAGCCTCGTGGCCCCTTTCCTCGAGGGTGAGATCCCGAACGGGATCGACGACAACGGCAACGGCCTCATCGACGAGAAGGGACTGTCGTTCACGATCGACGGAGGCGCCGTCGACATGAGCCTCACGCTGGAGCGCGTCCGAGACGACGGAACGGTGATCACGTCGACGGTCGGGACGGTCGTCACGTGCCGCAACCTCGTCGACGGGTGGAGGTCGGCGCGATGAGGCGCGCGATCGCAGCGAGCGAGTCGCGGCGCGGGGCAGCGCTCGTGCTGTCGCTGATCCTCGTGATGATCGTCGGATCGCTCGGCGCGGCGTTCCTGCAAACGACCGCGGCGGGTGCGCGGACGCAGACGCACTCGGTCGATCAGATGCAGGCGTTCTACGCCGCGGAGGCCGGCCTGGCCGAGGCGTTCCTCGCGGTCCGCATGGGCCGGAGCGGCGTGATCGCGAGCGCGGAGGAACCGGCGTTCTTCGGCGAGAGCCTCCTGTGGGTCGAGGCGCTCGAGACGGGGGACCACCGCGTTTGGATCCGCGCGACGGCGGTCAACGGGCTCGCGCGCGCGACGCTCGGGCAGATCATCGAACCGGCCGAGCCCCCGCTCGGCTTCTTCGCGGAGGAGGACATCGTCGTGGAGTCGGTCCTCCTGATCGACGGGTTCGATTCGTCGGAGAGAACGTACGAGGAGGAGGTCGACGCGGTCCTGCGAGACGCGGGCGAGTCGCCGTGGCAAAGGCCTTCGCCCGACCACGGTGAACCCGCGATCGTCGTCGATCCGAGCTCGCCGCACGCGGAAGCCCAGCGGGCCGCCCTCGAGTACGAGGGGATCTTCGGGCGAGATCACCTTCGGCACTTCCTGGAGAACCAGGTCGAGATCCCAGAGCGACCGACGTGCGTGATCTCAGTCACGCCTTTCGACCCGCGGCTGTTCCTCGACGAGTCCGCGTTCCATCGCTTCACGGAGACGATCGTCCCGATGTTCGACGCGCACACCTCGGGCTCGCTGTTCCCCGTTCCCGACAAGGTGGAGGAGCCGCGATCGCGGAGACGCTCGCGATCGAAGGGGCGCGGGCTGAAGCGCCTTCACGAGCGCGTCACCAGCGCCCGCGCCGCCGCGGACGACCGGCTGTGGTTCAACACCGGCAAGGGCGGGCTCCTCGGATCGAACGGCGACATCATCTTCCGCAACGCTCGAGGCGAACCGGCGGCCGTGCACGGCGCCGTGACCCCCGGCGTTTCGAGCGAGGTCCGCAACGTCGAGTCGGCGGACGTCTCCGGCCCGACGGTTCCACGCTCCCTCCCCGTCGAGCTCCGGTCGGTCGACGTGCCGGACGTCGTCCTCGAACGTCCGATCCACCACGACGGTCCGATTCCCCGGATCCTGCATCCCGGGGCGACCGGGTACGAGGCGCTCCAGGTCGGACCGGGAAGCGAGCTCGTCGTGCGCGGACCCGCCGAGATCGTCGTCGGTTCCGTGAGCGTCGAGTCCGGCGGCAAGCTGACCCTCGACACGCGGGACGGCGACGTCGAGCTCTTCGTCACGGGTCATCTGGCGCTCGCGAACGAGTCGATCATCGAGACGACGGCCGAACGCTCGACCGAGGTCACGATCCAGGCGGCGAGCGGGGATCGGCTCACCGCAGCGCCAAGGCTCGACCTCGAGGCGAGCGGCGCGTTCCACGGGACCATCTCTGCGCCGCAGTCGATCGTCCGCGTCGGGCCCGACTTCGAGGTCTTTGGCAGCATCTCGGCTCGACGGCTCGAGATCGGAGCCGGCGCGAGGCTCCACTTCGACGACGAGACCTTCAACGGCCTCCTGGAGGTGCCGAAGCAGGAGTCGTGGCGGATCATCGACCTGCCGAACGTCGGCTCGCTCGTCGCGGCCCCCGCGCCGAACGGCCAGCCCGCCCTCGCGGCCGCACACGACCTCTCGGGCGTCGAGCTGAGCGTTCAGTACATCGATCGCTCGGGTCGCTCTCACGTGTACACGGGGCCCGAATCCGCGTTCGACTGGTCCGACGTCGCCGCCGTCGCCGGAACCGAGAGGAAGGTCGAGCGGCCCGAGAGCGAGCCAGGCGACGACTGGTGGAACGGCTGGGGCATCGACGATGTCGTGCGCGTCCTCCAGCGAATCGAGACGAGGGTCGAGCGTCGCATCGACCAGCATCGAGAGCGCGGCTCCTTCCGAGGCGGCCGCGACGACGACTGAACGCTGAACCTCTTCAAGATCCAGTGATGCCCTCGATGCTCGGACTCATCGCAGCCGGACTCGCCCTGACGGCGACCCCGCAGGAAGCGCTCGGCGATCCCGAGCGTGGGCACGGAGTGGCCGCGATCCTCGACGAGGGTCGCGAGCGCGAGATCGCTGCGCCCGTCGTCGCGGAACGCCTGGTCGCCCTGGGCCATCCCGCGGTCGAAGACCTGCTCGACGTGCACAGGTCGGGCGTCTGCGAGGGTCCGGTCAACGGGCAGGTCCGACTCCTGCGGCCCCTCGACGAACACGACCGCGAGGCGATCTACATCGCGCTGCGAGCCAACGACTGGGACGCCGTCGCCCTGCGCGTCCAGTCAAGCCTCGCGAAGGATCCGTCGGTCGACGAGTGCGTGCACGCACTCCGACTCTGGGGTGAGATCGCGCCAGCAAGAGACCTCGTCGCCATCCTCGACGTCGCGAGTGCGAACGAGAGCGGAGCCGATCGCCGAGTGCGCGAGACGTTCGCGGAGGCGATCGGGACGTTCATTGAGCGCGACCGCGACGCGCTGCTCGGCCTGCGGACGCTGTACCTTCGCGCCGATCCATCGCTCCTCGCGCCGATCGTCGATGCGGTCGGCGATCGCCGCGACCACGAGTCGCTCCACGCTCTGGTGCGCCTCCTCGGGCTCGTCCCGGAGGTCGACACGTACCTGCTGGTTCAGATTGCGGAGTCCGCCAAGTCCGTGCTGCGCCCAGTGCCAGCGGAACTCCTCTCGGACCTTCGACCCGCCCTGCGCCGAGAGTCCCGGGGGGATCGGATCGAGGCCGTTCGTGCGCTCGCACGGCTCGACGACGTCGACGCGGTCACCGATCTCATCGCTTTGCTCGAGGACCGCGACAACGTCGTCGCCGACGAGGCCCGTCGAGCCCTGGAGCAGATCACCGGCGAGCGCCTGGGCTCGGACGCAGCGATCTGGTCGACCTGGCACGACAGCGCCGTCGATTGGCTCCACGACGAGCTTCCCGTCCACGTCGCAGCGATGCGCGGTGACGATCCCGCCCGCACCGGGCGAGCCCTCCTTCGTATCGCACGCTATCGGATCTTCCGGCACGACCTCGTCGGCCATGTCGCGGAGACACTCCATCACGAGAACGACGACATCGCCGCGCTCGGCTGCTCGGTGCTCGGCCACCTCGGCACGCGGGCGGCCGTCGTCGCGCTCGTCGACGCGCTCGATCATCCCTCGACGGACGTCGGGCGCGCCGCGTACGAGGCGCTGCGCCGCATCACCGGCGAGGACCGCGGCACCGACCCCGAAGACTGGCGCGCGGAGGCCGAGTAGCCCCCCATACGATGTCGATCCGCACCAAGCTCGCGCTGACGTTCTTCGTCGCAGCAGCGCTGTTCCTCGCGCTGGACCACGCCCTGCGGCGCGCGAGCTTCGTCGCGTCGTTCGAGATCCTCGAAGAGGCGCGCGCCCAGGCCGAGGTCGGTCGCGCGCGCGCTGCGTTCGAGCACCTGACGGACGATCTTGCCTTCCGCGCGCGCAACCTCGCTCGGTCGGACAGCTTCCTCGACCCGGAGAGCGCTCCGCCGGACGTCGAGCTGATCGTCGTCGTCGACGAGTCAGGACGAGTCCATCGACGCGACGTCATCGCGCCCGCGTGCCAGCCCGACCTCGAGATACGCGAGTTCCCCGGCGAGCGCCTCTCGCCCGGACATCCCGTGGCGGTCGCGTGGCGCTCGCAAGGACCGCCCGCGGGAATCTTCAGATCGCGAGCGGGCTCATTGCTCCTGGCATCGGCCGAGATCGAGGTCGACGGAGTCTCGAGACTCCTCGTCCTCGGCGAGCTCGTCGACGCGAAGCTCCTCGCGCAGATGCGCCAGCTCGCCGACTCGGACTTCGAGTTCGTGACCGTCGACAGCCCGCGGACCGACGAGCGGACGCGCGCCGCATTCGACGACGAGCGGGCGCTGAACGACGTGCTTCTGCAGCCGACGGCCGGAGGAGCCGTCATGGGCTACGCAGCGCTCCGCGACATCCGCGGCCTGCCCATCGCACTCATCCACACGCCCGCGGGCGGTGAACGTTCGAATCTGTGGAGCCGCCTCGAGCGCTACCAGTACCTCTCCGCGCTCGCGGTCCTTCTCGTCTTCCCGCTGATCCTCCTCGTCCTCAGCCAGGCGGTCGTGACAGGCCCGCTCTCGAGGCTCACGAACTACGCCGCGCAGATCGGTCACAGCGACGATGCATCCAAGCGGCTCGCGCTGAGCCGGAAGGACGAGATCGGCCGGCTCGCGCAGGAGTTCGACGCGATGCTCGAGAAGCTCGAGCGCTCTCGCGTCGAGCAGCAGCGCACCGCTCGTTTCGCCGGTCGATCGGAGGTCGCGATCGGCGTGATGCACAACGTCGGCAACCTGGCGAACAGCGTCGGCGTCTCGGCGGCGCTCGCGCGCGACCGGTTCTCGGGGATCGATCTCACGGATCTCCGCGCGGTCCACGACGAGCTCGTCGCGAATCGTAAAGACCTCGACCGATTCGTCCAGGAGGACGAGCGTGGCCAGCACGTCTTCGCGTTCCTCAGCGCGATCATCGAGCGGATGGAGTCCGAGATCACCCGAGCGCGCGAGGACGTCGACTCGGTGGTCGAGGACGTACGGGGGATCACCGAGCTCGTTCAAGCGCTCGAGGACTCGAAGCGGACGGAAACCGTTGTCGAGCGCGTCGACGTGGCGAAGGAGATCGAGGGCGCGCTTCGGCTCGCGGTGTCGTCGACCGGCGTCGAAGTGGAGATCGTCCAGGACGTCGCGAACGTGCCCCGCGTCCTCGTCGATCGCCAGCGCCTCCTCGAGACGCTCGTCGCGGTCCTTTCGAACGCGCTGGAGTCGATGGAGGGCACGCCGCAGGAAGAGCGCTTCCTCGTCGTCTGCGTCGACCAGCCGGACGACGCCCGCGTGCGGATCGCGGTGCGAGACTTCGGGAACGGCATCGAAAGAGACGATCTCCGCCGCATCTTCGCGCCGGGGGTCTCGACGAAGACGTACGGGAGCGGCTTCGGCCTGCACCTCGCGTCCCTGGCGATCGCCGAGCTCGGAGGCACGCTCGAAGCGGCGAGCGACGGACGCGGCCGCGGCGCGACGTTCACGATCGAGCTGCCGGTCGTGGGCGTGAACGCGGAGACGGGCGAGCGGGATGCGGCCTGATCGAACGGGCGCCTCGTCGATGTGGCTCGCTCAGCGTCGATCGATCGACCTACGCGCCCGCAGCGCGACGTCCGGATAGTCCGTGAACAGCGCGTCGACGCCGTACTCGCCGAAGAAGCGCCGGGTCTCCGCCTCGTCGTCGTCGAACGTGTACGGGATCACGCCGAGCCCGAGATCGTGCGCCGCTGCGACCAGCGCGCCGCTCGACGCGGCGATCGCGTCCTTCGAGGGACCGATCGCCTCGGCGACCTCGGTCAAGGCGATCAGCTCGGACTCGTCCGGCGCCTCTCGCCCGATGCACGCGAGGCGCGGCACGTCCACGTCGTGATCGACTCGGAGCCGGACGAGCGCATCGTGTTCGAAGCACTGGACGATGCAGCGCGCCGATGGACCGACGTAGTCCGCCTCGCGCAGGACCCTCGCGAACACGTCCTCGACCGACTGCCCGTTCTCGCGATGGAAGGTCGGCTTCTTGAGCTCCGGTGCGATGCCGACGTCGCGGCCCGAGCGTTCGTTGAGGTGCTGCGTCAGCGCGATCATCTCGGCGAGCGTCGGGAGCCCGCATCCTCGCAGGCCGTGCCGCGCCCCGCCGGTGGCAGTGAGTTCGCGGACCTCGTCCAGCGTGAAGTCGATCGCGTAGAACCGTCCGTCGTCGCGCTCGCGGCCGGGGAAGCGGCGAGCGACGTCGGTGACGCGCTCCAGGACGACGTCGTGCAGGCAGATCGCAACTCCGTCGCGGGTGAGGACGACGTCCGGTTCGAGGAAGTCAGCGCCTTGGCCGTACGCGAGCGCGTACGCCTCGAGCGTGTGCTCGGGCAGGTAGCCGCTCGCTCCCCTGTGCGCGATGACGAGCGGACGGCCCCAGGCGGCGAGCGCGCCGCCCATTCGATCCTGGGGTCCGCTCATGCGCCCGACCGTAGGGCGTCGGCGAGCTTCTCGTAGTCGCTCCGATCGTTGTAGAGCTGCGCCGAGATCCGGATCCAGCGACGACCGAGCTCGGGCCAGTGGACGACGGGGACCTCGATCCGATGGCGGTCGAAGAGCTCACCGTGCAGCGCGTCGTGCCGTCCCATCGGCGGCGGCGGACCGTCCGGCAGAGGGAGCGTCGCCAATGACCCGATCATCGACTCCGGCGCGGGCGGCTCACAGCCGAGCGCATCGCAGAGGATCGACCTTCCCTCGAGCGCGAGCGCCCGATTCATCTCGCGGACGCGCGCGATCCCTCCGGGGACGACCTCGTCGAGGAAGCGGAGCGCGATCGGCACCGCGAGCAGCGGCGTCGGGTCGAACGTGCCCGTCCAGTCGAACTCGGCGAGAAAGCGAGAGCGTCCGGGAAACGGCTGATTCGCCGCGTGACTGATGACGCACGGGCGGACGCTCTCCTGGAGCTCGGAGCGAACGTGGAGGAATCCCGAGACCTTCGGACCGCACACCCACTTGTGGAGGTTGCCGGTCGCGTAGTCGGCGCCCAGGGCTTCGAGGTCGACCGGGACCATCCCGGGCGCGTGCGCGGCATCGACGAGCGTCCGGATTCCGCGTGCTCGGGCGAGCCTCACGATCTCACGGGCCGGGAGCACGATCCCCGTCGAGCTCGTCACCCAGTCGAACAGCACGAGCCGGGTCCGGTCGCCGCAGGCGGCGTCGATCGCGTCGCTCGCCTGGTCCGGCGACTCGATCGGGAACGGGATCTTGGCGACGACCACCCGTGCGCGGGCGCGCTCGGCGACGAAGCGCGCCGCGTTCGTGCACGCGTTGTAGCCGTGGTCCGTGACGACGATCTCGTCGCCCTCCCGAAGCTCGAACGAGCGCAGGACCGCGTTCACGCCGTCGGTCGCGTTGCGGACGAAGGCGAGATCGGACGACGCGCAGCCGAGGAACACCGCGAGTCGCTCGCGCACGGCGTCGAGCTTCGGGTACAGCTCGCGCTCGGGCGCGAGGTAGCGCAGGGGCTCGCGCTCCAGCTCGCCCCGCATCCGAGCCTGCGCCTCCAGGACGACCCTTGGGGCCGCGCCGAACGACCCGTGGTTCAGGAACGTGACGTCGGGATCGAGGACCCAGTGTTCGGCGAGCGAGCTCGGCATCACGTCCACGCGAGTCGACAGATGAGAGCGACGTGGTCGGAGCACTCGAGCTGCTCGAGCCACGCGGCGTGAACGGGGCGGAGCCCGCGCACGTAGAGGCGATCGAGGTGAAGGCGGCGGTCGAGGCCGACGGCGCGACGGACGCGCTCGGCCGGAATGTCCCCCTTCTTCCCGCCGGGGTAGTCGGGGTAGACCTCGACGAGGTCGAGCGCGTGCGCGAGGTCGAGTACGGCTCCCATCCGCGGTTCGTTCCACGTATTGAAGTCACCGGCGACGATCAGCGGGCCGGGGAGGTGCTCCACCAGCGAGCGAAGCTCGTCGAGCTGCCGCGCGAGCTGCCGACCGGACGGATCGAAGTTGAGCCCGTGGACGTTGACAAGGCACAGCGTCTGCCCGTCGTCGAGGGGATAGAGCGAGATCAGCGCGGCCTTCGGAGTCAGCACCATGAGCTCGCGCTGTGACGATCTCACTCGGTGCACGGCCGACGTCGCGACGCGTCCGACCGTCATGACGCCCTCGTCCGGACCGACGAGGCCGCGCCGAAAGCTCGCCCCGTGGTGACCCGCGTAGCCGACCGGGAGGGGCAGCTCGGGCCGCGCCTCCTGAAGCGCGATGAGATCGGGGCTACGCTCGCGCGCGAGGGTCTCGAGCTCGCCGGGCAGCCCCGGATCCAGCGCCTTGTGCACGTTCCAGGAGACGACGGTGAGGTCGCGGTCCGTCGGGATCGCGGCGTCGTGGGCGGCGTCGAGGTGACCCACGGGGGTCGCGTCGGTCCGCTCTCTCCTCACGCCTCCTCGGCGTCCGGCGCGGACGGCTCCTTCTTCGACGCGGCCTTCTTCCGCGAGGGCTTCTTCTTGGCGGCCTTCTTCTTCGAAGCCTTCTTCTTCGCAGCTTTCTTCTTCGCAGCTTTCTTCTTCGACGCCTTCTTCTTCGCCGCCTTCTTGCGCGTCTTCTTCTTGCCCTTCTTCTCGCGCTGGACCGCGAGGAGTTCGAGCGCGTGCTCGACCGTCAGCGACTCGGGGTTCTCCATGTCGCGGGGCAGCGACGCGTTCACCTCGCCGTCGGAGACGTAGGGACCGTAGCGACCCTTCAGGAGCTTGATGTCGCCCCC
>JBCCSK010000115.1:0-15660 GCA_039200205.1 Planctomycetota bacterium
CGTCGAGCGTGTCTCGTCGCCCTCGTGGCTGCCCTGGGCGAAGCGACACTCGGTCGACGGCTGGTTCGAGGACGGCGAGCGCCTCCTCATCGGGCTCACCGACAGCGCCGGGAGGTCGGCCGGTGCGCTGTCCCTCGATCCCCTCACCGGCGCGTTCGAACCGGCTTCGACCGAGCTGTGGATGCAGGTCGGCATGAGTCGAGGAGTGCCGATGCGTCGGGGCGGCGACGACGGGAGCTCCAGGTTCGTCGAGCTCACGGACGGGAGGGAGGTTCGGATCGAGTGCCGACGTGTCTGGATCCCTGAGCGCGCGCGTCACTTCGTCCTCTACGTCGGAGACGACGACGTCCTGCGCCGCCTCGATCGGCGGACCGGGGAGTCGGTGGTGATGAACGCTGCGATCGAAGAGGGCGTCCACGAGTCGATCGGACCGCGAGGTCGAAGGCTCATCCTCGTCAGCGCCACGGAGTCGCCGATGCGGCTCATCGACGTCGAGACGGGACAGTCGCGCCAGCTGCGTGGCGGCACCGCCTCGTGGTCATGGGACGGTGGGAGCGTGGTGCTTGCCGGCCGCGCGCCCTCCGGGTCTGCGAGCTGGTCGCTGCATTCAATGGAAGGTGACGAGGCCTTCGAACCGGAACCGACCGTGTGCTGGCTCCGCGCGTTGCCTGGCGATCGATGGCTCGCGGGCGGTGACCGCAACGGCCTCTACGTCCTCGATGCGTCGGGGCGACTCCTTCGGACGCTGCGGGAGGGCTTCTGATCGACCGTGAAGATCGTCTTGGAAGTGGCCAGTTCGCGCGCGTGCAAAGCGGGGAAGGCGGGATGAACACGCGAGTCGTTCAGGCGCTGATTCGAAGCGATCTCAGGGCCGTCCGCGCGATCCTCGCCGGAGTCCTTGGGCTCGCGGTCTGCGGCGTGCTCGTCGCGCACTCTGCCTTCGACATCGCGACTGCCGACGTCGATCGGGCCCTGCTCCGCGCGAGCGTCCTGATCGCGGGTCTCGTGGCGATCCCGATCGTCGCCGAGCTCCTCTCCTGCGACGAGAGGACCGGGATCGCAGATCTCGCGCGATCGCTGCCTTTGCGCGGCGTCGAGGTCGTGCTCGCCAAGCTCGTCTCGATCGCTGCGGTTGTCGCGCTCGTCGCTGCGGGCGTCCTCGCGGCCGAGTTCGTCGCGTCATCGAGCGGCGCGATCGTCGCGGATCGACTGCCGTCGATCGGGGAGCTCCTCGAGTGGTCGCGACGAGCTGGAGCGGTCGGCTTCTACGCGGGGTGGCCCCTCGTCGTCACGGCGGCGACGGCGGTCGTCACGCGCAATCCACTCGCCGCTTCGGCCGCGGGAATCGCCTTCGCGGTGGGAACCTGGGGCCTCGCGGCGACTGGCGTGTTCACCGAGTACGCCCACGTCCAGCTCAACCTGGTCCGCGTCCTCGGTCATCCGGCCGTCGTCCTCGCGGCGGCGGCCGGCGTCGTCCTCGTCGGCGCCGCGCGGGGACCGTTCGCCCGGCGGCCCGCCGCCCGCGGATTGGCTCTGGCAGGGGGGCCGACACTGGTCGCCGCTCTGGCCGCGGGTGCCGCGGCGCTTTCGACCTGGATCGCCGGTCCGCCGGCTTTCGGCGATCCGCGCGCACGACTCTGCTGGATGGAGATCTCGCGCGACGGTCGCTTCATTGCCGCGACGACGCTGCACCCGGGCTGGATCTGGTCGGGCCAGGAGCTCTGGATCGTCGACGTAGGGACGGGGGCGGCGCGACGGGTCGAGGAGCAGTCGACGCGCTGGGATCCACTGGGGCGCCATGACGTTCGTCCGGTCGGCTGGTCGGTGAGAGACGGGCGGTTGCTCACCTCGATCACTGCCGGCCGCGGACCGGCCTCCTACGTCTCGATCGATCCGGACACCGGCGATCTCGAGCCCGCGGATCACGAAGACGTCGTTCGCCAGTGCGCGTTTCACGGCGTCGACATCTCGCGCGATTCGGCGGCACCTGGAAGGGGTCTCGTGAAGCTCGCCAATGGCTCACTCTTCGACGTCGGGAACCGGCTGCCCCAGGTTCCAGAGCGCTCGCGCGACGCCGTCTTCTACGTCGACGACGAGGGGCGGCTGTGTCAACGCGACCTGTCGACCGGCGAGGTCCACGTCTTCGACGTTCAGGTCGGTGCGGACGGAGCTTTCAGCGTCGGTCCGTTCGGCGAGACGGTCTGCCTCGAGCCCAGGACGAAGGGCCGGGAGCTGATCGACCTTCGAACGGGCCGGCGTCGTTCGATCGAGCGTCGGGACTCGGATTGGATGAGGCGGGGGGCGAGCGTCGGTTTCATGCGGCGGCATGCCGGCGCGTGGACGTTCGATTCGATCGACGGAAGCGAGCCGATCGAGTTCGAGCGGGACGTTCGGCGCGTCTGGGATCTGGATGGCCGTCGTTGGCTCGGCCAGGACGCCCGGTCGGGGCTCCACGTCTTCGACGTCGACGGCGAGCTGATCCTCTCGCTCAGATGACGATCGTCTCGTGGGCGCGGGCCGCCACGTCGACCACGCCGACGAGCTTCCCGTCGTCCACGAGCACGGCCGTCTCCGCCAGGTTGACCGTCGGGCACACGTGGCCCGGCACGAGGCGTAGGACCTCGCCGCGGGCGGGGCGCTCGCCGCTCGCCGCGCGCCAGACCGTGTGCTCCTCCGACTGACGAAGCGCCTGAAGCCCCGGCCGCCCGAGCGCTGCCGCGATCGCGTGTCCCGGCGTTCCCTCGATGGCCTTCGAGCCCGCGTCGGTCGTCGCGAGGTCGTCGCCGGGGAGGCTCGCGACGCGCGTCAGGACCGTCGCGGCGAACTCGGCCGCGAAGCCCGGGAGCTGCGCGACGCTGCGGAGGTCGTGGTAGACGACCGTCCCCGGTGAGACCCGGTGCACGGTTCCCTCCATCGTCGCGAGGCCGATGTGCTCCAGCGCCGCCGGGAAGGCCGGCGTCCCGGCGGTGACGACCTCGGCCGGGCGCAGGCCCTCCTCGGACAGCGCGTGGACGGCCCCGACGAGCTCGTCGTAGGAGGCGTGGATCAGGCGCGCGCGCTCGGCGACGTCGTCCTCCGCGCGGTGACCGTCGTAGGCGTGGAGTCCGCGGAAGCGCTCACCCGCCTCGCGCGCGATCGCCGCGATCCCGTCCCCGAGTCCGATTCCGGTGCGGGCCATCCCGAGATCGACGTCGACGAAGAGTCCGATCGGATCCGGGACGTCGCCGACCTGCTCCGGCGACTCGACGAGGGTCGAGAAGCGGACGCCAGACCGTGCCTCCGCGATCTCCGCCAGCCGCGCGAGCGCGGGACCGAACAGGTGGTGCGCGACGAGGACGTCCCCGCCCGGGACGCTCTCGGCCTCGAGCACGCTCGCGAGCACCTCCGCCTCGCGCGTCGTCGCGCACTTGAAACGACGCACGCCGGCGTCGGCGTAGACCGCCAGCACCTCGGGGATCTTGGCCGTCTTGACGTGGGGCCGCCAGCGCGCAGGGCCGCCGGTTCGCGCCAGCACCGCGTCGACGTTGCGCCGCGCGGCGGCGACGTCGATCACGAGCGCCGGGGTGACGAGTCGCTCCGCGAGACCCGCTTCGAGCGGCGGCGGTGCGTGGCGCTCGAGAGCGTGCGCGTATGCTTCCATCTGAGAAGATCCCGGCCGGAGCTTCCGTCCGATCTGCGGAACTTCCATCGTGACACCGTCCCTCTCACGGGGGGTAGTCTTCGCGAGCCGAATGCGCAGCGTCCCCCTTTCCCACCTCGTCGTCACTGGAGCCGCCCTTCTGATCGCCGCCTGCGGCGGGGGAGGGGGTGGTAGCGGCGGCGGCGGAGCGCCGCCCGCGCTCGTCTCGGCAGGGCCCGACAGGACCGTCGCTTCCAGCGCGCCGGTCGAGCTGAGTGCGACCGCCGCCGGGACCGCCGGCGTCACGGCCTTCGCCTGGAGCCAGCTGAGCGGTCTCCCCGTCGAGCTCGACGGTGCCGCCGGCGCGACGCCGCGCTTCGTCTCACCGGATCGGGACGCTCGCCTTCGCTTCGAAGTGGTCGGGCGGAATGCGGCCGGCTCGGTCGTTGCCAGCGACCAGGTCACGATCGACGTGGATGCGGTTCGCCCGTCGGTCACGGCGCAGCCCCTTGCGACGATCGAGGTTCGCGGGGGAGGGGCGGGGCGCGCCACCTCGTCCGCGCTCCACGCGGCGACGTCGCGCCTGTTCGTCGTCGACCCGCTCGGCGGGGACGTCGTCGTGTACGGCGTCGCGAACCCGTCGTCGCCCACGCTCCTCGGCTCGATCGGTCCGCCCGATCCGATCCCGGGATTCGACCCCGGACCGCCGCTCGCCGTCGCGTGCGGCGAGTCCGGTCCGATCGCGATCACCTGGGCGGGCGCGACGAGCCAGTTCCCCGGCCGGATCCAGCTCGTCGATCCTGCGACGCTGCTGGAGCAGAGCGCGGTGAGTTCCTTTGGGGCGAATCCGGTCGACGTGACGGCGACGCCGGACGGCTCGGTCTTCGCCGTCGCATGCGCCGGTGACGCGAGCGAGGTGGGGCCAGTCGACGGGTTCGCCTTCGTCACGATCCTGCGGATCCCCACGGGCGGCGCCGCGTTTCTCGACGTGCACAGCGACGTCTCGCCGATCCCGTTCACGACGCTGGACGGCCTCGAGGACGACCTCGAGCAGGAGGGCGTGCGGTGGTTCCGCGCCTCGCCGCGGGCCTCGCGCGAGCTCGTTCCCCGCTCGGTCGCGCTCAGCGCGGACGGCCGATGGGCCTGGGCCGCGTGTCCCGAGAACGACGCGCTCGTCGTCGTCGACGCGGTCCAGGAGCTCGCCGTCGACTGCGTCGCCCTCGACGATCGTCGATTCGACACGTTCGACGGCGGGACGAGCGTCTCCGCGGTGCGCGCGCGCTGGGACGAGCCGCCGGTCGCGATCACGACGCCGGCGGGCGACGACGTTCCGTTCGGCGGCGTCACCGGGATCGCGAGCGCGATCGAGCGACCGGACGGTCTGCTCGAACTCTCGGTCGTCACCGGCGCCGGGCCCGTTCTCACTCCGATCGATCCCGACGGCAACGGTGTCCCGGACCTTCCTCTGGTCGACCCCACCCGCGCGCTCCGCGTGCATCGGATCGTCGTCGACCCGAGCACGGGCGCCGTCGAGATCGACGCGGAGATCACGCTCGACAACGGGGCCGGCACGGCGGTGACCGGCGCGCCGAGCCAGTTCGGAGCTGCACCCGGGCTCGCCTTCCACGACGAGTCCGTCGTCGACCTCGACGGAAACGCTGTGCCCGTGTCCCTTCTGGGCGCGCGCTTCACCGGCGCGACCACGGGCGCAGGCGGCGACCTCTGGCTCGCGGAGGCGCGGCGCTGCGGTCTCTGGCGCTTCGACGCGCAGGGGACGCTCCTCGCGCGCTTCGTGCCCGAGGGCACGCCCGGGACGTTCGGCGTCGCTTCCCTGCCGCCGGCGTACGCGCGGCGTCGGGCCAACCTCGACTTCGACGCCGGCCGACGCTTCGGCGGGTTCGGCGGACTTGCGTACGACGGTCCGCGCAACCTGGTCGCCGCCGCGGTCCGGCTCCCGCTCGACAACCCCGACACCGCGGGGGACGACACGTCTGCGGCATCGAGCATCGCGCGGATCCTGGAGGTCGACGCAGCGTCGGGAACGGTCGTGGGCGAGTACGCCTATGCGCTCGACGCCGCCGGCCACGCGATCGAGGGCCTCGCGACGTCGCCGAGCGGCGCGTTCGACGGCGCCTACGCGCTGCTCGAGGCCGCGCTCGACCCCGCGGGATTCCGCGGCGTGTACGCCGTCGATCTCTCGGGGGCGACGAACCTGCGCACGCTGAGTCCGGGCGACTACGCGAGCGTCGACGCCGCGCTCGAGGGGACTGCCCCTGACGACCTCGGCGGGCTCGCGGTGCCGATCGTGCCCGCCACCAAGACGCTACGCGTCGACCTCACCGACGCCGGGCTAGGAGGCGGCGGTCGTCCGAGCGGCGTCGCCGCGCTCGGCGAAGACCTCGTCGTCACGTTCGACGACGGGGCGGGCGTCGAGGGCGCGTCGGCCGACCTCGCCTCCGGACGGATCATCGGGGCCGCGGCTCCGGGCAGCTCGGTCGCTCTCCTGCGACTCACTCCCGCGGGGATCGACGCGGCGTCGAGCGGCAGCGGATTCGCGCCGACGGCTCTCCCGATCGACGGACTCGTTCAGCCGCTCGACCTCGCGACGTTCGACGACGAAGGCCGCACCCGCGTCGTGCTCGCGAACGGCGGACTCGCGCGTCTCCTCCCGAGCGACGGCGTGCTCCCGTCCTTCGACGAGCGAGCGCGCGTCCGCGACCTGAGCCTCGACACGACGGTCTTCCCGAATGCCGCGTCGCTCCAGACGCCGCCCGTCGCGGGCGATCTGTTCGTCTCGGAGCTCGACGCCGACCTCGACGGCAACGGCTTCGTCGACCGTCTCCAGGCGTTCGGGGCCCGGAGCATCGGCGTCCGCGACGCGGGCGGGGCCCCGCTCTGGTCCTCCGGCGAGCGTCTCGTGGCGCGCGCTGCGCTCGAATCTCCGGCGGCGGTACGTGCGAGCGCGACCTCGAACGGCATCGAGCCCCGGGCGGTCGCCGTCGCGACCGTCGCGGGCCGGCGCGTCCTCGTGACGTCGCTCGCCGGCGCGGGCGTCGTCGTCGCGCACGATCTCGCCGATCCCCGCGCGCCGCTCTTCGCCGGCGTGCTGCTCGGCACGGAGGCCCCGGTGGACGTGGACGTCGCCGGATCCCTCCTCGCGACGAGCGATTCCGAGCGCGGCCGCGTGCTCCTGCATCGACTCGCGGCGGACTGAATCGCATCGTTGGACTCGGCGGTGGATCCCTGGTCCAATCGTCCGTGATGGTCGCCACGGTCGAGGAGACGATCGCTAGCGACGGGCGTCGGGCCCTCCGCCTCGAGGGGGCGTTTCGGCTCGACGGCGCGTCCGATCTTCGCGAGGGCGTCATGCGCGTCCTCTCGCACGGGCCGATCGACGCGATCGACCTGACCGACGTCGAACGGCTCGAAGGAGCGGCCGCGTCGGTCCTCGCCGACGCGATTTGCAGCGCCGGTGAGATCCCCGAGATCGTCGGCGCGAGCGACGACGTTCGCGCGATCCTCGCGCTCTACACCGTCGACGGCCAGTGTCCGGCACGGCTCCCGAAGCCGCCGCGCGTCGGGCTCTTCCAGCAGGTGGGGGAGTCGACTTTCGATCTATTCAAGACGCTGCGGACGATGCTGACGTTCGTGGCCGACGAGGCGGGCGCGGCGGTTGCTGCCATCCGAAGTCCGCACACGATCCAGTGGCGCGCGGTCGGTCAGCAGGTCGAGCGACACGGAGCGGACGGACTGCCGATCGTCGCGGTCATCGGATCGCTGATGGGGCTGATCACGGCGTTCCAGGCCGCCATTCAGCTCCGCAAGTTCGGGGCGGACGCGTTCGTCGCCGACCTCGTCAGCCTGTCCCTCACGCGCGAGCTCGCGCCGCTGATGACCGCGATCGTCGTCGCGGGGCGGTCGGGCGCAGCAATCGCCGCAGAGATCGGCACGATGCGCGTTTCGGAGGAGGTCGACGCCCTCTACACGCTCGGTGTGTGCCCGCACCGCTACCTCGTCTTCCCGCGCATCTTCGCGCTCGTGATCGTCCTGCCGCTCTTGACGCTCGTCGCGGACATCGTCGGCGTCCTCAGCGGCGCCGTCGTCGCGACGCAGACGCTCGACGTCAGCTTCCGTCAGTTCATCCTGTCGACACAGTCGACGCTCGACGCCGCCGACATCATGGGCGGGCTCCTGAAGGCGATGGTCTTCGGCGTCTTCATCGCCGGGATCGCGTCCGAGCGCGGGCTCGCGACGCGCGGTGGCGCAGAGGGCGTCGGACGCTCGACGACGTCGGCCGTCGTGAGCACGCTCTTCTGGCTCGTGCTCGTCGATACTCTGTTCGCGGTCCTGTTCGAGATCTGGAACTTCTATTGACGGCGATGCTCCGAGCAATCGATCTCACGATCGGCTACGACCGACCGCTGATGAAGGACCTCGACTTCGAGGTCCAGCGCGGCGACATCTTCCTGATCCTCGGCGGCTCGGGGACGGGGAAGACGACGCTCTTGAAGACGCTCTTCGGCCGCCTGCACCCGCTGGAGGGGAGCGTCGCGATCGAGGGCGTCGGTGATCCGACGGTCCTCGAGGGCCGGCGTCCGAGGTTTGGCGTCAGCTTCCAGGGCGGGGCGCTCTTCGGATCGATGACGATCGCCCAGAACGTCGCGATGCCGCTGGAGCAGTGGACGGACCTCGACGCGGACACGATCGCAGGGATCGTCGACGGTAAGCTTCGTCTGGTCGGGCTCGAAGGCGCCGGCGACCGCCTGCCCGCCGAACTCTCCGGCGGGATGGTCAAGCGCGCCGGGATTGCCCGCGCCCTCGCGCTGGAGACCGACCTGCTCTTCCTCGACGAGCCCTCTGCCGGGCTCGACCCCGTGACCTCGTCGGAGCTCGACGAGCTCCTCCTGACCCTCAACCGGTCCCTCGGACTGACCCTCGTCATCGTGACGCACGAGCTGATGAGCATCTACGCGATCGGGACGCGCTGCATCCTGCTCGACCGCCATACGCGAGGGATCATCGCGAACGGCGACCCGCGCGTCCTGCGCGACACGAGCGACGACTCGCGCGTGCGCGCGTTCTTCCACCGCGAGTCCTCGCTCGCCGGGAGCTCCCGATGAGCGCTCGCGCCACGAACGAATGGAAGGTCGGAGCCTTCGTGGTCGGCGGGATCGTCGCCGTCGTCGCGGCGCTGTTCTGGCTGGGTGCAAGCCGTTTCGACGTCGACGTCGTCGAGCGCGTGACGTACGTCGACGAGTCGGTCCAGGGGATGGAGGTCGGCGCCCCTGTGAAGGTCCGCGGCGTCACGATCGGCAAGGTCTCCCAGATCTCGCTCGCTCCCGACCATCGGCTGGTCGAGATCCGGGCCGAGCTGCGCGTCGATGCGCTCCGCAGGATCAACGCGGTCGAGAGCGGACAAGAGATCACGGGTCGATCGGACATGGACGACCCCCAGATCCGGGTCACGGTCGCGAGCCAGGGGATCACGGGCATCAAGTTCCTGGACGCGGACTTCTTTCCGGCGGACACGGAGACGCTCGCTCTCTCGTTCGAACCGCCCGACAACTACGTTCCGTCCGTCCCCTCGACGCTGAAGAGCGTCGAAGCCGCCATTCGCGAGATCGGAAACGACATGCCCGTCGTCGTACGGGATCTTGGGCAGCTCGCTGCGACGTTCGAGGAGAAGCTCGCGCAGATCGACAGCAAGCGCCTCGTCGAGTCGATCGCGTCGCTCGCCGAGGAGCTCCGGATCGCCGTCGACGGTACGGCCGAGACCGGTCTCGGGGCGGACGCGTCAGCGCTGATCGCCGAGCTGCGCGAGCTCACCCAGCGCTTCGACGAGACGCTCGTCGCGCTCACCGCCGAGGGCGGCTGGGCCGAGCGCGGGCTTGCCGACGTCGAGTCCGTCGCCGACGAGTTCGAGAGCCTCGTGGGATCGATCGAGACCGCGGTGGGTGGAACCGACCTGCCGGCGACCTCCGCCGCGATTCGCGGTGCCGCCGATACGACGGCGCGCGTCGCGGCCGGATTCACGTCGTCCGGAGCCGAGCTGAACGCAACGCTCGGCGACCTCCGACGGGCGCTGCGCAAGATCGAGGATCTCGCTGCGCTGATCGAGCGCGATCCCGCCGTCCTCCTCCGCGGCAGAGTCAACCCCGCCGGCCGATGAGCCGCACTCGATGAAGATCGAACGACGACGATGGACGCTCGGGGCGCTCGCCCTCGCCGCAGTCACCGCTGCGTGCATCGACCTCGAGCCCGACCCCGCGCCCGCGATCCGCTGGCTGAGCCTCGACGCCCGCGCGGACGCCGAGCCGTCCGAGCTCCCGCCGCCGGCCGAGCCGGCGCTCGTGCTGGCGCGGGTGACCGTCGCCGAGTCCATTCCCGATCGGCTCGTGCGACGCATCTCGCCCGTCGAGGTCGCCTACGACGATCTCGCCCGCTGGAACGAGCCCCTGGACGATGCGCTTCGGCGCGCTCTGGAGGATGAGCTCTACCGCCGTCGCGGGTTCGTCCGCAGGGGCGCGAGCTCCGGTCGCACTCTGGAGGTCGAGCTCGTCACGTTCGAGCTCGCGGCCGGCCAGGCGTCCGTCGCCGCGATCGCCCGCTTGACCGACTTCGACGGTGTGACGGTGTTCGATCGCCGCTTCGAGACCGCCGCTGTGGTCGACGGTTCGGACGCCGGCGTGATCGCCGAGGGGCTGACGGATGGGCTGCGCGACGTCGTCGTCGAGATCGCAGACCTGGCGGCGCTCAGGTAACGCGCGAGCCCTCGCGCTCACGGAAGCGCTGCTGCTCCAGCGCGTTCTTGCGGAAGATCTCCTCGACGAGCGCACGCTTCAGCTCGACGTGCGTCTCGCCGTCGTCGAGCCCCTGGACGCTCTGGTAGATCGACGCGACGCCGGTCTCGACGTCTCCGCCGCGCCGCAGTCGAGCGATCTCGCCCTGGGCTGCGTCCAAGGCGGCGACGAGCTTTGCGATGCGCCGCTCCAGGAGCGCGCGGGCGTGACGGTCCTTCTCCTTCGTCTGCTCGTGATCGCGCAGCAGACCGCGGATCTCGTCGAGCAGCTCCGAGTCGTCGCGACGGGAAGGCTCGTCGACCTCGGCGGCTCCATTCGATTCGGACGGGTTCGATTCGGACGGGGCGGAGTCGACCTCCTCGTCCGTGCCCACGCGCGCGAACGGATCGTCCGCCTCGGGCGGCGCGGGTTCGGCTGGCTGGGGCAGCGCGGCGATCGACGCCGTCACCTCGACCTCGCAACGCGCGGGCGCGGCGCCGTTCATCGTCGCCTGGACCAGCTCGTAGAGCTCCGTGTGGACCGGCGCCCACGCACCCGAGTTCCGGGCGATCTCGAGGCCCTCGAGGGCCACGGCGATCGCCACGTCGAGGGTGAGGGCCGTGCGCCCAACGCTCGTCGCGACGCCGATCGGTGTCCCGGACGTGACGCCGTCCTGGACCGCTGCGCCCAGCTCCAGGATCTCGGTGCCCGGTGCGACGACCGCGGCGAGGAGCATCGCCTCGCCGTCATCGGTCTCGGCCCTGGCGAATGCGGCATCGAGGACGGACGTCTCGGCCGCGAGCGCGTCGTGCGCGAGCTCGGCCACGTGCATCGCACCATTCGCCGCCTCGACGCCGACCGCGAGGACCACGTAGCCGTGTCCCTCGCGATGCGCGCGCGCGACGATCCGATCCAGTCGATCGCCCGTGTCGTGTCCGGTGCTCGGCTCCATCGCAGCCCCTCGATCGTACCGCGATGCGCCGCGGAGCTGGGAAGGGCGGGACCCGGGGCGTCTCCGACTACTGGATCGTCACTTCGAGACCGTCCGAGAAGTTCGAGGTCGCGGCTCCGGATGCCGTGTCCCGGAACCAGGCCTGGAAGTTCCAGGTCTCACCGGCGAGCACCTGGACGGGTCCACCGGGGCGCGGGAGGGCGCTGAGATCGACGACGGCGGTCAGGGCGCCCGTCGGGTCGGCTCGCTGCACGTCGTCGACGTGCTGGCCGAGCGTCCCGCCGAGGCACAGCGTGCCGGAGCTTCCGAAGGCGCCAGGCACCGACGCCTGGGACGCCGAGTTCAAGAAGAACCCGAACGCCGCCGGCGGAACGGACGACGCCCTGAGGACGAAGTCGTTCGTCGCCGCTTCGGGACTGCCCGTCGCCGCGAGGATCGCGGGCGAACCGGTCGAGTTGGGGATCGCAGGGCCGCAGTAGGGCGTCCCGAACGGCCCGCAGTGGAGGAACTCGACGCGGAATGCGTCGACGCCGGCTTCGACGATGCTGGGATCACCACCGTCGTTCGCAGTGAATCGCAGCTGCATCTCGCCCGGCGTGATCCCGGCGGCCAGGAAGTCTGCGACCGTCAGTTCGACGTCACGCCAGGCGAGGCCACCGTCCGTGTCGTGGCGCGCGACCTCGGTCCAAGCGCCGCCGTTCGAACGCGCTTCGACGAGGAGACGATCGTCACCGTCCGCGTTCGTGAGGCGTAGGAAGTACGAGTAGCGAAGACGCGCCGAGCCGACCGACATGTCGAAGACCGGCGAGACGAGCGCGGTCGCGCCGTCGTCGACGTCCGTGTTCCCGGGCCGGTTCTCGGTCAGATAGGACGCTCCGGACCCGTCGGCGTCGCCCACGGGATCGTACTGCCAGCCGGGGTCGTCCACGGGGACGCCGCGCTCCCACGCTCCCGTGGTCGCTCCGAGGTCGACAACGCTCCAGCCGCGCTCCTGATCGAAGGCGTCGGCGAACAGGGCCTGCGCGATTCCGCTGAAGGCGCCGTAGAACGCGGTCGGGGCATCCGCCGGCGCCGTGTAGGTCCCGTAGCCGGCGACGTCGAAGTCGTGCCAGTACTCGAGCGTGTCGCCGCAGGGCGCCGCCGGGAGGTCGGCCGTGAAGAGACCGCCGCCATGGGCCGTCATCGGGACCGTCGTGACGGCCGTCGTCCCCGCCGTGCGATAGTTGAGGTTCGCCGAGGACACCGTTCCGGCGAGCACCTGCAGCATCGTCGGCGTGGTCGTCACGTCCGAGGCGAGGTCAGGAGCGGTGATCATCACCTCGAAGATCGCGGGAGCGCAGTTCGCCGAGGCAGCGGTCATCCGCGCCGCGTTCTCGGGGTGGAAGAACGTCGTGATGTTGCCGGTGCCCCCGGGGCACAGGTGGCAGTAGCTCATGATCGTCCCCATGTTCGTGCACTGCTGCTGGACCTGGCACGAGCCGAAGAAGTTCGACGGCGGGCACTCGTCCAGCGGCGGACAGAACTCGTGCGTGTGGGGCGCCGAGAAGTTGTGGCCGAGCTCGTGCGCGACGACGAAGAAGTCCCAGTTGGACGGCTGCTGGACGACCGGGAAGCTCACCTGGCCGACGATGTTCGCGCTCACGCCGAAGTTGAACTGGTCGTTGCAGAGCACGTCGAGGTACGCGACGCCGCCGCCGAGGGGCGCGCCGCTCATGAAGTGCCCGAGTCGGGCGCCCGTCGGGATGTTCCCGATCCACGCGGCCTGGAGCTCGTTGAGCAGGTCGATCGTGCTCCCGCCGTTGTCCTGCGACGACCAGGGGTCGTTCGACGTCGTGTGGATTTGCAGGTACGGGAACGTGAGGAGCGTCGACGCCTGTTCCTCGTAGCGATCGCTGACGAACGAGAGCAGCGTCGTCAGGTAGGTCGTCGTCGCATTGACGTCGTTGAAGATCTGGTAGAGCTGCCAGTCGGTCTCCATGGCGACCGTGCACTCGCGAAGCGCGACGGACTCGATCGTCACGAACTGGGGGCCGTGATCGAATGCGGCGTGCGCGCTCGGGACCGGCGCGACCGTCGGCGGCGCCGCCTCGCACGCTCCGTCGAACGAGTACCCCGCCGCATTCAGCTCCTGCTCGGCCACGAGCAGCGCCGAGGCGTCCCGCCAGTTGCCCTCCGACGCGGGGACGGGCATGAGGTGCGTCAGCTCGTCCCGCACGCGGATCCACCCGCGTGAGCCGTAGCGCGAGAATCCGAGCATCACCTGGCTCGCCTCGTCGCCTGCGACCCTTCCCTTCCAAACGGACAGGTCGAGCCCCTCCAGCGCACCGGGGACGAGGGCTCCGTCGACGTGCACCCCGAAGCGCCGGCGCTCGACGTCGATCCGCTCGAGCTCCAGGGAGACGGTCCCGCCCGAGGGGAGCGTGACCCCTGTCAGCGTCACCGCGTCGAGGCGGGTCAGGCCGGCGATCGCGGCCGGTTCCAGGTCGAGGGTCGGAGAGCCGAGTTGCTCCGCGCCGCGCCGCGGCTGGAAGGGAAACGGAACGTGGGCCTCGGATCCGGAGAGCAGGGCTGCCGTGACGGCCGCGATCGAGCAGAGCATGGGGAGTGCCGTGGTTGGGGGCGGGCGGGGCGTCCGGGCGGCCTAGCGGCGCGGAGCTCGGCGGCTTCGCATTTGTTCAGCGCATTGTCCGTTTCCACGCCTGGACGCGGGGCCTGGGCGTGCGCGAGCCCGCGCGTGGTCTCGTGACGCTATCCTGCTCGCCGCATTTCGCGCTGGATCGAAACCTGCAACCCAAAGGAAGACTCAAGTGACCACAGCTGAAGTTCCCATCGTCGTCGCCCGTGGCGACGGCATCGGACCCGAGATCATGGACGCCGTTCTGCGCATTCTCGACGCAGGCGGCGCGCGCCTCGACATCGCCGAGATCGAGATCGGCGAGAAGGTGTACGAGCGAGGCATCACCGCCGGGATCGAGCCGGAGTCGCTCGACATGCTTCGGGAGCGCAGGGTCTTCCTGAAGGCTCCGATCACCACCCCCCAGGGGGGCGGCTTCAAGAGCCTCAACGTCACCGTCCGCAAGACGCTCGGGCTCTTCGCGAACGTGCGTCCGTGCCCCGCGTACGCGCCCTACGTCGAGACGAAGCACCCGGAGATGGACGTCATCATCGTTCGGGAGAACGAAGAGGACCTCTACGCCGGCATCGAGCACCGTCAGACCGACGAGGTCGTCCAGACGCTGAAGCTGATCAGCCGCCCCGGCAGCGAGCGCGTGATGCGCTATGCATTCGAGTACGCCAAGGCGTACGGCCGGAAGAAGGTCACGTGCTTCACGAAGGACAACATCATGAAGCTGTCGGACGGCCTGTTCCACCAGGTGTTCGAGGAGGTTGCGAAGGAGTATCCGGAGCTCGAGTCCGAGCACTGGATCGTCGACATCGGCGCCGCCAAGCTTGCCGACACTCCCGAGGCGTTCGACGTCGTCGTGCTGCCGAACCTCTACGGGGACATCCTCTCCGACGTCTCGGCCCAGATCGCCGGCTCGGTCGGCCTCGCTGGATCGGCCAACATCGGCGCCCGCTGCGCGATGTTCGAGGCGATCCACGGCTCGGCTCCGCGCCGCGCCGGTCAGAACCTCGCCAACCCGTCAGGGCTCTTCCTCGGCGCCGTGCAGATGCTCGTCCACATCGGACAGGGCGACGTCGCGACGAAAGTGCACAACGCCTGGCTCCGGACGATCGAAGAGGGCGTGCACACGTACGACATCTACGACGAGGGCACGAGCAAGGAGAAGGTCGGTACGTCCGAGTTCGCCGACGCGGTCATCGCTCGCATCGGGCAGGAGCCCCAGCGGCTCAAGCCCGTGCACTACGACGCTGCGGCGACGCTCAAGGTCGAAGTTCCGGCGACGGTGCCGGCGAAGAAGGAGCGCGTCGGCGTCGACGCGTTCCTGCACTGGGCGGACGGGACCCCGGACGATCTCGGGCCCAAGCTCGCCCCGACGGCGGGAGACGACTTCGAGCTCGTGATGATCACGAACCGCGGCCAGAAGGTCTGGCCGGGCGGCGTCCCGGAGACGCTTTGCACCGACCACTGGCGCTGCCGCTTCCAGGCCCCGGGAGGAACGCCCGTGACCGGGCGTCAGCTCGTCGACCTGCTCGGGCGCATCGTCGATGCGGGCTTCGACCTGATCAAGACCGAGGGCCTGTTCACCTTCGACGGTGAGCCGGGCTTCTCGAAGGGTCAGGGTCAGTAGAGCGTCGAGAGCCCGCGTGCGACCCTAACCCACCGGCTCGGCGCGCCCGCGTGCGAC
>JBCCSK010000116.1:0-15639 GCA_039200205.1 Planctomycetota bacterium
CTCTCTCCGAGGAGTTCGCCGACGACCTCGAAGCGCTCGATGACGACGACGAAGACGACGAGTGAGCGGAACGCGATCGATCAGCGATTCGCGTTGATCGCCGCCGACCGAACGGCCGCGAGGCGCACGTCGCGGTAGCCCGTCGCGTCGAGTGCGGCGAGGGCGTCCGCGGCCTCGCGATCGCTCCCGAGCAGGAAACACGCGCGCGCCTTCAGAGCGAGAGCGCGCACGTCCTTCGCGTCCTGCTCGACGAGTTCTTCGGCGATCGCGAGGGCGCGCGTGCGAGCGTCGTTCGCCGCCTCGATCTCGCCCTCGATCACGCGAATCGCGGCGCCGACGAGGAGCGCACCCGCCAGCTCATGGCGGATCCGTGACGGGTCGAATCGCACGTCGCCCGCCCGCACCGCGTCGACGAGGACGCCGAGGGCGCCGGTCGGTCCGTCGCGTTTCTTGGATCGTTCACCGGCGACGCTGTCTCCCTGGACGGCTTCGACGAAGACGTAGGCGCGCTCCGCGGCGTCGTCCCAGTTGCCCCCTCCCCCCCGCGCGAGCAGGATCTCGGCCTCGACGACGAGGGCTCGCGCGAGCGTCCACGACCAGCGCCACTGGCCACGCTGCTTGGGAGGCGTCTCGCGAAGAAGCTCGACGCACCGCGAAAGGGACCTGCTCGCGCTGTCCGTATCGCCCGCTCCGATCATCGTCTCCGCCGCCGCCACCAGCTGCATGGTGAGCTGCATCTGGTCGGCCTCGGACAGCTCGCCCGCAGCCAGCAGTCGCTCCATCTCGGCGAGGCTCTCGCGGTGCAGCGCGTAGCTCTCCTCCCACTCGCCGACGGTCGCGAGCGCCTCGGAGAGGCGACGGGTCGCCTGGGCCCAGGCTCGCGTCCGATCCGTGCTCTTCGGATCGAGTTCGCGCACGAGGCTCCACGCCCCGACCGACGTGCGCAGCGACTCGACCGCCGCCGCGTGGCGGCCGGTCTCGCGCTGGATCTTGGCGAGGACTTCGGCTCCGCTCCCGAGGATCTCGCGGTACTCCAGGATCCCGGGGTCGATCTCGACCAAGCGCTCGGCCGTCTCGACGTGGCTTTCGAGGGTCGAGATCGCCCTCGGGCGCTGGCCGAGCGCGTACTGCAGGTTGGCCTCGATGCGATCGATCTCGGCGAGCAGCTCGAGGGCCTCCACGTCGTCCGGCTCGATCTCGTCGCCGCTGAGCGCCTTGCGCGCGCGGATGAGGTAGACGAGCGTTTCCTGGGCGCCAACCGGAGCGCGCAGGTTCAGCTCGGCGACCGCGAGGCGGTCCTCGCGCGTCGTGTCCGCCGCCGCCATCCGGGCCTGGCCCGCCGCGATTCCGTTCTTGAAGTGGGCCGCGGACTCACGGGGCAGTCCGGTGCGGCGCATGATCTGTCCGAGGATCGTCTCTGCGCGGCAGGTGATCCGATCGCGCAGGGCGACGTCGTCCAGTTGGGCGGCCGCATCGAGCGCGGCTGCGGCGTGCACCTTGGCCCGCTCGTCGTCCCCTGCCGTGCGCTGCGCGATGGCCGTCCACAGCGACGCGCGCGCGAGCAGCTGTCGCTCCTCCGCCCCGACGTTCTTCTTCAGGGCGAACGAGGCCCGGAGCGCCTCGAGCGCGCTCTCTCCGGCCGCCGCAACGGGGGCGGGGTCCTCGACGCGCTCGAGCGTCTCCCCGACGGTCTTGAGGAGACCCTGGAGCGCGTCGCGCGCGACCACGTAGCGCTCGTCCGCGCGCTCGCGTGCGTCGGCCGACGAGCGGAGGCCCATGAGCAGGGCGGCGACGACGAGCGCGGCGAGGCCGACGAGCCACCAGGGGGAGATGACGCGCCGCGGATCGACCGCGCAGGCGCGCACCCAGTCGGTCGCGGTCGGTCGCTGCGCGGGATCGAGGGCCGTCGACTCGAGGGCGAGGGCTCGCAGGGTCGCAGGGAGGTCCCCCGGCGCGTCGACGTGGCCGTCGACGGCCGCCGGCGCGACCTCTTCCAGCGTCCCCGGACGGACGGGCGCGCCCTCGAAGATCTCCCGGACGAGGAGCGCGAGGGAGAAGACGTCGGACGCCGCGGTGGGGTCGTCACCGCGGGCGACCTCGGGCGAGGCGTAGCGGAGCCGATCGGTCGCGCCCGCGGCCGAGGGGACGGGCACGAGGTCGATCGCACTGCCGTCGAATCGGACGACGGCCGGCGAAAGCGAGCCGTGCACCTCTCCGCGGCGGTGCGCGTCCGCGACGGCGAGGGAGAGGCGACGCGCGAGGCGCCGCCGCTGGATCGGTGAGTGCGTGCTCGCGACGGCGGACTCGAACGCCGAGCCGAGCCGCGGGCTGCGGCCGTCGTCACCTCCCCCGACGCCGAGCTGATCGCCCTCGATCTCCGCATCCACCGCCATGGGTAGCAGCCTATCGGCGCCAGTCGCCGACCACCACGCCGAGCGGCGAGCGTCCGGCGCTCTGGCGCGAACAGAGACCCGCTGCCGCGAACAGAGACCCGTTCGTCTCAGGCTGTGATGATCTCGACGCCGTCGCTGCCGACGAACAGCGTGTGCTCGGTCTGAGCCACCAGCACGCCTGGCTCTTCGACGAGCGGCGGGTACCTCACGAGGGCTCCCTGCCGGGCGAGCTTCGAGATCGTGTCGTCGACGAGCTCGCGCTCGAACTCGCCGAAGTACCGCCGCGCGATCGGCAGGCCCCGCCACGACTGCATGGCGCGCAGGACCGACTTGTCGATTCCCTTCGCCTTGCGCGGCGGTCCGACGAGCATGAAGACCTCGGCGCGGCCCGCCTCGTGGATGAACCCGCGGCCGGTGCACGCGAACGGCTCGATGGCAACGACCATGCCTTCGGCGAGCCGACCGCCGCCGCGCTCGCCGTAGTTCGGGATCTGGGGCGCGCAGTGCACCTTCCAGCGGTCGAGGCCGTGGCCGGTGAGATTGCGGATCGGCTGGTAGCCGGCCTTCGTGATCGTGCGTTCGACCGCGGCTCCGATCTCGGCCACGGGGCGTCCCGGCTCGACCAGAGCGATCGCCGCCGCCAGCGCATCCGCGGAAGCGCCGACGAGCTCGGCGTTGTCGCCGCCGTCCGAGAGATCGACCGTACATGCGGTATCGGCGATCCACCCGTCGACGTGGACCCCCATATCGATCTTCACGACGTCCCCCTCCTCGAAGGTCATCTCGTCCTCCGGGGAGGTGCAGTAGTGGGCCGCACACTCGTTGCGTGACGCCTGCGCCGGGAACGCAGGCTGAGCGCCGTCCTCGCGGATCATCGACTCGATCGTCTCGAGCACGTCGCGCAGCCGGACGCCGGGTCGGATCGCGTCTCGCGCCCACTCCCGGCAGCGCGAGGCGATCCTTCCGGCCCGGCGCGTCTTTTCCAGTCCTTCCTCGTTCATCGCGCGCATGGTAGCGCCGAAGGCTCAAGCTCCGAGCGGGAGGTCGCCGATGGGAGCGCTGGTGCGACCGATCCCCGCTCGGTCCCCGAGGGTCCATTCCGGCCCCGCGGCATCGATCCCCATGAAACGCGCGCTCCTCGCCTCGCTGGCCGGCATTCCGCTGGCCGCCTGCATGACGTCGACCACTTCGATGGAGCCGCCGGGTCTCGACCGGGCGGTGCTCACCCCCGTCCCCGCCGTCCGCGCCTGGGTCGTCCTGGATGACGACGCGGTGATCGGATCGGTGGTCCGCTACGCCGAGAACGGCTCCGACGGCCGCTTCCTCTACGTGGTGCGGAACCTCTGGGACCAGGATCTCGGGGTGGTGGACGAGCTCGGGCGGGCGTGGCGTCGTGTCCCGCATCGGGAGGACAAGTGGATCGGCACCGGGACCGTGGCGGACGGTGTCCGCCGGATCCTGGACGTCGGCGACAGCGCCTCGATGAGCGAGCGGCCGATCGAAGACGTCGAGGACGCCACGCGAGAGGCGCGCGGCGACTGAGGGAAGCAGAAATCCCGGATAAGGGGCCCGAAGGCGCTCCAGCGGGTCGGATGCGCCTCCGGCCCCAGGACCGGGTTTCCCTCAATCCGAAGTCACTTCCGCTCGATGAAGAAGAAGCGCTCCGGAGGGCTCCGCGCCCTCGTCGCGCTTCCAAACGCGCACCCCACCCGCACGGCTCCCCTCCCCCCTCCGATCCCGAGGCACACTCGATGATCAAGCTCGAAGCAGGCGAACGAATCGGCAGCTACCGCGTGATCGACTTCATCGCGCGCGGCGGCTTCTCGCTCGTCTACCTGGCCGAGGACGAGGGAGGCCAGAAGGTCGCCCTCAAGATCGGCGACGTTGCTGGCGGCGGCCGCTACGTGACGCGCTTCCTCGAGATCACGAACAAGCGTCAGCCCGAGGGCATCAGCCCCGACGAGACCCCGGCCGAGGCGATCTTCTTCCGCCAGGACGGCGTCCGGATCGACTTCCTCGACGTCCACGAGATCGACGACCTCGTGCTGTCCGAGGCCGACCTGCTGCAGAGCGTCAAGAACCCGAACGTCGTGCGCGTGCACGACTGCTTCCGCCACGACGGGCGGCCGGTGATGGTCATGGACTTCCTGCGCGGCAAGACGCTGCGCGAGAAGATCCGCGCGCTCGAGGGCATCCGCCTCAACTGGTTCCTGACGCTCGTGCGGTCGCTCCAGAAGCTGCGCGCGAACGGGACGCTGGAGTACCACGGCGACCTCAAGCCTGAGAACGTCATCGTGAAGCCGTCGGGCTCGGTGGTGCTGATCGACCCCGCGATGCGCGCCGACGAGCGCGGCGTGATCACGACGACCCCGCACTACAACCCGTTCCTCTTGCGCGACAGCAAGGCGGACGTGATGGGCATCGGCGTGATGCTCTACGAGATCCTCACCGGCGTCCTGCCGTTCGACGAGGTCCCGTGGCAGTACGCGGGCCGCGAGCAGGGCGGCGAGACCGAGCGCCTGTCGCTGAGCTACTTCCTCAGCTACCCGCCGCCGAAGGAGCTCAACCCGAACACCCCGGACGCTCTCGCGCGGATCGTGTACCGCTGCCTTTGCGTGCAGGAGTACGGGCTGGAGGAGCTCGAGGACGACCTGGTGGACTTTCTCCGCAAAGACTAGTCCCATCCGCGTCAGCGGATGGACCAGAGAAATCCGACGCTCCATCCGCGTAAGCGGATGGGCCAGAAATAAAAGGGCGCCCAAGACCGAGCTACACTCACCCGGGAATGACCCCGACGCTCGCAGTCGCCGCCCTCCTCGCACTCGCCGAGGCCCAGCCAACCGTCCCGGTCCACGTCACCGTCCTGATGCCGGACGGTGCCCCGGTCAGGTTCCGCGCACACCGCCGAGGCGAACCCCTCGACCCAGCCGCCCAACACGCGGTCGAGGTACGGGCAATGAACCTCGACGACGAGTTCCCCCTCGTCCCCCTCGAGCTCCACCAGGTCGAGGACGGCCGCCTGGAACTCCCGAACGGAGCCGCACCCGGAACCCGCCTCGGCATCGCCGCCTGGGAACCCACGCTCGGCTACGCCGAGACGATCGTCACGATCCCAGAGAACCCCAGCTCGACACCCCCCCGCGTCGAAGTCGAGCTGCGATTCCCGCACGCCGGCCCGATCTCTGACGTCCTCGTCGATCCGAAGGTCGTCGAACCGTGCCCCTCACCCCGATTCCACTACGTCGAGGTGCACGCTCCCCGGACGGGCATTCGCCTGGTTCGCACGAAGCTGTCGAAGGCACTGCAGGCCCGACTCTCCCTCCCCGAAGGCGACTATCGCCTGCTCGTCCAGGGCTGGTTCCCGAGATCGAGTGGCAGCCATGCGCCACTTCCCGACGCCTTCGTGACGACGCGCGACGTGCTCGAAGTCCGCGGCTCGGCGCCGAGGACGATCCGCCCGAAGCTCGTCCAAGGCTCGAAGCTCGACCTGCGGATCGAGACGACCGGCAACCCAGCGGTGAGCGCAACCAGCTCGAAGGCTTCAGCCCGAGTCACGCTGCGCCCCGCCGGCGCCGAGCGCGAGATCAACCCCGGATGGGGCTGGTACGGTCTCCACTTCGCAATCCCCCTCCCGACCCTCCCAATCTCCACCAACGCCTACTCCATCGCCCGCCTCCCCGAGGGCAACTACACCCTCACCGTCTCCGGCCCCGGACTCGTGACGACCGACTTCCCCGTCACCCTCCCCCACGACGGACGACTCATCCTCAACGTCCCAGCAAACCCCTGACGTCTCGCTCGGAAACGCCGCTACGCTCGAACCTGTCTCCACCGGAGACTTCCCATCCTGAACTCTGGATCCGCCCGTCGCCGTGCCGATGGATCTCCGGATCCCGACGGAACCAGAACCGCGCACATGCCCGCTCAGATCGACCGCTTCGTCGTGCCCGACACGATGGACGGCGAGCGCCTCGACCGTGCACTCGAGGCACTCGTCGACGGGTACTCGAGGTCGCAGCTCCAGAAGCTCGTCCGTCGCGGCCGCGTCCGCGTCGCCGGCAAGGAGGTGCACCGCTCGAACGGCTACGTCGCCGTCGGCGACGAGATCGAGATCGAGCACGAGCGCGTCGGTGACCTCCCGCCCGTCGCGGACGAGGTCAAGATCCTGACCGAGGACGAGTCGATCCTCGTCGTCGTCAAGCCGAGCGGCATGCTGACCCACGCGGCGGACCGCGCGACCGGCACGAACCTCGCCAGCCTGCTGGACCAGCAGTACGGTCCGCTGCCGACCTCCCGCGGCGAGGATCGCCCCGGCATCGTTCACCGCCTCGACCGAGAGACCAGCGGCGTGCTCGTGATCGCGCGGACGGAGAAGGCCATGGCCCACCTCCGAGACCAGTTCCGCGCCCAGACCGTCGAGAAGGACTACGTCGCGATCGTCAGCGGACACCCGAGCGGGCGCTTCCAGATCTACGCGCCGATCGGGCCCGTTCCCGGCAAGCCCGATCGGCAGATGATCGACCACACCGACGGGAAGGACGCGGTCACCGACGTCAACGTGATCCAGACGTACCTGTCGCACTCGCTGCTCGCGCTCCGGATCCAAACCGGGCGGCGCCACCAGATCCGCGTCCACCTCGCCGAGCGCGGCTTTCCCGTCGTCGGCGATCCGATGTACGGAACGAAGCGCCAGGTGCCGCTGCCGATCGGCGAGTCCCGCCTCGCGCTGCACTCGCATCGCATCGCGTTCGAGCACCCCGCGACGGGTGAACGCGTCGAGTTCGAGTCCGCGCTGCCCGACGAGATGGAGAACGCGATCTCCGAGCTCGAGGGGTGACGCCAGGGCCTGGTGCGGCGATGCTCCGGGCGTGAACTACCTCGCGCACGTCACGCTCGCCGAGCCCACGGACGAGGCGCGGCTCGGGGCGCTGCTCGGCGACTTCGCCAGGGGTCTTCAGGTCGAGCGCCTCTCGGAGACGATGCGCTTCGCGCTCGAGGAGCACCGCGCCGTCGATCGCTGGTTCGACGCGCATCCGCTCGTGCGCGCCGAGCGTGAGCGCTTCCCGGTGTCGCTGCGGCGCTACAGCGGGATCCTCCTCGACGTCTTCGCCGACCACGTCCTCGTGCGTCACTGGAACACGCTCGAGGCGCAGCCGCTCGACGACGTGACGAGCAGCCTCTACCGCTCGTTCGACACGCACGAAGACCTGCTTCCGCCGCGGCTCGCGCAGATCGCGCCGCGCATGGCGCGCGACGACTGGCTCGGCTCGTACGGCGAGGCGCGCAATGTCGGACGCGCACTCGCGGGGATCTCCATGCGGATGCGGCGCGACAATCCCATCGCGGAGGGCATCCACGAGCTCGAACGACGCGGTGACGAGATCGAGGCGTGCGTGCTCACCCTGTGGCCCGAGGTGCGCCGTTGGACCCGCGAGCGCCGCGCCCGCAGCGGCCGCGGATGAGCGAGTAGGATCGGGGACATGCTCGTCGTCGTCCCTCTGCTCCTCGCCGCGCCGCTCCAGGACGCGCCGCTCGCAACCCCGGAGACGCTCGATGCACTCGTCGAGCAGGTCGTTCCGTCGGACGAGGAACTCGCGTGGCGCGCGATCCCCTGGCGGCCGACGCTCTACGACGGACTGAGCGACGGCGCGGCGTCCGACAAGCCCGTGCTCCTGTGGGCGATGAACGGCCACCCCCTCGGGTCGACGTGAAACAACGGCGTCATCGACCGGCAGTTGGCCTGGTCGGAGCCGCGGATCCAGAGCATGCTCGACGCCTTCGTTCCCTGCGCGGACGAGGTCTGGCGACTGCAGCGTGCGGACACGCCCGCCGCGAAGCTCTTCCAGGCGTTCTGCGAGGACGGCCACTACGGCGGTCGGACCAAGCCGACGCCGACGCGCCAGGGCATCTACGTCGTGACGCCCACGGGGACGCTGCTCGCATCGTGGAACTCGCGCCGCCCCGAGTACGTGGAACAGAAGCTGCGCGAGGCGCTCGCTCGCTGGGACGAGCTCGAGCGCGAAGAGCGTCTCCCGAGCGAAGCGCTGCGCGCGGGGCCGCGCGCCGAGGACCGCTATCCGATGGACGGCCTCGTCCTGCAGGTGTTCACGCGCGACCTCCCGCGCGATTCCGGGCCGTCGTGCAGCGGCTGGCGCGCTGACGCGTGGAACACCGACCATCTGTGGCTCACGGCGGACGAGGCGCGCGCGCTCGCGGCCGGCGAGCTGCCGAGGGCGGCGCTGGAGCGCCTCGTCCGCATCCACGGTCGCGACAACGTCCGCGGTCAGTCGCGCGTCTACGAGAAGGGTGACGTGACGGCGGCGCGACTCGTCGCGCGAACAGTGGGTCGGACCGAGGACGGGCGTGAGCTCCTTCTCGAGGGCGAGGGTGCGGTGCGGCAGAAGGGCGTCTGGCAGATCGACGACCGGCGGGACGAGCCGGCCGAGCACAGCCGGTCGTTCGGCGGCTCGATGGTCGGCCGCGCGAGCTGGGACGGAGAGCGCTTCACGTCCTTCGAGCTCGCGTGGGCCGGGCCACGCACCGGCGCGACGAAGTACAACGGCCGCGCCGACGACCCCGGCCCAGCGCCGATGGCGGTCGTGTTCCGCCTGGCGCCGGAGGCCGATCGGGTCGCTCCCTCGTTCTTCTGGGCCTACGGCTGGTAGTCGCTACTGCACCGGCGGCGCCAGCTCGGTGACCGTCGCACCGGCCTCGTCGTGCATCACGAGGACCGCGAAGCGCTCGATCGGCTGGCCGTCGAATCCGGATACGGAGACGTAGTCGAAGCGGCCGCGCAGGTCGGTGTACCCGTCCTTGTGGAAGCGGACGCTGCCGTCGCCGAGCCTCGCATACACCTTCACGTACGCGCGCGGTAGAGGCTTCGCCGTGCCGTCCTCGACGACGCGGACCTGCCCGAAGCGCTCGAGCCCCTGCACGTCGACGCTGCCCGCGAAGTAGGTCGCGCGCCGCGCGATCCCGCCGCCGCGGACCTCGACGAAGAGGTTCGATCGACGGAACTCGTCGGGGATCGCGAACGACGTCGCGGTCATCCCGACGGGCAGCTCGACCGTCTGCGTCGCGTTCGGCTGGACGAAGCCGAAGGCGCCGTCGCCGCCCCGGACGAACGGGTTGGTCGAGAACAGGAACTCGACGTCCATCAGGTGATAGCGCAGCTCGACCTCGGAGAGTCGCTCGTACGAGAGCGCGACGCGCTCCGACTCGACCTCCAGCTCCAGGATCGGCTCGCTGCCCGCGAGGCGGCCCTGCGTCTCGTCGCGGTCGTCCCGATCGAAGCCCTCGACCGGGCGGATCCCCTCGATCTCGTCGAGGTGGGCGACGACGTTGCGGAACCGGTTGCGCCACCGCTCGATCGGGTGATCCACGTACGGCGTCGCCACCTCGCGCGCGTGCTCGACGTCGCCGCGATAGAAGTCCATGTACGCGGCCATGTAGTCGTACTGGATCCCCGTCTCGACGGCGTCGCGCTCGACCCGGTCGAAGGCGTCGATCGCCTCGCCGATCCGGTCCTGGAGCAGCATGTAGTACGCGATCTCCATCCGATCGTCGTCGCGAAGGTCGCGACGCAGCGCCAGGCCGCGCAGGAACTTCGCGTACTGCGCGGCGAACTGGTCGTTCAGGATGCGGCGCTCACCGCCGAACTCGTGCGTCCGCCCGTTGATGAGCGGCTCGTACGCGAGGTGCTCGTACGCGCCGCGCTCCCTGCGGTCGAGCGACAGGAGCGGCGAGTCGAACGGCGCCTCGACTCGCGCGATCAGCCCGCTCGACGTCGCCAGGTACTCGCGCGTCCGATCGACGTCACGGTGCTTGATCGCGTACTGCCAGAGGACCGGTGCGAACACGTTGCGCGAGGCGAGCGCGGCGGTCGCGGCCTCGAATCCTGCGCGGTCCTTCATGCGCCAGGCGATCCTGCCGAGGTCGAGCTCGCGCGGGTTGTTCCGCTCGAGGTAGGCGAGCGCGTCGGCGAGCTCGGCGTTCTGCGAGATCCACTCCCAGGTGTCGCGGTCCTCGTTCGTCGGCTCCGAGACGACGGTGAGCGTTCTTGCGTCTGCCGCGCCGAGGAGCATGCCCTCGTGCCCGGCGTGGATCGGATAGTCGCGGAACGTCCCGGGCTCGGGGAAGTAGAAGACCGTCTCCAGCGCCACCGTCCCGTACGCGGGAAGCGTCAGCGGCTGGCCGCGCGTCACGCGTGACCCGGCGAGGGCCATGGCGCCCTCGGGGATCTGGACGAGCGCCTGCAGCTCGACCGCGCCCGACGACGGGTTCGTGACGACCATCCGGCAGCCGTACGGGACACCGACGAGGAACTCGTCGTTCACGAACTTCTCGCGCTCGACGCCGTCGACGGTCTCGGTGCGATCGTCGAGGCGGAAGAAGTCCTGGCCCACGAGCACGGACGGACCGCCCTCGGCAAGAGCGGCCGGCGCGATGTCCTCGAGCGCGAGCAGCAGCGGCGACGCCGCCGTCATGCGAACGCTTCGACCCTCCGCGACGATCTCGTGCTCGCCCGCCTCGAACGGCAGGTCCAGGAACGCGAGCGCGAGCAGCATCTCCGTGTGGCTGCGGGTCGCGAGCGGGAACGAGTCCGAGACGAACGGACCGTCGGCCGCCGCGAAGTCGACCCAGAACGGCGACACCGTGACGAGGTTCGCGTTCATCGCCCCGAGTCGGGTCCGCCAGTAGTGGGTCTCCGCGTACTCCCTCGTCGGGTCGAGGTCACGATAGAGCGGAACGACGAACGGGCGGCGGCCGCGGTCGTACGTCAGGGACTCCGATTCGAAGTCCTCGTCCGCGGCGTAGCCGAGCGCGCGCAGGGAATCGGACACCTCCGCGTCCGCGATGACCTCTTCGACCTCGTTCGCCGAGACGCCGCGACCGAGGAAGAAGTCGTCCGTCGTGGATTCGGGCGCGCTCCCCGGAACCGCCGGCGCCCCGAGGGTCGTCGTCTCGGACCGGGCCGCGGAACGACGCTTCCGCTCGGCCTCCTTCGACTGCTCGATCGCGAGCGCGAGGCCTCGCTCGCGCGTGTCGATCCCGCCGCTCGCGAGAACGACGTCGAAAGCCGCGTCGAGCGAGAACGTACCGCGCGGGACCAGCCCGTAGAGGTCGCGGACGACCTCTTCCGCGCGCCCCTCGACGCGGCGAAGCAGGAGGATCTTCTCGACGACGTTGAGCCTCTCGAAGCGCCACGGCTCCAGGTAGGCGGCGAGGTCCTCGTCGAGGAGCCAGTCGTCCATGAACGTCCGATGCCCCTGGTTCGCGATGTAGGGCGCGACGACGTCGGCGAAGAACGCAGGGTCCTTCTCCCGCACGAACGCGTTCAGCTCGTGGCAGACGTACTCGGAGTACTTCGCGCGCTTCTCCTCGTCCGAGAGCGACGGCCAGCGCGTGAGGAACTCGAACTTCGCGAGCTCGTCGCTCGGGTTCATCGTCCGGTAGAGGCGGAAGATGTCGGCGAGCGTGTCGAACGTCCGCGCGTTCGCGTTCGGTGCGTCCAGCAGCTCGATCGCCTCGCCCGCGCGCAGGAACGCGATGCGTCGCTGCTGGGTCAGCGCGGCCGACGGATCGAGGCTGTCGATAAGGCGGCGGTCGCGCAGCGCGATCGGCTGCTCGTCCCGCGTCACGTCGCGGGCCACGGCAGTGCGGTCGTCGACCGCGACGATCCGGATCATGTGGTGCGCTCCGAGCGCCCCGATCGGGATCGTGACGCGCCCCGACTCGTCGGGCGCGAGCCCGGACAGGAACACCCCGGGCTCGGCGAGGAAGTCGAGCTCCGGCGTCGAGCCGCTCGAAGCGACCTGCGCGCGGCCGCCGAACCTGCCGCCGTACTTGCCTCCAGCCCCTCCGCCGACGCCCGTCGAGAATAGACCGCCGGACTCGCCGGCGTCCGCCATGCGATCCGCCGTGTCGCGGAGCGCCCACGGATTCAGCAGGAGCCCCGCGCGGGCGAGCATGTTGCCCGGAAAGGGATCCAGCAGGCGGCGATCGAGGATGTAGCGGTACTCATCGCTGATAGGACGCCCCGATTCGTAGGACGACTCCGGCCCGACGAGCACGCTCCAGTCCAGCGACGGGCGATCCCTCTGGAACAGGCGGTCGAGCGGGTCGTAGCGGTCGCGGAAGCGCGTCGCGACGACGTGGACGCGCGCGGTGTCGCGCGCACCGCCGAGCTGGACGACGAGGTCCTCGCCCTGCCGCACGATCGCTCGGATCGAGAGCGGGACGGGCGCGTCGACCTCGTAGGCCGCGCGCTCGCCGACGACGTGACCGAAGCGCCACGCGCCGTCCGCGATGCGCACGTCGTAGGTCTCGCCCAGGTCCTTCAGGACGAGCTGGTAGTCGCCGGCCGCGAGGCCGCGAAGGACGAGGTAGCCGGGCGTCGATGCGAGCGCGTCGAAGCGGTCCCGAAGCGGCTGGTCACCGCGGAGCTCGAGCAGCGAGAGCGACTCGCGCGAGAGCGCTTCTTCGCCGCCGGCGTACGGGACGAGTAGGTCGGCGCCCGCGCGGCCGCGAAGCTCGGACGCGAGCCCGAGGGCGCGCTCCGGCCCGAGGCCCCAGCCGGCCGACGCTCCCGGCGGCCCGGACACCGAGATCGACGCGACGCCCGCGAGGCGGCCGAGATGGACGCGCCCCGCAGCATCGGTCTTCACGTTCTGCGTGACCGTCTCGTCGATGAAGCGCAGCTTCGCTTCGACGCGAACCTCGCGATCGGCGAGGGGCTCGCCGTTGCGACCCCGAACATCGACGGCGTAGCCCGCCGGCGTGCGGGTCAGGAGCGCCTGGGCCACGTCGGCGGTGACGGCGATCCCATTGACATCGATCGTCTGGAGCGACGAGACGACGGGGACGTCCTCGCCGGCGCTCAGGCTGCGGACCGTGCCGGTCAGCTGGACGGTCAGCTGCGCCAGGCGCTCCGGTACCTCGATCTCCTCCACGAGCTCGAGCGTCCCCTCGAGGTCGAGATCCTGGACGAACTTCGTCGAGCTGGTCCCGTCCTGGTCGGATGCGGACAGGAGCAGCGATGCGTTCTCGAGCAGCTCCAGGGACACCCGCTCGCCGTTCAGGAGGAGGGTCGGCCGGATGACGACCCGCGCGGTCTCCCCGGCGATGAGCGACTCGCTCACCGCGTGCATCGCGACCTCCAGCCCGTACGACTCGGCGGCGTGACCGAAGCTCGCGACCGCCGACACGCCCCCGCCGCGCAGGAGCACCTTCCGGCGGCCGGGCTCGGTCGTGAACGGCACGACGATCTCGCCCCGCTCGTCCGCCGCAAAGTCGCGCCCGCCGAACCGCGCGATCGCCGTCGGGACCGGCTCGCCGCTTCCGTCGATGACCTGCAGCACGTGGCCCGCGGAGCCGATCCGCTCCAGAAGGTGCAGCTCGCCCTTCCGCACGACGGCACGGCTCGACACGCCGCCGCCGATGAGCTCGATGATGTACGTGCCTGGCCCCGAGAGCGCTTCGAGTTCGAGCGTCCTGCGCACGCGGCGGAGCGGCGGCTCGCGGTACTCGATCGTCGTCTCCACGTTCGCGACGAGTCCGTCGAGGTCGAGAGAGGCCGAGACCGGTCTCTGGAAACGATCGAAGTACGCGACGGCGTCGATCTCGAAGACCTTCACCATCAGCGTCTCGACGTTCTTGACGTCGACCGCGAGAGTGACGGCGTCGTCGGCGCCGAACCTGCGGCCGTTCGTGCGCGCGAACTCGATCTCGACGCGGTCCCTCAGACGCTCGGCGGCGTCGGGACCACCTAGCATGCGCACCAGCGCGTCGACGTCTGCGGGCTCGCCGTACAGGAGCCGCGTCTCGGCCCAGACGGCCTGGACGAAGCTCTCGGGCAGCACCTGGAGGAACGGCTCGTACGAGTCGCTCCCACGCATCAGCGCCATCAGCGCCTCGACGACGACCGCGCGATCGTCGCCGACGGCGTCGAACGGCGTGATCCCACCGTACGACTCGCCGAGGTTCGCCGCGACGCGACGTTCCTGGTCGCGCAGCGGCAGGTAGCCGGTGAGGCGCGGGAGGCGGAGGTAGCGCATCAGGCGCTCGCGATCGGACTGGCCCCGTTCGAGGTCGACGACGATCCGGCGGTACAGGAGGTGCGCCTTGAGCGAGTTGAAGGCGTCGGGCAGCAGCGCGGCGAAGCGGAGCGCCCGTTCGAGGTACGCCTCGCGCGTCGCGAGGTCGTCCATCGACTCGCCTCGGCCCGGCGCGATCCGCCGCAGGACGGCGTCGACGTACGCACGGTTCGAGAGGAGCGCGGGTCGCCGCCGACGCAGCGTCTCGAGCTGATCGAGCGTCAGCTTCGCGTGGATCTTTCGCGAACCGAAGGTCGACTTCGGGTTGGCGGCGAGGTCCGCGACGATGAGCTCGGTCAGCCCCGGGACGTTCGCGCGCGGGAGCCGATCGAGCAGCTCTCCGCGCTGTTCGTCGGAGAGCTCCGCCCGGACGAGCGACTCCAGGACGGGCCCGCTGAACTCGCGGATCGCACTCTTGCGCCCCCGGCGAAGCAGCCGGCGGATGATCGCATCGCGGTCGAGCGCGCTCTCGTCGAAGGCGGTCGGCAGGTCCGGCGCGGCGCCGCTCTCGACGCGCCTGTGGTCGAACCCGAGGCCCAGCTCGCGCTCCAGGTACTCGTACGTCGCCTCGGGATCCGTCGAGGCGCGCAGCAGCCTCTGGCGCGTCTCGATCTGGCGGTACGGCCCCGACGACCCCCTCTGCTTTCGCCAGTCCCGGAGGAGCCCGTCGACGCGGTCGAGCTCGCCCTGCTGCTGGAAGTGGAGCCCGGAGTAGAAGAAGTGCTCCTCCGTCCCTGGGACCAGCTGCTGGAGGGTCGCCCCGCGGTCCTCCGCGAGGGCGAAGGTCTCGACGAAGCCCACCGGAGTCCCGCGCTGCGCGGAGGCGGGCAGGCCGGCGGCCAGGAGGAGGGCAGGAGCGAGGAGGGCACTGATGCGCGCCATGACGAGCTTCGCGTTCGGGTCTCGGCGTGCAGGACGCCCGGGTCGTGTTCCTCGGTCGGGAACGGACGGACCCGCGCGGGGATTGGGCGGATTCGGCGCTTTTTGCCCGAACCGGCGCTCAACCCTCGGTCCGCGACGAGGAGGGCGCCCCGGACGGCCTCCGCACGGGCAGCGGCGCGGGCGGCTCGGCGTCGGTGAACGGCTCGCGCACGCGCGGCCCCTCGCCGGTCCGGAGCTCGATGCCGGCCGCGGCGGCGACTCGCCCGAGC
>JBCCSK010000117.1:0-15581 GCA_039200205.1 Planctomycetota bacterium
CGCGCCGCGGGCCCCGCCGATCTGACCGCGCGTGCCCACCCTGGCCCCGTGCCGACGGTCTTCCGCGCGGGTTACTTGGTCCCCGCGGCTGCTGGCGGGGCCCCCGAGGGCGGTGGCGACGGCGAGGACGACGGCGCGGCGACGGGTGGTGAAAAGGGGGCACATCGGATCGAGGGTGGTTCGCAGAACGAGACGGATTCACAGGTCGGAGCAGGACAACGCTGGCTGCGCCACTGCTCGGGGCGAGGCCACTCGCCTGCCCCGTTCAGGACCGGCGCGCCCCAGCGCCAGCGAACGGGGATCTGCGAAATCCGGAGCGAACTCCCCCGGCTAGCCGAGACTCCGCGCCAGGAGGCGCTGGAAGCGGTGCGGACCCGTCTCGTGCTCGGGCGAGAAGCGGCCCCCCGGATAGAGGCGCGAGCGAATGCCGCGCTGCACCGACACGACGACCTCCTGGTCTTCGCGCTCGACCTCGTCGAGGCCGCTGCCGACCCCCGTCTCGACGTGTTCGGGGCGAACGACCCAGCGGAGGTAGCGAACGCGCGAACGCCCGACGCCGACGGGCTCGACGACGTTGATCGAGATCCCCCACACGTAGACGTTCACCATCAGGTTCGGGTACAGCCAGAGGTACTCCGCGACGACGCCGTCACCGCGCGCGAGCTCGGGTTCACCGCGCCTGCCGTAGCCGAGCTGGCGGACGGCGTACGGCTCGAGCTCGGTCGTGTACCGCTCGAAGTCGAGCCCCGCGTTCAGCGTGGGGTGGACGAACGGGATGTGGAACCCCTCCAGGTAGTTCTCGCAGTAAACGGCCCAGCCGCACTCGACGTCGAAGAGCCGCGATGCGTCGGGCGCGAACGTGTAGTTCGCATCGTCCCCGAACTCGGAGAGCGCCTCGCGCACGGGCGCCGCCCACTCCTCGAAGTCGAGCTCGGGCGCGATCGAGGTGAAGCGCAGCGGGCCGATCCGATGCAGCGGAACGCGAGCGAGATGATCGGTCGGCCTGGGGAATTCCTCGGCGCCCTCGAAGCCGGGACACGTTCCGAGCGTCCCGTCGAGCCCGAACCGGCGACCGTGGTAGCGGCAGCGAAGCCCGGCCGCGTCGGACGGCGCCTCGGCGAGGAGCGCCCCGCGGTGCGTGCAGACGTTCGAGAGAACGCGCTCTTCGTCGCCGTCCCGAACGAGCACGAGCGGCTCGTCGAGCGCACCGTCGAGGAGCGTGAACGGCTCGATCCGCGCCGTCGGCTCGGGGAGCGGGACGAGCTGCCACGAACGCGCGAGGACGCGCTCGATCGCATGGGCGTGAGCGGCCGGCTCGAACTGCAGTCGAACGTCGATCGTCTCGGCGCGCGCGACGTCCTCGTCGACGCGCCAGCGGATGGAGTCTTCGCTCATCGCGGTGTCGGAGTCACGAGGGGACGGAGAGGGACGCGCCGTTGTCGGCGGCGGAGAGGTGGAGGAAGAACGGAGCGGCGCGGCGGGACCACGGCTCGGGCGTCTCGTGCCCCGTGACGCCCGTCCCACGCACCTGGCGAAGCATGTCGGTCCCGACGACGCCCGGGCCGACGGCGACCGCCGCGAGGCCGGACGGCAGGTCGTGCGACAGCGAGCTCACGAAGCCCTCGACGGCGAACTTCGACGCGCAGTAGGGGCCCACGTCGGCCGCGCCGAACCGTCCCCATCCTGACGAGAGGCACGCCACCACGCCGCGCCCGCGTTCGATCATGGCCGGGACGAAGGCCCGGACGACGTTCGCGATGCCCGAGACGTTGACGGCCAGGACGCCGTCGAACTCCTCGGCCGAGACCTCCCAGAGCGGCGCCGGGTCGTTGATCCGAGCCGCGTTCGCGACGACCAGGTCGGGCACGAGGCCTCGTGCGCGCGCCTCGACCGCCCAGGCGGCGACCACGGCATCGCTCGTCACGTCGACCGATCGCGCGAACACCTGATCGTCGGGCGCGAGCGCCGAGAGCTCCAGCACGTGCTCGGCCGAACGGCCGCACGCGAGCACGCGATGCCCGTTCTCGAGGAAACGCTCCGTGAGCGCTCGCCCGAGTCCGCGCGTCGCCCCCGTCACGACGATCGTCCGCGGTTCGCTGGTCGGCATGTCGCCCATTCCACCACGCGCCTTTGGCGCGCGCCCGTGGAAAGGAGGACCGTGGAGGCGCGGCCGCTATCCTCCGCTCACCCACTGCCTCACCCCGATCCCAACGACCGTGCTCGATCACCTCTTCACGCTGCTGATGCTCATCGTTCTCCAGGCCGTCCTGGGGTTCGACAACCTCCTCTACATCTCGCTCGAGTCGAAGCGCGCTCCGGAGGAAGACCAGGCCCGCGTGCGGCGCCTCGGGATCGGGATCGCGATCGGGCTGCGCATCGTGCTCCTGTTCGCTCTGCTCCACCTGATCGAGAAGGCGCAGAAGGAGCTGTTCGAGATCCACTGGAGCGGCGTGATCGAGGGCGGCTTCAACCTGCACAGCCTGATCGTGCTGTTCGGCGGCGCGTTCATCCTCTACACCGCGACCAAGGAAGTGCTGCACATGATCGCGCTCGAGGAGGCCGGGCACGTCGCCGAGAAGAAGGAGCCGTCCTCGACCGGCAAGGTCATCGCACTCATCGTGCTGATGAACCTCGTCTTCTCGTTCGACTCGATCCTGAGCGCCATGGCGCTCACCGACAACTTCTGGGTCATGGCCGCGGCAATCGTGGTCAGCGGCGTCCTGATGATCGTGCTGGCCGATCGCGTCTCCGAGTTCCTCGCACGCAACCGAATGTACGAGGTGCTCGGGCTGTTCATCCTCTTCATCGTCGGCGTGATGCTGGTCACGGAGGGCGGCCACCTCGCGCACCTGACGCTCTTCGGCAACAAGGTGATGCCGATGACGAAGACGACCTTCTACTTCGTCATCGCGGTCCTCGTCCTGACGGACCTCGTCCAGAGCCGCTACCAGAAGAAGATCCTCGCCGAGCGCAAGGCGACGGCCAAGGCCACGGCGGAGGGCCGCCCCGCCTGATCCGATCAGTCCGCGGCGACGTCGGGCATCAGGTGCGGGTACTTCTGCGCGTTCCCGCAGCCGAGAAGGACGACCACCTCGTCGGCGGCGATCTCGCCGTCGGCGACGAGGCGTTCGAGCGCTCCGACGCAAGCGGCGGGCTCGGGACCGAGCGTGATCCCCTCGTCGCGGGCGATCCAGCGCATCCACTCGAGGATGCGCGCTTCGTCGACCGCGACGGCGCACCCGCCCGAGGCGCGGACGGCGTCGAGGATCATGAAGTCCGCAACGGCGGCGGGGACGCGCAGACCGCTCGCGACCGTCGCAGCATCCTCGAACCGATCGGCGAAGCGCTCGCCGGCCTCGAACGCACGCACGATGGGCGCACAGCCGTCGGACTGGACCGCGACGAGCCGCGGGCGCGCGGTCGATTCCAGCCAGCCGAGCTCCTCGAGCTCGTCGAACGCCTTCCACATCCCGATCAGCCCGGTGCCGCCGCCCGTCGGATAGACGATCACGTCGGGGAGGCGCCAGCCGAGCTGCTCGGCGATCTCCAGGCCCATCGTCTTCTTGCCCTCCAGGCGATAGGGCTCGCGCAGCGTCGAGACGTCGAACCAGCCGTGCTGCTGGGCGCCCTCGCGCGCGAGACGCCCGCAGTCGTCGATGAGGCCGTCGACGAGGTGAACGTTCGCCCCGCACAGCACCGCCTCGCGGCGGTTCACCTCGGGCGTGTCGCGCGGCATGAAGACGTGCGCCTCCAGGCCCGCCCGCGCGGCGTACGCCGCCATCGCGCCGCCCGCGTTACCGGCCGTCGGAACGACGACGCCGGTGACGCCGAGCTCCCTGGCCATCGAGATACACGCCGACTGGCCGCGGCTCTTGAAGCTCCCCGTCGGCAGCTGGGACTCGTCCTTGACGAGCAGGCGCTTCAGCCCGAGCCGCTCGCCGAGGCGCGGTGCAGAGAGAAGCGGCGTCATCCCCTCGCCGAGGGAGACGACGTTCGCGTCGTCCTGGACCGGCAGCAGCTCGCGGTAGCGCCACATCGTCGGCTCGCGCCGCATCAGCGCGTCGCGATCCACCGACGATCGAACGCGGGCCAGGTCGTAGCGCGCAACGATCGGGCGACCTTCGTGCGTGGTCTGGAGCGTGCCGGCCGGAAACCGCGTCCCGTCGAGCGCGCTCTCCAGGTGAGTGATCGCGGTCGTCACGGTCCCGCGCTCAGCGATCGTTGCGCGGAATGTGCGCCGAGGTCGGGGGAGCCCACTCACGCAGCCGGCCGTGCAGGACGACGAGCGTTTCGTACTTCGTTCCGTCCCGCTCCTCGTAGCCGCCGTCGACGCGTTCGATCTCTTCCATGAACGCCTCGTCCTCGAAGTAGTAGTCGCGGAACGGACCGGACGTTCGACCGAGTTCCTCGACGTCGAAGCCGTTCTCGTCCATGCGCCGCTTCGTCTTCGCGATGTCGGCCATCGACGACTGCACGAACACGAGCTCGCCGCCGGGGCGAAGCCGCTTGTGGCTGTCGAGGACGAGCGAGTCGATGTAGTAGCGACGGTTCTGCTTGCCGCTCTTGCAGAAGGGTGGATTCGTCACGACGAGATCGAACGAGCCCTTCGTGTCGAGCCAGTCGGCGACGCGGAACTCGACGTTCGCGTCCAACCCGCAGTTGCGCTCGAAGTTCTCGCGCGACGTCGCGAGGAGGTCTTCCGTGATCTCGGTCGCGACGATCGACGCCGCGCCCTTTCGATGGAGGAGGATCGTGTGGTTCGCGAGACCGGCGCCGAGCTCCAGCACGCGCTTGCCGCTGGCGACGTCGTGCTCGGCGAGGACCTGCGCGAGCCACTGGCCGTGCGGCGTCGGGGTCCAATCGTCCTCGCCCGCACGAAGGTCCATGGCGAGGAGGCTCTCGAATTGCGTCATCGTGCGCTCGGGGGATGGGTCGTTCCGATCGACGTCTCCCGCGCGGGGCGGCGCCTCAGGATACGTGGGCGCCCGGGCCCCTGCCAGCGCAGCGGGCCCCCTGCCAGCGCAGCGATCCCACTGCCAGCGCAGCGGTCCCCGGCGATGCGACTCGGCGACGCTACTCGGCGACGATGGTGTTGTCGGCGCTCTCCGCGAGGAAGAAGCGTCCGATCACGATGTCGCGCTCGTCGCCCTCGTCCGTGACGAACCGGTACGTCCCCTCCATCGTCCCCCAGGGCGTGGAAAGGTCGGCCATGCTGTGGTACTCGTGGCTCTCTCCAGGCTCGAGGCGCGGCTGCTCACCGACGACGCCGTCCCCTCTCACCTCGCGCTGCTCGCCCTGCGCATCGGTGATGACCCAGTGCCGCGAGACGAGCCGCTGTGGGATGTCGCCGACGTTCCGGATGCGGATACGGTACGCGTAGAGCCACCGCTTGCGCTCCGGCATCGAGCGTCCCTCGAGGAGCTGTGCCGCCGCCTCGACCTCGATCCCATGGGTCGTCGTGATGCTGTTCGCCGCCGCGCGCTCGGATCCTTGCATGGGGTCGGTCGTCCTGGGCGGCCGCTGAAAGCGCCCGCATCGGTCCTCCGGACGCGAGAAGTGTACGCCTCTCTCGATAGGCTGTGTACGCGCCGATCGCTCGATGCCCGCCGGGATCCGACATTCGACCTCACCCCGCCCCGACGCACGGCACGTCCGCGCACCGGGCGTCGCACTGGCAATCGTCGGGCTCGTCTCGTGCAGCGCCGTCCCCTTTCTCCAGAAGGATCCGCGCGAGCCGCAGGACCGGTCGTCGCGCTTCGAGCGATTCGTCGCAGAGCTCGACCTCGCCCTGACGGACACCGCTCCGATCCTCGATCGGGTGCGACAGGCCGAGCGTGCAGAGGACGTCGCCAACATCGCGTGGAGCGAGGAGCGTCGTCGGTCGGTCAGGCGCACGGTTCAGGAGAGCGCGAGGCGCCGACTGGAGCGGGAGTACGCAGCGGGTCGGCTCCAGGGCGACCAGGCCGTCGTCTCGCGGATCCTCGCCTACGACCTGGAGATACTCGCGGAGGCCGAAGAGCGCGCTCCCGATGTGACCTCGGCCAGCGATCTCGCGCGGACGCCCTGGGAGGGTCTCTTGATCGAAGCTCCATCGGTTCTCGCGCGCGAGCATCCGCGGACGAGCGCCGAGGACCTCGGCGCGTGGCTCGACGTGCTGCAGGCGATCGTCGACGCGAGCCGTCGCGCCCTCGCCCCCGCGACGTTCGACGTGGGCCGAGACGGAACGTCGACGGGCCGCTCGGTCCCGAGGATCGTCACGGACGAGACGCTCGCCTCTGCGATCGGGCTCCAGGGCTCGGCGGGCGCTGGCGTCCCGATCGACCCGATCTTCGGTCCGCTCGAGGCGGCGGCCAAGCTCGTGCGCGGGCGCGGCGCACGCCGATTCGAGGACACGTCGCGGCGTTCGACCGAAGTCGCCGTTGCACAGGCGTACGAAGACCTGGTTGCACGCCTGGAGGACGCGCTGACTTCGACGACACCCGAACTCGAGTCAGAGGCGCCCCTCCAAGGGGATGCGCGCGAACGCTGGCTCGGGGTCATCGTTCGTTCGGCGGGCCCGACGTCGACTCCTGAGGACCTGCGCCGACTGTGCCGACAGCAGGTGGACAGGATCGCCCTCGAGCTCGCCGCGCTCGTCGATCCGGACGCGACGGATCTCGCTTCAGCGCGAACGGCGTTCCGCAGGATCCGCGACGGCGAGATCGAGGTCCCGGGCGCGCTGCGGCCGCCGCGAGCACCCGTCCTGCTCTGGAACGAAGCGCAGCGCGAACTCGGGGAGCTCGTCGCAGACGTGCCCCCGATCGCCCTGCGCGTCGAGCCGGCACGCTTCTACGAGCGACCCTACGGGCGGTGGTCGCCGTTCGTTCGCGGCGATCTCGCCTCGATCGCCGACCCGCGCTCGCGCGCGTCGATCTACCTCGTCGTCGAGAGCGACGACATGCCGCCCTCGATGCGCGAGGCCGAAGCGTGGCGCTACGGCGTCCCGGGCCGCGCCGTCCTCGACGCCTTCCGCCGTGACGCCCGGGATGTCCCGCGCATTCTCCGCGCGACGCCCCGTGAGGCGTTCGAGGAGGGCTGGGGGCTCTACGCGGTCGGTGCCGCCGTCGAAGCCGGCACCATCGTGGAAGTCGACGAGGGCTTCGGTCGACTCGCCCAGGAACTCGTCGCGTTCGCGTCCCTGCTCGTCGACGTGGGCCTCCACGCCGACGGCTGGTCGCGTCGTCAGGCGATCGACTTCCTGCTCGAATCGACGCCGCTCTCCTCCGACGCGGCATCCGAGGTCGTCCTGAGAGCGCTCGCTCACCCGGGACGGCTGACGCTCCCTGCGATCGGTCTTCTCCGGATCCGCGCGCTTCGGCGCGGCGTCGAGGGCAGTCTGGGCGAGCGGTTCGACGCCGCGGATTTCCATCGCGCCCTGCTCGACGGCGGGCCCGTTCCGATGGGCGAGATGGACCGGCGCGTACGACGCTGGCTCGCGGCACGTGATGACGACGCGAACTGACGGCGGGGAGGCCTCGACGCAGCGAACCCGGGAGGGAGTGCTCGCGTGGTCGACGCTGGCGGCGCTCTGCGCGTTCTTCGTCTCGGTCGGCTGGGACCGAGGACCCGACGTGCTCGTCGACTACGGTCGCGAGCTGTACGTGCCGTGGCGACTCCTCGAAGGTGATCGTCTGTACGCCGACATCGCCTGGTTCAACGGGCCGCTCGCGCCGTGGACATGCGCTCTCTGGATGCGCGTCTTCGGCGTTTCACTGGACGCGCTGCAGCTCCTCGACGCGCTCGTGCTGGCGGCGACGCTCGGTCTCCTCGTCCGGCTCCTGAGTGAGATCGCGGATCGCCGAGCGGCCTGGGTCGGGGGCCTCGCGTTCCTCGGGATCTTCGGCGTGTCGCAGCAGGAAGCGATCGGGAACTACCTCTTCCTGGCCCCGTACAGCCACGGGATGACGTTCGGGTTCGCCGCGGGCCTCGTCGCCCTTCTGGCGCTCGCGCGCTCGATCCGGACGAGCGCTGCGGCGCCTCCGCTCGTCGGCGGCGTCGCGATCGGCCTCGCGTTCCTGACGAAGGCCGAGGTCTTCCTCGCGGTCGCGGCGTCGTCTTGCGCCGTGGGGCTCGTCGCGGTGACTTCGGAGCGTACGCGCGGTCGACGCGGTCGCCTCGTGGCCCTGGTCGCCCTCGGGATCGCGCTGCCGATCGGCATCGCGTTCGCGCGCCTCGTCAGCGAACTCGGCGCGGAGGCTGCCCCGCTCGCGCTCGCCGGGACCTGGCCGTACGTCGTCGAGGGCGGTGCGAACGACCTTCCGTTCTACCGCGCGATGCGCGGCACGGACGACCTCGCGGCGAGCCTCGCTCGAATGGGGGTCTTCACGGCCGGGACGGCGCTCTTCCTCGGCGCCGTCTACGCGATCGCCAGGCGAACGAGTGTCCTGGTCGCGGTGCTCGTCAGCGCCGGTGCGACGGTGGCCGCGCTCGCGTTCGTCGACACGAAGTGGCTCTTCCTCCCGCTCCCCATCGCACTCGTCGTCCTCTTCGTCGGTGGCGTTCAGGAGTGGTCGCGTCGTCGATCGATCGGCTCCGCAGATTCCCCGGCTCTCGCGCTCGGCTTCCTCGTCCTCGCCTTCGCACTGCTGCCGAAGGTCCTGTTCGTCCCCCTCGCGAGGCAGTACGGCTTCGTGCTCGTCGTGCCGGGAGCGATGCTCGCGGTCGCAGCGCTCATGCGCTGGATCCCCGATCGAATCGCACCTCCGGGACGCTCCCGCGACGCAGCGTCGGCGGCAGGCGCCGCAGTCGTCCTCGTCGTCACGGCGGCGCACATGTACACGACGGCGGAGCGCTTCGCCGACAAGACGTACACCTTCGCGGCCGCGTCGGACCGCATCTTGACGGAGGGCTGGCGGGGGCGGGTCCTGAGCGCGGTCGAGCGCAACCTCGCCCAGCGGCTCGAACCCGACGACACGCTCCTCGTCGTGCCCGAGGGGATCGTCTTCAACTACGTGCTCCGGCTGAGAACGCCCACGCCCGTCGTGAACTTCATGCCGCCCGAGCTCGCGTTCTTCGATGAACGAGCGATCGTCGCCGCGCTCCAGGACGAGCCGCCGGACGTGGTGGTCGTCGTCCACCGACCGACCGACATGTACGGCTTCCCGTTCTTCGGTGAGGGCTACGGCGAGGAGCTCGCGGGCTGGATCGCGGACAACTACCGCCGGGACGCGCTGTTCGGCGACGAGCCACTCGAGGACGGCCTTCTCGGAGCTGCGATCCTCGTCCCGCGCGGTCGTTAGCCGTCGATCGAGGGGCCGGCGACCGCGATCGAACAGCCGTCCGGATGGAGGTGCTCTCGCGCGACGCGCTGCACGTCCTCAGCGGTCACGGCGGCGAACTGCGCGGGGAGGCGCTCGAGCTGGTCGTCGGGGAAGCTGTGCAGCTCGGCGCGCACCATGTACTGGGCCCTCTGGACCGCGCGCTCGAATCCCATCGCGAACGAGCCAACGAGGTAGCTCTTCGCAACCGAGAGCTCCTCGTCCGGCACCGGCTCTTCTTGAATACGCCGCATCTCGGAGACGAAGCCGTCGATCGCGGTCTGCACGTTCTCGGGGCTGGTCCCGATGTACGCGCGGAACATGCCGGGAAGGAGCCCCGCCGTCGTATGGATGTCGGCGTGCACCGAGTAGGCAAGCCCGAGCTCGTCGCGCAGGACGCGCGTGATCCGGTTCGTGAACCCCGGACCCGTTCCGAGGACGTGGTCCATCACGGCGAGCGCGGGGTAGTCCGGGTTCGCGCGTGCGATTCCGAGGTGCCCGAGGTGGACGTGGACCTGCTGGCGATCGCGCTCGAACGCGGCGCGTCGCGGCTCGATCGGGGGGAAGCTCGACGGCTCCGGCTCGTACGCGGTCCCGACGGGGAGGACGGAGAACGCGCGCTCGGCGTGCTCCCGCACCTCTTCCGGAACGACGTCGCCTGCGACCGCGACCACGAGACGGCGACCGCACCAGTGCGCCTCTCGGTGTCGGCGGAGCGCGTCAGCGTCGATCCTCTCGACCGACTCGACCGTGCCGTACGAGCTCCGTCCCATGAAGTGGTGGTCGCCATAGACGAGCCGCTTGAAGAGCAGCCCCCCCTGGACGCGCGGCTCGTCCTCCTCGACCGCCAGGCGCGTCTTGAGGCGCGAGAGCTGACGCTCGACCCGCGCGTCCGGATAGGACGCGTCCGCGAGGAGGTCCCCCATCACGTCGAGGAGGATGCGCCACGCGGGACCCGCGACGGCGCCGGACAGGCCGAGCGCGTCGCCCTGGACGCCGCCGCCTTCAGGCTCGAGCAGCGCGGCGATCTCCTCGTCCGAGAGCTTGGACGTCCCGAGGTCGGCGAAGCTGCCGGTCAGAGAGGCGACGCCGTCCTTCCCCGGGGGATCGAGCCGCTGTCCGCCGCGGAGGTGAGCCCGGACCGCGGTCACGGGTGCGCCCGGACGCTGATGAACGAGAAGCGTGGCTCCGCAGCCGAGCGTGAAGTGCTCGCGCGGGACCTCGATACGCGGCGCTTCGTTCGTCATGCGTCGTTCTCCGTCGCGACGCGCGGCAGCGACCACGCGACGACGCGTCGGTCGGGGCGCAGCAGTCGGCGGCACGTCTCCTGGACCTGTTCCGCCGTGACCGCGCTGCGTCGGTCGTTCGAGCGAAGCACCTCGCGCCAGTCGGAGAGGTCGACGGCGTACTCGCCGATCGTCTCCGCGACGTCGGTGACCGTCTCCGAGTCGAACGCTTCGCTCGCAGCGAGCAGCTTCTTGGCGCGCGAGAGCTGGGCCTCGGTCAGCGGCGTCTCCGAGATCCTCCGGATCTCGGCGTCGAGCGCCGCCTCGAGCGTCTCCGGCTCGACGCCCTGGACGGCCTCGGCGTAGAGCCAGAAGCCGCCGGCCTCGGCGCGCGCATCGTTGTTGGCGGAGACGCTCGTCGCGAGCCCGCCCTCGACGACGATGTGTCGATAGAGCCGACTGAGCTTCCCGCTCGTCAGATGGGCGACGACGACGTCGAGCGTGAAGTCGTCGTCGGAGCCGAAGGTGGCTCCCGGCCAGGCCATGATCAGGCGCGAAGCACCGTCGTCCCAGCTGGTCCGGATCCGCACCTCGCCGTCGAACTCGGGCGCCGGCACCGGCCTCTCGGTCCCTTCGGGAGCCACGTCCTCGATGTCGCCGAAGCGCTCTTCGATCGCGGCGACGGCGGCGTCCGAGTCGACCGCGCCGACGATCACGATGGTGGCGTTCCCAGGACGGTAGTAGCGCCGGTAGAAGCTGCGCATATCGTCGACCGTCATCGGCTCGAGCGTGTCTCGGTAGCCGATGACCGGGCGCGCGTAGGGATGGCGTCCGAAGAGGACCTCTGACGCGCGTCGAGAGAGACTGCGCCACGGATCGTCGAGCCCCATCGACAGCTCTTCGAGGACGACCTGCTTCTCGGCCGCGAACTCGTCCGGATCGAACAGCAGGCCGCGCATACGGTCGGCCTCGAGGTCGAGCGCGCGCTCCCAGCGGTCCGAGGCGAACTCGAACCAGTACGCCGTGTGATCGGGGGTCGTGAACGCGTTGTTGCTGCCGCCGAGCACGGTCGTCTCGAGGTCGACGATGCCCTTCCCGTATGCCTCCGTTCCCTTGAACATCATGTGCTCGAGGAAGTGGCTGACCCCCGCCTCGTCCTCGCGCTCGTGGCGCCCACCGACGCGGTACCAGACCATCGCCGCGACCACCGGATCGAGGTGGCGCTCGGCGATCAGAACACGAAGCCCGTTCTCGAGCATGCGCTCGTGAATCGTCGCGCCGCAGTAAACGGGAGCGCTCGTCGTCATGGATGGTCGCCTGAGGGGAACGGTCGTCGTGGGGGGCGGTGTCGGGAAGATCAGGCTCGCGAACGCCGTGCCGACGCACGTCGCGCACCACGTCGGCTTCCTCGACGTGCGCCGCGGCGGGCCTCGGGTTCGGGACGATCCGGCGCTCGCTCCTGCGCCTCGAGCTGCGTGGGGTCGGCGAGGAGGGCCTCGACCTCGTCGCGGCTCAGTGCGCGCCAGCGCCCCTCCCGGAGACCGCGAATGCCGAGGGGGCCGATGCGCGTACGCGTCAGCGCCGTGACCTTGTAGCCCACGCGCGCGAAGATCCTGCGGACCTCTCGGTTCTTGCCCTCGCGGATCTCGACCTCGAGCGTCGAGCTCGTCGCGGTCCTGCGCTGGATGAGAACGCGGGCGCCCTGCGTGCGCCCCTCGGCCAGATGAACGCCTTCGCGGATCTTCTGGACCGCCTCGTCGGTGATCCGCCCGGGAACGCGCACGCGGTACGTCTTCGGAACGCCGTACCTGGGATGGGCGATGCGCTCGGCGAACTCGCCGTCGCTCGTGAGGAGCAGGAGCCCCTTCGAATCCTCGTCGAGGCGACCGACCGTGAAGATCCGCCCCTTCTTCGGGTCGGTCACGAGATCGATCGCTCGCGGCCGATTCTCGCGCGCGTCGTTCGTGCAGACGACGCCGGCGGGCTTGTGGAGCAGGTAGTACCTGCGCTCGCGCGGATCCGAACGGAGCCGCACGCCGTCCACCTCGATCGCCTGGGCCGCAGGGTCGACCTTCGTTCCGAGCTCGGTCACGACCTCGCCGTCGACGAGCACCTTCCCGTCGGCGATGAGCTCGTCGCTCGCGCGGCGTGACGCGACGCCGTTGTCCGCGAGGAACTTGTTGAGTCTCACGAGCCCTTCGCCGCGCTTTGCATCGCGCACCGAGGAAGATCGCGCGGGGAGTCGGCTCCCGCCGACGCGCTTCAGTCTGGGCCGCGCCGTGCGCGGATTACGGCCGCGGGCGCGGCCTCGTCTTCGTCTCACCATGTCCGTCCGCCTCACGGCGGTCAGCTTCTTTCAAGGGGTCGAGCGCGGAGGATACGCAGATCGCCGTCCGCGTCGACGATTCGGGCGGATTCGAGGTCGGCGGGGAGCAGCCACGTGCACCCACGCTTCATATCGCGGGATTCGTCTCCCGCGGCGAGACGCGCGTTGCCCGAGAGCGCGACGAGCACCGTCGGGAGTCCCGGGGCGGCCATCTCAGCCGGTTCGTGCACCTCCAGGATCTCGGCGTGGAAGCGCGCACCGCGCCGGAGGGTCGCCGCACGGTTGACGGACGTGCTCGAGTCCACGCCGGTGAACTCGAGGGGGCCAGGAGGGTTCGACCGGGCCTCGTAGTCGATCGAGCCGAGCGCGCGATCGAGCTGGGTCTCGCGCGACTCCGACGAGCGGGCGCTGCGATCCCAGTCGTAGATGCGGTACGTCGCGTCCGAGTTGTGCTGGACCTCGACGAGGACGATTCCGGCTCCGATGGCATGAACGACGCCCGGCGCCACGTCGACGCCGTCCCCCGCAGCGACCGCGTAGCGATGCAGCAGATCGACGACGTCGTGGCTCGCTGCGCCCGCGGCGAAGCGGGCGGCATCGACCCCGTCGGCGAGGCCGAGGTAGACCTCCGCTCCGGCATCCGCCTCGAGCAGGTACCAGCACTCGCCCTTCGGCTGGACGCCGAGCCGCGCGGCAGCGACCTCGTCGGGGTGCACCTGGATCGAGAGGTTCGAGCGCGCGTCGAGCAGCTTCAGGATCAGGGGGAAAGCCCCCCCTTCGGCGGTCTCCGCTTTCCCGACGAGCGCGGACGTCTCCGACAGCATCAGCCCGTGGAGCGTCCTGCCGTCGAACGGACCGCCGTCGACGACGGACGCCCGATCGGCGCGGTCGCTGACGAGCCACACCTCGCCGATCGGCTCGGACTCGGGCCAGTCGATCGCCTCGCGGTCCGCGTCGCTCACGAGCCGCCGCAGAGCGGTCCCGCCCCAGACCTTGGGGACGGCGATCGGACGGAGCCGGAGTGGGAGGGCGATCGACATGGGCGAGCCGAAGAGCGTAGCGCGCGTCCCTCGCCCCGGCGGCCGCCGACGCCCGATTCGCCCCGCACGGTCGGGCCCCACCGTTCCCGGTTGCGCGCGCCGACCGACTGCACGGACAATTCCGCGCGGCCGTCCGTGCCCCGCGATGTGCGCGGGTCCACGCCCCCCCGTCGGCCGGCGCGGAACTGCACCGTTCACGATGCCCAGGCCCTCGCAGAAGGGCCCGCTGCCATGGAAGAAACCGCGGAACGACCCAGCGCCCGACTCGCCGAAGGCGCCGACAAGCTCTGCAGGCGCGCCTGGTGGACCTTTCTGATCGGAGGGATCGCCTCCGTGATCTTCGGCGTGCTCGCCTTCATCAACCCGGGCGTCGCGCTGACCGTGCTCGCGATGTACTTCGCCGCGTATGTCCTCGTCGACGGCGTCGTGAACGTCGTCGGCTCGATTCAGAACCGGGATGCGGACGGCTGGTGGGTGATGCTGCTGCTCGGAATCCTCGGGATCGCCGTCGGCGGCTACGCGCTCCTGAACCCGGCGCTCTCGATCGGCGCGTTCATCTACGTCGTCGCTTTCATGGCGATCCTGACCGGGTTCATGCTGCTCTCGCTCGGCTTCAAGGTCCGCAAGGCGGTCGAGGGCGAGTGGATGCTGTACCTGACCGGCGCGCTCTCGATCGTGGTGGGCGGGCTGATCGCCGCGAATCCCGTCGCGGGCAGCGTCTCGATCATCTACTTCATCGCCGGATGGGCCGTCCTGATCGGGATCCTCAAGATCGTGATCGGCTTCAAGGTGAAGAGCCTTCCGGAGAAGATCGGGGAGCGGCTCCAGGGCGCGCTCGGCTGAACGCACGTCCTGTGGTCACCGCGATCGAAGTGATCGCCGTCGGATTGCTCCTGGCGGCGACCGTCTCCTGCGTCTCTAGCTCGGACGCATCCGAGTCCGGGAGCGTCGGTCCCACCCAGCTCGAAGGGGCCTGGACCGTCGAGTTCGTCGAAGGCCGCCCCGTGATCGACGCGAGCGCAGCGCACGTCGTCTTCTGGGAGGGCGGATCGATCGGTGGGAACGCGAGCTGCGGCTCCCTCCGCGGATCGTGGTCGCTCGACGGCGAGTCCCTCGAGGTCAAGGCGAGCCGAGCCGGCCGTACGAAGTGCGTCCCCGCCCTCCTCGAGCAGGAGGAGCGACTGGTGCCGGCGCTGCGACGCGCCGAGCGCGCCGCTCTCGAGAACGGCCTGCTCGTCCTCACGACCTCCGACGGGGACGAGGTCATGCGCGCCAGCCGGCGGGGCTCGAACCACGACACGGCGAAGGTCCGCGGGGTCATCGAGCTGACCGAGCCGTCCGAGGTGCCGGCGGGGCACACGCTCCGCGTCACGCTCGCCGACGTGTCGCTGATGGACGTGATGTCGACGATCCTCGCCGAGACCACCGGCGACGTCTCGGGGGCGGGACCGTTCCCCTACGAGCTCCCGTTCGACCCCGCGCGCGCTGTCGGAGGCCCGAGCTTCTCGGTCAGCGCGCGGATCACCGATCCGGAAGGTCGGCTCGCGTGGATCTCGACGAGCTCGAACGCGGCGCTCGTGGACGGGCCGAAAGAGGACGAAACGGTCGACGTTCGAGTCGAGTCCGTGAAGCGCTAAGGGGGAGAGGGAAAGGGCGAGGGCGAACGGCCCAAACCCGGTTTGGAGCGTCCGCG
>JBCCSK010000118.1:0-15580 GCA_039200205.1 Planctomycetota bacterium
CGGCTCGCCTCCGGTGATGCTGACGGTGCGCGGCTCTCCGGGCTCGACGCTCGCGACCCACAGCGCCGCCTGGAACGGCGAGGCGACGCGCTCCTCGGCAGCGGGCCCTTCGATCGCGTCGATCCGAGCGCGCGCGTCGGGACGAACGTCCCACGAGCCCGGCGTGTCGCACCAGCGGCAGCGCATCGGGCAGCCGGCGAGGCGCAGGAACACCTGGGGCTGCCCCACGTACAGCCCCTCCCCCTGGAAGGAGGCGAAGACCTCCATCACGGGGGCGGCGACGCGGGCGGACGTGGTGCTCATGGTCGGGTCCACAACGTACGAAGCCGACTCTCCCGCGCGCGGGAGACTCGGCTTCGAACCGTCGAACGGGGCGAAGAAGGGCGCGCGGAGGGACGTCAGTCGTCCTTGGCCTTCTTCTTCTTCGTCTTGACCTTGAACTTGGTCCGGACCTTCGGGAGGCCGTACGGCGAGTCCGACTCGTTCATGCGGCCGTCTTCGAGGAGCTTCATCAGGCGCTCCTTGCGGGTGAAGACGCTGCGCTCACCGACGAGCGTATTGAGGCCACGGAGGCTGGCGTGGATCGACATGGGAGGGTCCTGGGTCGCGGATGCGGCCGCGCAGAATAGGCGGCTCCAACCCGCCGCGCCACCGGCCGAGGCGCGAAATCGGTCCCCAGAGAGGCGATCAGCGTCGGTAGTCGTCGAGGTTCACCACGAACGACGAGCGGAACGGGTACGCGTCCCCCGACCCTCCCTCGAATGCCTTGAGCCTCGTCACGAGCGACAGCAACTGGCCCTTGGCCTCGGCTGCTCCGACGAACAGGAAGATCCGCCCGCCGCGCTCCCGCGGCTTGACGACGGGCAGCCCCGCCTCGCTCAGGCGGTCGTAGGCCGCCCACGCGAGTCCGAGGCTCGTGTCGCTCCGCGAGTACGTGATCGCGAGGACGGTGAAGCGGTTCGCCGGGTCGAGGAACGCGTCGTCGGCGGCGGTGTCCGGGTCGGAGGGCGTCTGCTCGGTCGTGGACTGCGTCGACGTGGATCGGGCCGACGTGGACTGCTCTGGCATCCCCGCGTCGATCGACGTCGGGAGGAGCACCGGTCCCCCGGACCTCGTCGGGCGTGCACCCATCGCTCCCGGCGCGAGTGCCGCCGAGGCCGGGTCGTCGGCCCGGTCCTGCTGCGGCGGCGCGGCCGCCGCTCCGCCGCCGCGGATCGACCAGCCGAGGAAGAACGTCGTGGCGAGCAGCGCGGCCTGCATCAGCACGAACGTCCGCGCGGTCATCGGCAGTGCGAAGACGTCCGGCTCGAACGCGGCCGCCTCCTCGATGCGCGACGGGTCGAGCGCCTTGCCGATCTCGGTGAGCTCCGGCGCTGGGCCGCTCGGAGGGGTCTCCGCGGCAGGCTGCTCGTCGCGGGACGACTCGGGCTCCGACTCGCTCACGCCCGGCGCCACGACGTCGAGCGGAAGCGCTGGCGCAGCTTCGGTCTCCGTCGCAGGCGGTGCGAGCGCGGGCTCGTCGCGCGGCAACGGCGCGTCGTGGACGCTCCGTCCGCGCTCCAGCGGAACGACCCCATCGAGGTCCAGGTCCGGCGAACGGTGAGCGTCCCCGACCGGAGCGCCGGCGCGTACGGCGCGGTCGCGCTCCGCGAGGGCGCGACGGCGCTCTGCGGCGGCGCGCTCGGCAGCCTCCCGGGCGGACGCCTGGAACGCTTCGAGCATGGTGACCTTGCGGCGCGTCATCGGCGGACCGGTGCGGTCGGTCCAGCTGCGGACGGTACGGATCGGGTCGACCCCGTTCAAGGACGGCGCAATGTCGCTCGTCGCGCCACCCTTCAGCCTCCGCGGAGGACCCTCAGGTAGCGCTCCGCTTCGTCGCGACGCTCGGGCTCGCCCGGGTGCGACGAGCGCAGGGAGTGCTCGAGCGTGGCGATCGCCTCGTCGACGCTTCCCGAGAGGTGCTGGCACTGGGCGAGGAGCAGCACGACGTCGAGACCGAGCGGCTCACCGTCGAGCTCGGCGTTGCGCAGAGCCCGGTCCAGGGCGGGCACGGCGTCCGCGTAGTCCTCGCGGGCGTAGTAGAGCTCCCCCAGGAGCTGCTGGACGAGTGCATCGCCCGGGACGGCACGCGCCGCCTCTTCGGCGTAGCCGAGCGCGATCGCCGGCTCGCCTCGCTCCATCGCACGGATCGCGCGCTGGAAGTCGAGCGCGCCGCGGACCTCGGGAAGGCCGCGGACGCTCTCGTCGGCGCGCTGGGCGCCGCGCGCGAACCGCGCGGCCCCGTCGAGATCCCCGCCCGCGAGCGCGCCGGCCGCGGCCTCGACGAACGACTCGGCGAACCCGTAGCGGGCGGAGTCTCCGCCGCCGGAGAGCTCGACCGCGGCATCGAGGCGCTCGCGAACGAGGTCCTCCATGCCGTCGCTGGCGGCAGTGCGCGCCGTCTCGAAGATGGCGTCGGACCGGCGCTCCAGGAAGGCGGCGGCGATTCCGCTCTCGACCTCGACCGCGCCGAGTTCGCGCGCCCGCAGGTAGCGATCGAGGGCGAGGTCCTCATCGCCGGCGAGCTGGGCGTGGACGCCCGCACTCCAGGTCTTCTGGGCGAGGAGGTCGCGGAGCGGCTCGCCGTCTGCGAGGAGCTGCTCGAGGATCGCGAGCCCCGTGTCGAAGTCGCGCTGCGCCGCGATCAGGATCTCCGCGTAGGTCCGCTTCGCGTCCGGGTCGAGGGGATCGAATTCGAGCGAACGTTCGATGCGCTCCAGAGCGAGCTCGAGCCGCTGATCGGCCGTCGCACGCTTTGCGGCGAGCAGGTACGCCTGCCCCATCGGACGACCGACGAAGGGCAGGTCGGGATCGTCGCGGAGCGCCGCCTCCAGGAGTTCGAGCCCGATGCGGCCGCCGCCAGGCTGCACGATCGCGAGCACGCCGCGCGCGCGCTGGAGCTCCGGCGTCGTCGACCCCACGACCTCGAGACCGCGCGCGAGCTCGGCGTTCGCCGACTGGATCCGCCCCTTCGCCGCGTACAGCTCGACGGCCGTCGCGTACGGCCGCGGATCGCGGGGATCCACGGCGCGGGCTGCCTCGACCTCCGCGAGCCAGTCCCCGTGGTCGCCGCGGAGCGCGGCGAGGCGTGCGCGCAGGAGCGGCCCCTCGACGCCGAGGTCGTCCGCGAGCGTCTCGACGAGCGGCGCCGCGAGCTCGGCGCGCCCCTCGTCGAGCAGGCGGCGCAAACGCACGGCCTCCGGTCGATCGTCGCGTCGCTTCGCGGACGAAGGCGTCCTCTCGACGTCGTCCCGCGTCGCGGCCTCGGACTCTCCCCAGCCGCAACCCGCCATTGCAAGGGCAGCGATGGCACAGCTCACCGCGAGGACGAGCGACGGGGCGAAGAGGCGTCGGCGGAGCTTCATGGATCGATGCGCCGGAGCGCGAACGGCGAAGTGTAGGCCCACAGGAGCTCTCGGGCGCGCGCCGCGTCTGCGCTACCATCCCAGGATGAGCCCGGGTACCGCGGGAGCGGCACGGCGTGCGGTGCGCTTCGTCACGTTCGGCTGCAAGGCCAACCAGTACGACACTCAGGTCCTGCGCGAGGCCCTCGCGCGCCGGGGGTACGCCGAATCCGCGCAGGGCGCCGACCTCGTCGTCGTCAACACGTGCACCGTCACGGCGGAGGCCGGTCGGAAGGCGCGCCAGCTGATCCGGCGGATCGCGCGCGAGACGCCCGAGGCCCGGATCGCCGTGACCGGCTGTCTCGCCGAGAGCGAGCCCGAGGTGCTCCGCGACCTCCCCGGCGTCCACTGGGTGCTCGGGAACGGCGAGGCGAAGCGGCCGGTGCACTTCCTCCGGCACATCGGCGAGGAGGTCGACCCCGAGGAGCTCGGGATCCCGGCCGGGATCACCGCCTTCGCCGGCCACCGCCGGGCGTTCCTGAAGGTCCAGGACGGGTGCGACAAGCGGTGCGCATTCTGCATCATCCCCCACGTCCGAGGCCGCAGCACGAGCCGGCCCGCGGACGAGCTGGCGGCCGAGGTCCAGCGCCTCGTCGCCGCGGGGCACGTCGAGGTCGTGCTGTGCGGCATCCACATCGGGCACTGGGGGCTGGACCGCGGATCGCGCTTCGCCGCCCTCCTGCGGCGCCTGGTCGAGGTCGACGCCCGGGGGCCGGACGGAGAGGCCGTCGAGTGGCGGCTGCGGATCTCCTCGATCGAGGCCACCGAGGTCGACGACGACATCGTGGCCCTGATGGCCGACCGACCGGACCGGATCGCGCCCCACCTCCACATGCCCATGCAGTCGGGCGCCGACCCCGTCCTGGCGGCGATGAACCGCTGGTAAACCGACGCAGATTAAGACGAGGCATGCGATCGGATCCGCCGCCAGCTCGACCGGCCGGCGTACACAGCTGACATCCTCGTGGGCTTCCCGGGCGAGACGGACGCCGACTTCGCCGAGACGGTCGCGACGGCCGAGCGCGCGGGCTTCTCGCGCGTCCACGTCTTCCCCTTCTCGGCGCGCCCGGGCACGGCCGCAGCGGAGCTCGGGGGGCACGTGCGGCCCGAGGTCATCCGCGAGCGACGCGCCGCCCTCTCCGAGGCCGCGGCCGGCTGGGAGGAGGCGTTCCGCCGAGGCCTCGACGGGGCCCCCGACCGGGTCGTCCTGGAGGGCTTCGTGGGCCTGTCCGGCCGCTACCAGCGGGTCGCGGTCGACCCAGGCGCCCTGGAGGGCCCCCCGCCCGCGGCGCTCGACGTCAATCTGGAGGCCCGGATCGAGTCCGATCCAGGCGGCGCCCCCACGACCCGCCTCTGGGGCCACCCGGCCCCGGTCGATGCCCGATGAGCGACCTCGCGGAAGAGCTGAGCCGCCTCACCTACGCCCTGCGCAGGACGGCGCGTCGCCGGGGCGCGCTCGGACTGCGGCGAACAGCCGCACTCCCGCCGCCGCCCGTTCGGGAGGCCCGGGCGACCGAGGCGTTCGATCGCGAGACGATTCGGCCCCAGCCGCCCCCGCCCCCGAAGCGCGAGGCGAAACAGGCTCCCGCGCCGTCGCCGCCCGCGACGGCCCAACCGTCGCCCGCGGAGATCGCCGCCCGGGTGGGCTCGCTGGAGGAGCTCCGCACGTGCGTCGCGTCGTGCACCGCCTGCGCCCTCTCCGAGACCCGCACCCAGACGGTCTTCGCCGACGGGCTCGGGACGCGCCGGATCCTGTTCGTGGGCGAGGCGCCCGGGGCTGACGAGGACCGCACCGGCACGCCGTTCGTGGGCCGCGCCGGGGCCCTCGTGACCGACATCATTACCAAGGGGATGCGCCTCTCCAGGGAGGACGTCTACATCGCGAACGTCCTCAAGTGCCGCCCGCCGGGGAACCGCGATCCGGAGCCGAGCGAGAAGGCGCTGTGCACGGGCTGGCTCGATCGGCAGATCGAGCTCGTCGATCCGCTCGTGATCATCCCGCTCGGACGGCATGCGGCCTGTCACGTCCTGGGGGTCGAGGCCCCGCTGGGGCGCCTCCGGGGGCGCGTCCACGACCGCGATGGGCGGAAGGTGGTGCCGACGTACCACCCGGCATACCTGCTCAGGTCGCCCGGGGAGAAGCGTAAGACGTGGGAGGACATCCAGCTCGCGATGCGCGAGGCAGGGCTCTCCTAGGGGACTGGCCCCCCTGGGTGTGGTCGGGTGCGCGCAACCCCGCGATACAGCGGAAGCTGGGATGTTCGGGCAGCGGATCCGGGGCGGGTTGAGCGCAAGGTGAGACGCGGCATCGGGTTGGTATCTGACCGACCACACCCAGGGGGGCCAATGCAATCGGTAACCGCGGGGGGGCCATGCCGTAGGCGGTCGTCTCCGAGCGATCCGAACCCTCCACTCGTCCCACCCCACACCCTCGCGCCCGTTGACCCCTCTTCGAGCGCACCGTACGCTCCCACGCCGCCCGTAGCGTCGATCTCGGGTCCCCCGCCGCGCCGCGGCCGACCCTCCGACGACCGGACGAGCGAGCCCCCTCCACCTCTCCCCCGATCCCCCTCGCCGCCCCCCTGCGGCGAGGGTCCGCGCGCCCCTGCGGCACGCGCCGCGTTCTCCCCCCAGCTTTCGGGCGGCCCCCTCGCCGCGGCAGCTCGCCGCCCGGTGACGAGGAGCCAGCTGTGTTCCCCCCGACGAACGACACGCGTCTGACTCGATCCATGCGGACTCGCCTCCTCCTTCTGCCGTCCATCGCCGCGGCTGCCGTCGCCTGTCAGAGCGCCGCTCCGAAGCCCGCTCAGGAACCGATCGAGCCGAGCGATGCCGGCGAGAGCGCACTGAGCTCGGAGCTCACCGCGGCCGTCGAACCCGTCGAGGCCGACGTGAACGTGGCGCTCGCCGCGAACGTCGTCGCGCCCCAGCCCCAGGACGACATCGAGGAGAGCGCCGAGCGTGCGATCCTCCGCCAGCAGAAGAGCCGCGCGCTCTCGCAGGAGTTCGTCGCGCGAGGCGAGGAGGCGCTCGACCGCGCCGATCTCCAGAGCGCGCTCGAGCTCTTCTCGGAGGCGGTGCTCCTCGACCCGGAGAACCAGGACGCGCGCGACGGCTTCCGTCGCGTCGAGGCGATGATCGGTGATCCGCTCGCGCTCGGCGCCGAGTCGTTCACGTCGGAGACCGAGCGCTACGCGGTCCGCCAGGCGCTCGCGCGCACGCGCGCCGAGGAGTTCAAGGCGAAGGGCGACGCGGCTCTCAAGGCCGGCGATTACGACGCCGCGATCGAGGCGTACCGCCAGGCCGAGACGATCCTGAAGCTCGAGCCGCTGATCGCGACCGAGTCGCTCGACGAGCGCATCGTCCGCGCGCAGCTCGAAGAGGCGATCGACCTCCGCGACGAGTCCGAGCAGCTCGAGCTCCAGCAGCAGCGCAGCGCCGCCTCGCAGGAGGCCCAGCGCAAGGAGGCTGCCGAGCGGGATCGCGTTCAGAACAAGCTCGCGACCTACTACGACCGCGCCAACGCCGCGTTCCGCGCCGAGCGCTACGACGAGGCCGCGCAGTTCGCCAAGCTGATCCTCGTCGTCGACCCCGGCAACGATGCGGCCCAGGAGATGCTCGACATCTCGCGCGAGGCCGGGCACGCGAAGGTCGACCAGCGCCTGCGTCGCGAGTACCGCGAGGAGTGGCTGCGCACGTTCGACGAGCTGCGCACGATGGACATCCCGCAGACGGACGCCCTGGTGTTCGACCTCGACCGCTGGAAGGAGGTCAGCTCGCGCCAGCCGTTCTCGACGCTGCAGGTGCAGGCGGAAGAAGACCCCGAGCAAGCGGCCGTCTACCGCAAGCTGGAGCAGACGATCGTCCCGGCCCGGTTCGGCGACGACGAGGAGGGCGCGGCGCTCGCGAGCGTCTCGCAGTTCCTCCAGGCGCAGAGCGGCGTCAACTTCCAGATCAGCCCGACCGTGCTCGACGAGCTCGGTGAGGACGAGATCGCCGTGCAGATGGACCTGCCGGAGCGCAGCGTCCGCCAGATCCTCGACATCATCGCCTTCAGCACCGAGGGCATGAGCTGGAAGGTCGAGGACGGCGTCGTCCTCTTCGTGACCGAGGAAGAGCTGACCGGCGGCCAGGTCTACGCGACGTACTCGGTCGCCGACCTCGTCACACCGATCCCGGACTTCGCGGCGCCCGACATCAACATCGAGCCGTCCGGCGGCCTTCCCCTCCCCGACGAGGAGCTGCCCGAGCGCGAGGCCAACATCATCGAGACCGGCGCGCTCGAGGAGCTGATCCAGAACAACATCGATCCGGAGTCGTGGCAGAACGATCCGGCCAACTCGATCCGCGTCACCGAGACGGGCACGCTCGTCGTCAGCCAGACGCCGGAGGTTCACGAGAAGATCCGCAATCTGCTGTCCGACCTGCGTGAGTCGACCGGCATCCTCGTGGACATCCAGGCGCGCTTCATGCGCGTCGAGGACAACTTCCTCGAGGACATCGGCGTCGACTTCCGCGGCCTCGGCCTCCCGGGCCTCGGCCCGAACGGCGTCGAGTTCAACGACTTCGGCGACGGCTCCAGCGAGTTCGGCGACGTCGTCGGCACGACGAACGACGTCGGTGCGTTCTTCGACGACGGCCTGGACGGCAGCTACCGCGCGCGCGTCGAGGACCTCTACGACAACCAGCTCGGCACGGACGACTTCCGCGCCTCGGGCGGCCTGTCGTTCCAGTGGGCGTTCCTGAACGACCTCCAGCTGGAGCTGATCCTGCGCGCCGTCTCGAAGAGCGAGCGCGTCGAGACCGTCACGGCCCCGCGGATCCTCGTCAACAATGGCGCGCGAGCGAACCTCTCGGTCCTCAACCAGGTCGCCTACGTTCAGGACTTCGACGTCCAGATCGCCCAGGCGGCGTCGATCGCCGACCCGATCATCAACGTGATCCAGGACGGCGTCATCCTCGACGTTCGCCCGGTGGTGTCGGCGGACCGCCGCTTCATCACCCTGGAGCTGCGTCCGACGATCGCGGTCCTGGAGCGGCCGATCCGCCAGCAGCCGACGACGCTCGGTACGCAGAACTCGGTCACGATCCAGCTGCCCGAGGTCGAGATCCAGCGCGTTCGGACGTCGATCCCGATCCCCGACGGCGGCACGGTCCTCCTCGGCGGACTGAAGGAGTCGACGAAGCAGAACAACCGTTCCGGCGTTCCGCTCCTCAACAAGATCCCGATCCTCAACTTCTTCTTCGAGCGGAAGGGCAACTTCATCTCGAACAGCAAGCTGATCATTCTCCTGAACGGCCAGATCGTGATCCCCTACGAGGATGTCCCGAGCGACGCCGAGCTCGGACGCGACATCTGATCGCCCCGATATCGCCCCCGCGCCGGTTCCACCGGCGCGGCGCCGGACCCACGCCGCGCGCCCCGCTCAGTCGGGACGCGCGGCGCGCCGTTTCGGGGCAGTGCCGGCGGCCGAACGGCGAACCCCTGAAGGCCCGCCGTTCCAACCGCCGCGGCGCTCCCGTATCCTCTTCGGCCCGACCGCGCGCCGGACCCTCATCGCCCCGACTCCCCGGGAACCTCCCGGCCGGAACGGTCACCGCGGCGATCCGCGCCGCTAGGAAGCCACGCGTCGTCCTTCGAGCGGACGCGAGCCATCCACGACCACCCATGAGTCCGATCCGAATCTCCCGTCTCCCGCGAGTGCTCCTCGTCGCGGCCCCCCTCGCCCCCGCTCTCGCCGTCCCGGGTGTCCCGCAGTCGATGTCGGAGAAGGCCGTCGAGTCCGAGATCGCGTTCGCGCGCGGATTGGCCCGCGACTGGGCGTTCGTCGACACCGCCCAGGACGTCTTGACGAACGTCGCCTCGGGGAACCTCTCCGAGCGCATGTCGACCGAGCTCGACCTCGTGCGCTGCGACATCTACGGGATCGGCGCCAAGGCGTCGACCGACGCGGAGCGTCGCAACGCACTCTTCGAAGAGGCGGTCGAGGCGTACCAGTCGTTCCTGGACGCGAACCCCTACGCCGAAGGAGCGGACGAGGCCAAGTCCGCCCTCGTCGACCTCATCGGCGTCTACTCGATCAGCCTCGACATCTCGCTGGAGGACGCGGTCGGCGAAGAAGCCGACGCGCTGCGCCAGCGCAAGTTCGACATCCTCGACAAGGCGAAGGAGCTCGGACAAGAGCTCGTCACCGAGCTGGAGGCGGTCCCGGACGACGAGAAGACGCCGCAGACCCAGACGAAGCTCTGGGTCGCGAAGCTCGACCTCGCCTCGACCTACGCGAAGATGGCGGGCGCCGCGCCCGACAACCCGGCGTGGTCGGAGGCCGCGATCGACGAGTTCGAGGGCCTGCTCTTCGACGCGGGCCAGGGAACGGAGATCGGACTGCGGGCCTACGCCGGACTCGGCGACGTCTTCGCCGCGATGGGCCAGGACGGCGAGGCGCGCGACTACTACTCGGCGGTCATCGACAGCGTCATCCCGATCGACCCCCAGCAGCGCGAAGAGCTGCTCGGCTGGTCGGACATGCCGCTCGACATCAAGCAGAAGCGCTTCCTGTACGTCGAACTCGCGGTCCCCGGCGTCATGCGCACGTCGCGCAACCTCGGCGAGTCCGAGGCGGGGATCGAGACCGGCCTCTTCTTCTACAACCTGTACCGCCAGGAGGGCTTCACGCTCTCCTCGCTCGGCAACACGGCGATGCTGGAGTTTGCGGGCACGCTCGTCGACGCCGGCGGCTTCATCGGCGGCGACCTCGGCGCGGGTGAGGCGCAGTGGTTCGCGACCGAGGAAGAGATGCGCGAGGCGGTCCGTGCGCGGCGCCTGCAGCGCACGTCGATCGAGTTTGCGCTCGACCTCGCGAAGCAGATCGCGGAGGACAACCCGGGCACCGAGGCGTCGCGCAAGGGCGGCGAGCTCATCGCGACGATCAACGAGCGACCGGGCATCGAGATTCCGCCGGCGCAGCTGCTGCAGGCCGCCGACGCGAAGTACCGCGGCCAGGACTACGAGGCGGCGCTCGCCGGCTACCGCGAGCTGCTCCGCCGCCTCGACACCCTGGAGCCGGCGGACCGCGTCGAGTTCGGCGCGAAGGTCTACAACGGCCTCGGGCTGACGCTCGGGCGCCAGGACCGCGACCTGGAGTCCGCGCTCGCCTTCCGGGAGGCGCTCCTGAACTGGCGCGATCCCGAGTGGGACAGCAGCAACGCGCGCGGCTACCTGGCGAAGATCCGCTCGTGGGCGCGCGATAGCGAAGCCACGGAAGACTCCGAGGTCGCCGAGCTGATCCGCGAGGCGGAGAACTTCGCCATCGAGTTCGCCGACGGCGAGACGACCCCTGACCAGATCATCTTCAACCGCGGCGAGAAGGAGCGGAACAACGGCAACTTCGCCGCGGCGATCGCGGAGTACGAGAAGATCGGTCCGACCGACGGCTACTACGAGCTCGCCCAGACCCAGATCGGCGTCTGCAAGCTCTACATGAAGGAGCTGCTCGCCGCGCGGGAGGTCTTCGACAAGTACCTGACCGAACGCGTGCCCGACCCGGCGTTCGAGCCGACGAGCCCGATCGAAGAAGCCCGTCGGCGCCAGTGCGTCGCGCGCGCCGAGTTCTACCGCGGGTACATCGACCACGTCATCGCGCGCTCGAAGTTCGACAAGTCCGAAGGCGCCGACGCGAGCGGCTACCAGCAGGTGATCGAGCAGCTCGAGGGCTTCGCGAGCCGCCACGGTGACTCGGGGCGGATCGTCGTCCAGGCGCGCTCGATCCTCGTCGACAGCTACGCCAAGACCGACCAGGCCGCGAAGGCAGCGGAGGTCGTCGAGGAGATGCGGCGCGAGCACCCCGACAACCCCGCGACGGCGTCCGCGTCGATCGACCTCTACCTCGCGCTCCGTCAGCGACGCGCGCGGCTCGAAGAGGGCGGCGCCGAAGCGGACGCGGTCGCGAAGGTCACCCGCGAGATGGCGAATGCGCTGAAGGTGGCGAACGAGATCTCGGCGCAGCCGGACTACAGCCGCCTGCGCAACGAGAGCAAGCTCTGGTTCGAGCTCCAGGAATGGGAGGAGGCGAAGCGCCCCCTCGAGCGCCTCGTCGATCGGTTCGGCGACGACCCGAAGCGCAAGGACGACGTGACGAAGCTGATCGTCCCGGACCTGGCCGAGGCCATGATCGAACTCGGCGACGTCACCGCCGCCAAGGACATGCTCGCCCCCCTCGTGGTCGGCGACGACGCTCCGCTCCGCTTCCAGCGCCCGACGATCCTCCTGAGCCGCGCGATGCTCGGCTCGGTGACCGGCACCGGCTCGCGCGTGCAGAACACGCCCGGCGCCGGCGGCACGGAGGAGGAGTTCGCCTTCATCACGAGGCGACTCGACACCTTCGCCACGAGCGGCCAGAAGTGGACGTCCTGCGACTGGTACGAGGCGAAGTTCCAGTCGATCTACGCCTACTACGTCTGGGGCCAGCAGGACGATCGCAAGCTGGCGACGGCGAAGAAGGTGATCGACGACGTCCTGGTCTTCCTCGAGAACGACGTCCAGTTCTCGAAGGTGGACGAGATCTGCTCCAGCGACGACGAGGACCCCGCGATCCGGCGCCGCCTCGGCGACGGCGTCCTGTCCGCCCGCTACCGCTGGCTGTACGACCGCACGCGCTGATGCGCGGATGACGGAGGGGCCGCCCCGCTGCGGCCTCCCCGTCCCCTCCGCGCGCCGCTATCCTGTTTGGCCCACCGGCCGCCCGCTCTCCCGGCCACTCATATCCCGTCCCTGATGCTCACCCCTTCGCTCCGCTCCGTCCGCGTCGTCGCGGGCGCTGCCGTCGCCGTCGCCCTTGCGGCGAGCGCCGTCGCCGCCCCCCAGGTCAAGTACGACCAGGTCTTCCGGATCAACGAACGAACGGGCAAGACGCAGGCCGTCGTGTGCACCGTCCAGAGCGACGGGCTCGACCGCGTGCAGGTCCTTCGTCGCGACGGGCGCGACCTCTCGATCGATCCCCTGGAGATCGTCGAGATCGTTTGGGGCGACGTCCCGGCCTCGTTCTCGGACGGAACGACGTACGCCTCGCGGAGCGACTGGGAGTCCGCGGTGGCGAGCTTCCAGGAGGCCGCCGGAGACGGCGACGCGCGCGAGCCGGTCAAGGCCATTGCGCGACTGCACTCGCTCGAAGCTCTGCTCGCCTGGGGCGTCGCCGACGCCGCGCGCTACGCGGATGCGATCGCCGAGGCGGACCGCTTCCTCTCGGACCACTCCGCGAGCCGGCACGTCCCGACCGTGCGTGCGCACAAGGCGCGCGCGGCCTGGCTGGGCGGCGATCCGGTCGCCGCTCGCGACGGCTACCGCGCTCTCTTCGAGACGGGCAAGGACGGCGCCGACGGGTACTCCCCGCTGGAGACGGCACGCGCGGCCCTCGAGGGCGCGCGTGCGGCGCTCGCCGCCGACGACAAGCCCGGCGCCGAGGACCTCTTCCAGCGCGCGCGCGACGCGTTCTCCTCGATCGAGTCGGAAGACGCCGCCACGTCGGCCCACGCCGCCGCGGGTGCGGAGGTCGCTGCCCTCGGGCCGGCCTACGTGAAGCTCGCCTCGGGCAAGGCCGGCTCGGTGCGGAGCACGTTCGAGAGCGCTGCGCGGGACAACCAGACCTCCGCCGGCGTCGCCGCCGCGCGGCTCGGACTCGGCCACGCGCTCCTGGAGACGGACGAGCCGCGCAAGGCCCAGCTGGAGTTCGCGTGGGTGGCGGGCCTCGATCACACGGACGACGACCGCCGGGCCGAGGCCCTCGTCGGGCTCGCGAAGGCGGCCCAGGCAGCGGCCGGCGACGGAGCCGACGCCGCTGCCTACAAGGCGACCCTGGCGCGCGTGGTGGCTCAGTACGGGTCGACCCCAGCGGCGCGCGAAGCGGCGCAACTTCTCCAATCGATGTAGAACATCTGGGTTGCCGGCAGCCTGACGGTCGCTAACGCCTCTATCGCGGCTGGCGCCGAGGGTCTCCCGACCCGCCCTCTCTCCCCCGCCTCTCACCCTCTCTCCGCCCCAAAGACACCGTCGGCGCAGCCGTCACTTCCGAGTCGAATTCGGGTGACGCGGCGCGCTGCGGCCCTTCGCGGCTCCGATTCCAGCCCGCACGGTCTGGCCCGGTCCGCACCCAAGCCCCCCAGCCATCCCAATGAAAGCCCACTCCATCCTCGATCGCCTGGCGCGGAACGCCGCTCCCGCCCTCGTCGGCGGTCTCGTCTTCCTCTCGACGGCCACGCCCTCGCTGGCGCAGACGCAAGGCATCGGCGACGTCTTCGCGAAGTCGGGTATCGTCGGCATCGCGATCATCCTCCTCTCGGTCGTCGCGCTCGCGCTGATCATCGAGAACCTCGTCTCGCTGAAGCGCGACAAGCTGGCGCCGCCGGAGCTCATCGACGAGATCCAGGCGCTCTTCGACGAGGAGAAGTTCCAGGAAGCGATGGAGCTCTGCGAGGACGAGCCCAGCTACTTCACGCGCGTCTGCGGCGCGGGCATCGCCAAGATCGGCCACCCGTTCGAGGCGATGGAGAAGTCGATCGAGGAGATGGGCGACGAGGAGTCGATCAAGCTCCACCAGAAGATCGGCTGGCTCTCGCTGATCGCGAACGTCGCGCCCATGATGGGCCTGCTGGGCACGGTGCTCGGCATGGTCAAGGCGTTCAACGAGATCGCGGCTTCGCAGGGCCAGGCCAACCCGGCCGACCTCGCCGCGGGTATCTCCCAGGCGCTCCTGACGACGATGCTCGGACTGATCGTCGCCATCCCCGTGACGGCTGCGTTCGCGTTCCTGCGCAACCGCCTGATCAAGACGGTCATCGAGACCGGAGCGATCGTCGAAGACCTCTTCGAGCGCTTCCGTCCGCAGACCTGATCTTCGCGCGGGGGGGCGCGCCATGGGAAATGCGCGCCTCCTCGCCTATTGCTACACGTTCGGCCCGCGGCGAGAGCCGCCCAACGGGGACACGACTCAGCGTCCCGAGACTGCGATGAACCTCGCCAAGCACGACGCCCAGACGGACATGGAGATGGACATGACGCCGATGATCGACGTCGTGTTCTTGCTCATCATCTTCTTCATGATCATCACGGACATGACGCAGCAGGACCTCGAGGACCTCGAGCTCCCCGTCGCCGCGCATGCCAAGCCGGACAAGCCCGACCCCGAAGAGTGGCGTCCGATCATCAACATCCCCCACGACGGGAAGATGATCATCAAGAAGAAGACCTACTTCGACCCCGAGCTGAACACGGGGCCGAACAAGTGGGACGACCTGCGCGTCTGGCTGAAGGCGACGGCCAACCGGATGGAGAAGGCGCCGTTCCCTGAAGGCTCGAGCAACATGATTCCGGACGACCCGGTGCTCGTGCGGGCGGACCAGACGACGCCCTTCAAGTACGTCCAGCACGTCATGGAGCAGTGCGGACAGCAGACGATCCAGATCTGGAAGATCCAGCTCGCCGTCTCGACGCCGGACGACGCGAAGGCGGAAGAGTAGAGCCGCCGATCAGAACGACCCGCCGCGAGGCCAAGAGGAGCAACAGACCATGGCAAAGAGAAGAAGCGCTCTCTCCGAGATCAGCGACGAGAAGGTCGAGCTGCAAATGACGCCGATGATCGACGTCACGTTCCTGCTGCTGATCTTCTTCATGTGCACGCTGAAGTTCAAAGTGCTGGAGGGCAAGCTCGGCGCGTACCTCCCGAAGGACGTCGGCGTGAACACGACCCAGGCAGAGCCGGTCGAGAAGGTCGACATCCGCCTCGACGTCGTCAACGAGGGCAACAAGCGGGTCGAGTTCTACGACTCCGCCGCCGGCAAAGTCCTGACGCGGCCCTACAACCCGGTCGAGGACGCCGGCAGCCGCTTCATCTACGACGACACCCGGGTGATCCAGTACACCGTCGGGCCGAAGACGACCAACAACATCGCGGAGGTCGTCAAGTCCCTCGAGGCGTACCGCAAGGCCGATCCCGAGAAGAAGGCGACGATCGCCCCGAAGACGGGCGTCAACTACAAGGACGTCGTCATCGTCCTCGATGCCGCCATCGACGCCGGCTACAACGACATCACCTTCGAGGGCTCGTTCGAGCGGTGAGCCCGCCCCCTGGGGCCGCCCAGCGGCC
>JBCCSK010000119.1:0-15572 GCA_039200205.1 Planctomycetota bacterium
CGCCCTGAACCGGGTTTGGGTCGCTCGCCGCCGCCGAAGCGGACGCTCCGAACCGGGTTTGGGTCGCTCGCCGCCGCCGCTATTCTCCTCGGGATGGGCGCGGCGCGTGGAGAGCTTCCGGTCGAGAGGCGCTGGCAGCGCGCGGGAGACGGCGGTGCCTACCGGGACGCTCGCTTTCGGACACGCCGCGCGCGTGAGCGGGATCCGCGGCTCGTTCGGCGGGTGCTCGGTTCGCTTCCTTCGGATGCGCCGCCGATCGAGTCCATCCTCGACGTCCCATGCGGCGCCGGGAGGCTACGGGAAGCAGCGCTCGCGGCGACGGGTCGCTCGGGCGATGCTCCGCGCTGGACCGGCGTCGACGTCTCCGACGAGATGCTGCGAGCGGTTTCGAAATCGACCGGCGGACTCGTGCGCGCGAGCGCGGACGCGCTGCCGTTCGCCGACGGCGCATTCGACCTGGTCCTTTGCTGTCGCCTGCTCCATCACCTCGCGGACGCCGAGGCGCGGACCGCCGTCATCGCCGAGCTCGTGCGCGTCGCGCGGCGGTACGTCGTCGCTTCGCACTGGGACGCGGCGAGCTTCCAGGCGTGGCGGCACCGTACGCAGGGGCCGCTGCGACGCAGGAAGCGCGGCGACACGCGTCGAGCGATCGGATGGCGCGAGCTGTCCGCTGAATTCGAATCGCAGGGAGCGCGCCCGATCCGACGGGCGCACTCCCTGCGCTTCGTGTCCCAGCAGGCGTTCCTGCTGGCGGAGACGGGGCTCGACTAGTCGAGGTACTTCTCGACGTAAAGCACCCAGTTCGCCTCGAACTCCTCCAGGTCGATCTGGCCCCATGACGCTTCCATCGCGGCCTTCCAGATCTTGTCCTTCTCGCGCGGGTCGAGGTCGAAGCGGTTGACCTTGATCTCCTTGGGATCGACCTCGTTGCCGCGCGCCTTGGCGCCCTTCAGCTTCTTCTCCCGGATCTTCGCGTACGCCTCCTGGAAGCCGTCGTTCAGCGTCGAGACGTAGTTCGGGATGACGTCCGCGTACTCCTTCTTCCACACCTTCCGGTTGACCTTGCCCTCGGCCCCCTGGCGCAGCATGTACACGACCGACCAGGACTGGGCGTAGCAGCTGACGTTCGACGGTCCCTGGGTCTGCCACTGCTGGTGGTTGTAGTTGAGGTGGTCCTCGAGCGGCTTGTAGGTCTCCTCGCGGACCATCTCGCGAATGACGGAGAGGCGGTCGAGGCCGGCGGGCATCTTCGGCGTGATCTTCCCGCGCTTGCCGGTGATCTTCATCCCCCCGTAGTAGTCGCCGTGCCCTTCGTCGAACCAGCGGTGGGCCTCCGACTGGCCGAAGAGGAAGTGGCAGTACTGGTGGAACGCCTCGTGGCTCACGACCGCGTACGTCGAGTTCCGGTTCGTCTCGACGTTGTCGTAGAGGACGAGTTCGACGGTGCTCGGGCTGAAGTAGCCCGCGACGCCGCCGCCCGCGCCGCTGAAGCGCTGGAACTCCTCGCGGCTGTTGCAGATGCGAATGACCGAGACGGCGTCGAAGTCGTCGGGCGGGGGGAAGTCCTGCTCGTAGAGGTTGCGCGAGACCTCCAGCCGATCGATGACCTCGTTGACGAAGCGCTTCTTCTCGGCGTTGGTCAGGATCACGAAGCGCTTCGACGGCGTCCCGACCGCGTACCAGCCCTCGACTGCCTGAGCCTCCTGCTCGGCCCATGCGAGCTGGTCCTCGTAGCTCATCGAGCTCGTGTCGATCTCCTTCGCCTCGACGATCTCGATCCGCTCGAACGACTTGGCGGACTTCGTCGCCGCGCGCTCCCACTTGCGATCGAACTCCTCGCGCACGTGGTAGACGAAGTGGACGTCCGCGTGGCTCATCGGGAACGACCAGATATCGATCCCGTAGCTGCCGTCTCCGCTCGGAATGAGGTAGCGCCGGTGACGCGCTTCGACGTCATCGATCTCAACCTTCTCGTCGACGTCGGGGCTCTCCGCCCGCTTCTCGCTGAACCCGGGGAAGTTGCTCTTGAAGGGGCCGCGAAGCCACTCGACGATGTCCTGTCGCTTCTTCTTGGCGACAGTGCGCCCCTCCTCGACCTCCTCTCCGTCCTCCTCGTCCTCGCTCTCGAACGCGAAGACGATCAGGTTGGCATCGTCACCGGAGAACTTCAGCGCCTCGCGTCCTCGGTCGCCGTCGATGGGAATCGCTTCGAGGTCGGCGATCGCCTTGAACTTGAAGCCGTGCTCCGGGCACTCCGTGGCCTTGCGCGCGACCTTCTGGGCCACTGCGGGGGTCGCCAGCGCGAAGGCGGCGAGGAGAACGACGAGGGAGCGGACGAGCGGGACCTGCATGTATTCAGCGCGGAGGAAGAACGCGGGCGGGACGCCTATTGTAGGACGCCCCCGCCGCGTTCGCAGACGCCGGCGACGTGGGACAGCTTTCCGCCAGGGGTGTAAAAATCCCGCTATCGATCGAGGTCGATCGCCTTCTCCACGAGTTCGACGAAGCCCGCCCGCAGGCCGCCCGGGTCGTCGCCGAGCGCCTCCAGGGCCCACCGCCGCGCGTCCTGGAGCGTCGTTTCGCCCGCGAATTCGGACCCGCGCAGGACCATCCCGAACGCGGCGACCGAGGCCGCGAATCGCAGCGCAGCCGGTGCGCCGTCGAACGTCGTTCCCGGATCGTCGGCCGTGGCGACGAGCTCGAGGGCCCGGTCCTCTCCCGGGGGGATGTAGCGGACGCGCACCGTGACGAACGGGCCCGTCGGGGCGGCGCCGCCCGCCGCGTCGAGCGCCGCGGCATTCGGTCGCCCCAGAGACACCTCGAGCCCGGGCTCCGAGCGGCCCCAAGGAACGACTTCGAAGAGGGCCGTCACGCCGTGACCGGCGCCGATCTCCCCCGCGTCCTTGGCGTCGTCGAGGAAGTCCTCGTGCTCGAGCATCCGGTTCTCGTAGCCGATCAGCCGCGCCGCGCGGACCCGGGCGGGGTTCCACACGACCTGGACCTTCACGTCCCGCGCCACCGTGTGCAGCGTCCCGCCGACCTCGGTCGCGAGCGCCTTCTCGGCCTCCAGGGACGAATCGATGAACGCGAAGTTGCCGTTCCCGCGGTTCGAGAGCCGCTCCATCTTCTCGTCCTGGAAGTTCCCGGACCCGAAGCCGAGCACGGTCAGGTCGATGCCGCTCGCCGCCTTCTCTGCGATCAGCTCCTCGAGCGCCTCGTCCGACGTCACGCCGACGTTGAAGTCGCCGTCGGTGCAAAGGACGACGCGGTTCGTCCCGCCCTCGACGAAGTGCTCGGAGGCGATCGCGTACGCGAGCTCGATTCCTGCTCCGCCGTTCGTCGAGCCGCCGGCCTCGAGGCGCTCCAGCGACTGGAGGATCGCCTCGCGCGCCTCGACGGGCGTCGAGGGGAGCGCGAGCCCCTCGGCGCTCGCGTAGACGACGATCGCGACGCGATCGTCCGGATCCAGCGCGTCCGTCAGCGTCGCCAGTGCGTCCTGGACGAGCGGGAGCTTGTCCGGCTGGTTCATCGAGCCCGACACGTCCACGAGGAACACGAGGTTCGCGGGAGCGCGCTCTCCGAGGTCGATCGGGCGGGCCTTCAGGCCGATCCGAACGATCCGGTGCTCCGGAGCCCACGGGGCGCCGCCGGTCTGGACGGTGACGCGGAACGGGTGCGGATCGTCCGCCGCCGGCGCGGGGTCGTCGTAGGAGAAGTAGTTGACGAACTCCTCGATCCGGACGTCCTCGGGCGCCGGCAGGCGACCGCTCGTGATCGCACCGCGCGCGCTCGCGTAGCTCGCCGTGTCGACGTCGATCGAGAACGTCGAGAGCGGGTCGCTCTCGGTCAGGACGAACGCGTTCTCCGCGATGCTCTCGCGCGCCTCGCCGATCGACGGCGTATCGGAGAAGGCAACCTCGGAGTCGACCTCGTCCTCGTCGAGCGCTTCCCCGCTGTATCCGAGGGCCTGCAGGCGCAGCTCGTCGACCACGGCCTGGCTCTCGAGCCCGCGAACGGCTCCCTCGCCCGGCTCGGAGAGGGACTCGGTCTCGGACGCCGATGCTTCGAAGCGTGGGGAGCGCTCGGCCTCTGGGGCGGCGACCGCTCGATCACGAACCGACTTCGCGGACCGGCTCTGGCGTCGACGTGTGGCAGGTTCCGACTCGGCGGCGCGATCCAAGGAGGCCTCGAGGACGACTTCGGGTGCGGAACGCTCGGACGTGATCCTCAGCGCCTGCCAGCCCCCGAGCGCGACGAGCGCCGTCGCCGCCGCGGCAGCCAGGACCGGGCCGAGCACGACGGACGTCCGCCGCCGCGGGCCGCGCCGCGCGGCGCTCGCGATCTCCTCGTGCGCGGCACGGTCGAGCCCCTCGTCCGCAGCGCCGATGCGCACCGCCCGCTCGACCTCGGGCAGGAACGCCGCGAGTTCGTCGAGCGCGGCCCGGCACGCGGGGTCCTCGGCGAGCGCACGCTCGACCTCGGCCCGATCGTCGCCGTCGAGCTCGCCCAGGGCGTATGCGACGAGCCTCGGGTCGTCGCTCCAATCGCTCGTCGTGCTCATCGCGCACCTCCTTCGGGTGCCATGCCGGCTCGAAGGCTCTTGATCGCCGTGTGGAGCAGCCAGCCGACCGTGCCGGCGCTGATCTCCATCACGCGCGCGATCTCCGCGTAGCTCAGCTCGCTCTCGAACTTGAGCCGCAGCGCCTCGCGCTGCCGGTCGGGCAGGCGATCGATCGCGCGACCCAGCTCACCGGCGGCGTCGTCCGCGATCGCCGCGGCGCTGGCGTCACCGGCCGCGTCGGGCGCGTCGTGACCTTCTTCCAGTCGGTTCATCGGGGCCTCCTTGCGGCGCACGTCGACGCACAGGTTGCGCGTGACTGCGAAGAGCCACTCGCGCCCGAGTCCGTCGATGTCCGCCTGTCTGCAGAGCCGCAGGAACGTCTCCTGAACCACGTCCCGCGCCCGCTCGACGTCTCCGCCGAGCAGCCGCGCGGCGTAGCCCACGAGCGCCCGCTCATGCTCTCGGAGGAGCTCCTCGACGCGCGCAACGCGGGCGTCGGGACCGGAGGGGGTCCGGGTGGAGCGGATCTCGGGGGCGGGCATGGAGCGGCGGCTCTGGGGGCCGGAACGGAGCGTGCCCCCCCGCCTTGGGTCGAATCCAGAGAATCCGACGCCCTCGCCCCTTCGTCAGCGACCCTCGGGCTCGGGACCCGCGGGCCGCCAGTCCTCCGGCTCGACCCCGGCGAGGTCGAATCCCCGCTTCCCGCGGACGAGATCGCCCGTCACGAGCAGGTAGTTCTGGCGGAAGTCGGCTCCGGTCCCCGGCAGATCGAGGGCCTCCGTCGCAGCGCGCAGCGAGGAAGGCACGCGGACCCGGACCGAGCGGCGCGCGTCGCCGCTCCGCATCAGCACCGTCCACGAGCCGTCGTCCTCGTCGAAGAAGCGGTCCACGAGGGCGAGGATCGTCACGTCCTTCCCGCCGGCGTCGAGGGCGCGCTGGAGACCGTCGGGATCGTCGGCGGCGACGTAGCGAAGCGGCTCGCGCGCCGCCTTCTCGCGGAACGCGTCGACGGCCTGGGCCCGCGCCTTCCACCACGGCAGCAGGCGCTCGTAGTCGCGCCGCTTGCCGCCCTCGTTCGTCCGCGGGTCCCAGACGCCGCGCTTCTCCGCGCGCGCCGCGGACTGGGCCGCGACGAACTCGTCGTGGGCGATGCGGCTGCTGCCGTACTTGTCGAAGTAAGGACTCCAGCCGAGACGCACGAGCAGCAGGTTGAAGTCGATGCCGTCCGCGGTGACGACGTGGCAGAGCAGGCGGCCGTACGGGTCGCGCGCCTCGATCCCTCCGGGAAACCGGAGCCCGACGCGCGCCGGCCCCTCGTCCGGCGTCCGCGGCAGGAAGAAGCCCTGCGCCAAGCCCGTCGACTGCTCGCCGAACCGGGTCGAGGGCTTCGACGCCGAGAGGTCGTTCCCGCCGATCCACTTCTCCTCGGTGTCGACGCCGAGGAGGCGCAGCTTCTCGCGCTCGCCGTCGCGCTCGATCCAGATCGTGTCGCCGTCGACGACGCGGGTGACGAGGAACAGGTCCTTCGGCTTCTCGGTCCGGCAGTCGGCGAGCGCTTCCGACAGCGGAGCGCGCGGGGGCGGCCAGCCGTCGCCACCCTGGGCGAGGGCCGTCGGGGCGGCGGCGAGGAGCGTGACGAGGACGAGGAGCGGCAAAGGGGATCGCATGGCGGTTCGAGGGGTTCTGGCGGCCATTGTGGCGCGGCGCGGCCTCGACCCCCCGCCGATCGCTCAGGGTTTCCGTCGATCCGTCCGATCAGCGAAGCCGAGCCCCGTCCCCCACGCCGGTCCCCGGCCCAGAGTCATGAGTCTCGTCCGCGCTGCCACCCTCGTGCTCCTCCCCACGCTGACCCTCGGCGCCGTGATCCTGACGGGCACGGCCGAGCCGCTGCGCGCCGCCGCGAACCGGACGCCCAAGGTCCGCCTCGCCGGCGTCATGGTCAACCACGCGATCGACCGCGAGGGCGAGGAAATGCCGGAGCTCGCGTTCCAGGGCACGTTCGCGCGGACCAAGGTCGCGCTGATCGTCGACAACCCCGCAGGGGGCATCATCGGCGTCGACCGCGGCGCGTCGAGCGTCGACGCGTTCACGGACGACACCGGCACGTCGCTCGTCGACCCCGACAACCCGTTCGGACCGTTCGGCTTCGGCGAGCGCATCGTCAAGGACGGCGCCCGCGTCGCGCTGGAGCTCGAGAGCCAGATCGCTCCCTCCCACGAGGCCCGATCGATCACCGCGTCGGGGACGATCCACCTTCGCACGGCGCACGAGAAGCGCACCGAGACCAGCAAGACCGGCCTCTTCAAGAAAGGCGAGGTCTTCCAGTGCGGCAACCGCACGTTCGAGGTCGTCGACGAGGGCCCGTCCGGCTGGAGCAGCGGCTACGAGATCGAGGTGCAGACCAACGAGGACATCGAGGCGATCGTTCGCTGGTGGATCGTCGAGCCCGACGGTCAGGAGATCGCGCTCGAGCCGATGTCGACGATGACCTTCGGCAAGACCTCGCGGATCACGCTCGTGGCGAGCCAGAGGCTCGCCACGGGGCGGATCGGCGTCGAGGCCTGGCACGATGCCACGACGGTCGAGGTGCCGTTCGAGGTGACGACGTCGGTCGGGATGCGATAGCGCTACGGGCCGACCTGCTCCGGCACCTCGTTCGCGTTGAAGCGAACCGCGAAGGTCGCGACGGAGTAGCCGAGGTCCGGGTTGCCGAACGGATCCTTCACGCGCGGGAGAGCGAACTGTCGACCTGCCGAGTCCGGCGCGGTCAGCAGCGGTGAGCCCATGAGGTAGAACTGCTGGTCGATCGGGTCGATGAGAGGAGCGGTGTCCGTCATCCCATCACCTGAGCGATCCCAGGCGGCTGCCGGCTGTCCGTCGACGCGGTTCTTCGCATCGAAGAAGAGGACCGTCGTCAGGCCGAACGCCGTCTCATAGTTCCCGCGGACCTGCCCGTCGTCGTTGAGGTCGAACGCCTGGCGCGCGAGCAGCACGAGGTTGCCCTCTTCGTTCACGCGCCCCGCGAGGCCGATGAACTCGGAGAGGGTCACGGACGAGGCGAGCGTCGCCGAGCCCTCCTCCACGGGGATCCCGGCACCGTTGATCTGATCGAACCCCAGGTTGGTCTCGGTGATCGAGACGAGCGGCTCCCACGCCATGGCGGAGGCGTCGAAGATGCTCGTGAAGAGCTGGCCGTTCGATGCCGAATCGGCCACGCCCTCGAGGACGATCAGGAACTGCTCCTCCCCGACGCGCTCGAACAGCACGGGCTCACCGCGCAGACGCGCGCGCCAGTCCGCCCTCAGACTGAAGTTCGGTGTCACGTTCTCCGGGGTCCCACCCAGCGTGGTGGGGACGGGGAAGACCTGGGGAGGCATCGGCGAGGTCGGGGACAGGTCGATCACCTGGACGACGAGCGGCGGAGGCGTCGACGTGGACGTGTGGAGCGGGTCGAGGCCGAGGACGACGATCTGGTCGCGTGACGCCTCGGGCCCGGTTCGCTCGATGCGGAACGGACGGACGAGGCTTCGGAAGTTGCCCGAGTTTCCGTCGTCGAGCCCGAGCGCCTGGGGGGCCTGGAACTGAAGCTCGTTGGCGCCGTTGACGGCGCGCACGATCACGAAGTCTTCTTCGCCGCGCACGGTCGGCCACCACCCCGGCTGCAGGCCGCCGTACTGGTTCCCGCCCTCGAGCAGGCCGCCTGCGTAGCCCGGGTCGAAGCCGTTGTCTCGGACCATCGGGATCGGCGACGACGACTCGTACCAGACGATGAGCGTCTCGGGGCCGCTGCCCTCGATGTCGCCCTCGTGCTCGAGGACGAACGGCGCCGAGCGATAGGGCCGCCCGGTGTCGCTGGAGATCGTCTGCGTGGCCCCCCACTCCCCCGTCATCGCCTCGAAGGTCCGGACGCGAATCTCCGTTTGCTGCAGATGCTCGCGCATCGTGCGCAGCGGAACGCTGTTGCCGGACGTGTCGAGGACCGAGAGGTTCGAGCCCGGGCGCTTCGGATCGCGGTCGAAGTCGGGAACGGCGAGCCAGACGCACATCGCTCGCTCATCGTTGTCCGCGTCGACTCCGGTCGGCTGGTTCGTGAAGCGGTCACCGACCGGCACGACCTGCGGGTACCACGAGTGCACGACGGGAACCGAGGGGTTCCATTGACCGACGTTGCTGCTGTTCTCCGCGATGAAGCTGTCCCAGCCAGCGTCGGAACCATCGAACGATCCGAACTGCTCCTGCTCCGTCGGGTCAGGATCCTGACGATCCGGGAGCGACGCCCACGTCTCGCCCTCGAGCGTCCCCATGAAGATCGAGACCGGCAGGCGCAGGTCGTCGAGCGCCCCCACCTTCGGGTCGTACGTCGTCTTGTACGCGCGCCCCGACGCGCTCGTGACGAGCTGGATCGGGTTCGACTGACGGAACGGACTTCCGTACGTCATCGTCGGGAACGTCTCGGCGAAACGACGATTGGTGATCTCGACGAGGTCGGAGAACCCTCCCGCGTCGAGCGATCGAAAGGAGAACAGACGGATGCCCTCGTTGAATTCCGCGGTGATCAGACCCTGTCCGTTGGGAAGAATGGCGGTCCGATCGATGACCGTGTCCAGGCCGAGGAACTCCGGCGACCCGAAGGTGCCATTGGCGATCTTGAAGGTCTTCGAGACCTGTGCGGCGACCCCCGGCCCCGACGCTGCGGGCGTTCCCTGGCGAACGACGATCCGGTACCAGCGACCGGCGTGCGGCGGGACGTCGACCGGGTCCTCCTCTCCGAAGATCACCCGGCGCGTCCGGATCCGAACGACGTTGCCCGGGGGGAACTCGAGCTCGTAGAACGGGTCCTGCTGGAACTCCGCGGTCGCGAGCTCGTCCCGGGTGAGGTCGCGCCGAACCGGCGACTCGAGGACGATGTTGTTCCGCAGGTTCGGGTCGTTCTCGTTCATCGGCTCGCTGAACTCGACGACCAACGACTGGCTCGCGCCGATCTCCGCGAACGGCTCGACGCCCCGCATGATCTCGACCGTCGGGGGGGGATCGTCGCTGTCTCCGTCGTCATCGTCGGCGGCCAACGCCGCGCCGACGACGGCTGATCCGCAGGCGGAGAGGAGCGCAGCAGTGAGCCCGAGCGCGGTCCAGGACAGGAGTGTGAAGAGCAGGCGCATGGTGTTCAGTGTTCGAGGGTCGACGGCGGAACTCAGCGGGCAGAGGCAGGCAGGGCGCGCGGACTGTCGTCCGGCGCCAACGCCGTCTGAACGGGGGGCAGCGTTCGCTGGACGAGCGCGAGGATCTCCGGCTCCGTGAGGGCAGCCTCGAGTCCGAACGTCCACGACTGCGAGCGCGTGCGGTTACCCGAACCCTCGGTCAGGAACAGCTGAACGACGTCAGCCGGGGCGCCGTCTGCGAGTGCGGCATCACCGACCGACACGTGGTCGGGGCCGGGGACGAGCACGATCAGCTGGTGGTCCATCCCGTCCTCCCGCTCGGGCGTCGGCTCGATGTACGCGGGCAGGGTCATCGGTCCGAGATCGGCCTCGACGTCGGCCCAGGAGATCGGGAACTGCGTGAGGTCCTCGACGAAACGGACGTCGTATTCGGCCGCGCCGATGCGCAGCCGCGGCGGGCCGATGTTCTGCGGGTTCCGGATCCCGGCTCGCAGCTCGAGGGCATCCGGGACGCGACCGGAGCGAACGAGACTCGCGCCCTGGGCGTCGAAGGTCAGGTCGCCCACGGCCGTGCGCGGCCGAACGATGTACTCGTAGTCCCCCTCTGCGATCTCACGCGCGAGGTCCTGGGCCAGCGTCAGCGACGCGACCTCGGTCACCTCGCCGGAGAAATGCTCGGAGTTCTTCTCGAGCAGCGTCGAAGGGACGAAGAGCGAGGTCCAGAACGACCCCGAGTCCATCCCGCGTCCGAGGCGGTCGCCGAAGCGGAACTCGATGTCCTCGGGGCGCACGCGGAACTGGCGCAGCACGCCGCCCTCGGACCCGAGGGCGTAGTCGGTCACGGCATCCGCCGCCCGCTCCCTCGCCTCACCGAGGTCGCCTCCCTCGCCACGGGTCCGCATCACCTCGACGAGCTCGTTGCGCGATGGGAACAGCGGACCGCCGAGCTCGGACACCTCGTACAGCGTGACGCCGAGCGACATGTCGTCGAACTGATAGGTCCGATCCGGAAAGAGCAGCTCGAGCGGCCCGGTGAGGAACAGGACGTAGCTGTACCACTTGGAATGGCTGTCCGGCCGGATCGGGTACTCGAACGAATCGACGTCGAGGAGCAGATCGGCCTTCGCCTCGCGCGCCGCCGCGGCCCAGTACGCGTCGATGCCCGCGTCTCCGAGGAGAGCCAGCTCGTCCGTCGTCGGCGGCGGGAGCACCGTCACGGACGAGAACGTGTTCGCCTGCAGCACGCGAACGAGGCTCTCGGTGACGGGGTCGACCGGGCCGGCCCCTCCCTCCGCGTCGTGCGCGAGATCCCGGAACGAGTAGGCGAACGGAGCGCCGTTCCGCTCGGCGCCCGCGTTCGATCGCGCGGTCTCGCCGGCGTGGATCGGGATCAGCGCGACGTGGTACGGGAGCCGCCTCCAGTCGTCGGAGGCATCGTCGATCTCGACAGGACGGGAGGTGGTGTAACTGGCGCAGGACGCGAGGAGCGCCGCGCCGGCGATCACGGACCGGACGCCGAAGCAGTGGAGCATTTGGACGAGGGGATTGGCAGGAACGACGCACCTCGGTCGCATCCCAAGAGCGGGAAGGCCGCTGGTGAACGTCGGAGCGCTCCTGGGGGGGACGGAGGACTCTTCCGGCAGGAGGAGGGGAACTCGCGGCGAACCGCGACGGTCCTTTTTGCGTCAATCGACAGAACGTGCGCAGAGGAACCCGCGGTGGAGCTCGTCTCCGGGTCGTCGATGCGCACCGCACTCGCGCCAGTCGATGCGCTCGTCATCCGGTGCGACCGCGACGACGATGAAGTGGAGCCGCGGGATCTCCGCGACGTAGCTGGAGAGGCACCCGTCGTCGCACAGGAGCAGCGCCCGGCAGAAAGACTCGTCGTCCTTCAGGTACGGCCTGTCGAGAGTTGCCTTCCAGTGCGGAGTACGCGTCCAGAGTGCGCCGAGGGCGGGTCCCGGCTCGCCCGGCCCGACCGCGGACGCTCCGGCCGTGACGCGACCGACGGGGAGCTCGCCCGGTGGCCGCGTCCACGCGTACTCGAGCTCGAGGAGGGTCGGGAGACGCTTCCCCGCCCAGCGCGCATAGGCGCTGGCCTCCTCCCACCAGACGCCCACGACGGGGTCGCCCGGGCGGCGCCCCGCGAGCGAGTCGAGGAGCTCACGCCGCCGAGCGGAATCCGGGCCCCAGAGGGGCCGCCCGCGCTCCTCGAGCGACACGATGTCTGGCGTGCGTGGCCAGTTCGAGGCCCTGCCGTAGCCGTTCTCGTCCTCGACGAAGGCCAGGAACTCCGCGTTCGTGACCTCTGACGTGTCGAGGTAGAAGTCCTCGATGTCGAGCGGTTCGAAGCGCAGTCGCCCGTCGCCGAACTCGAGAGAACCGGCGGGAAGCTGCCGTCCGGGGAACTCGAACGGGGCGTCGAGTCCAGGACCTCGGACCAGCGTCATCCCCTTGACGGGCGGTGAGGCGGTCCCGGCGACCCTGTCGTCGAGCGGCCGGTAGACGCGCCCGAGCCTCGTCGTGACGACTTCACGACCAGGCTCCTCATCGGCTTCGGTTCGGCGATCGCGCGCCTCGACGCGGAGCGAGACCTCCTTGCCCGACCAGTCGGGGCCGAGGTCGTCGGCGACGAAGCAGACTTCGAGCGCCTCGGGCGTTCCGTCATTCGCAGCGTCCGCCGAACCCAGGGCGATCGTTCGCAGCGTGCTCGAGCGCCCGGTCGCGCGATCGAGCACCGCCTCGACGGCGCTGACGTCGACGCCATTCCCGTCGCTGACGCTGCAGCGCACGGCGTACGTCAGCTCGCCCACGGCGCCCAGCCGCTCGCGATCACGGCCGCCGACCTCGTCGAGGAGAGCGCGCAGGCGCACGGGGTCCTCATCCTGGATCACGATCCGTGGGCGCTTGCCGTCGATGTGGAACGCGACGTCGACCGGCGCTTCGGTCTCGTTGCCTGCCGCATCCCTCGAGGTGATCTCGAGCTCGTAGCGTCCATCGGCCCAGGGCCCCTCGTAGCGGGACGCGACGATCGACGCCCACTCGCTCGCGGGGACGCGATAAGCGCGGGGATCGCCGTCGTCGCGGACCAGCGATCCGCTGCCGACCTCCGCCCGACCGCTCGCGATCGCGCGGCCGTTCCGCGTGATCGCGTACTCGACGCCGAGGATCGGCGCACCTCCGGTCGCCCGCACGATCAGGTCGCGCGCGTCCTCCGCGCTCGAAACCGGCGGAGCCGTCGCGTCGTCCTCCCAGCCATCGATCCGCGGCTCGAGCGTGAGCGGCCCGACGACGGCGAGCATCCGCGGGTCCTGCAGCGCTCGCTCGCGAGGAGCCGCGCGCACGCGCGCTTCGATGGAGTCGCCCGCGGGGAGGGATCCTTCGAGGAACTGGCGCAGCTCGTAGCGCGTCGCATCGCCCTCCACCGCGGGCTGCGTCGTCTCCAGCGCGATCGTCTCGCCAGCCCGGCAGACGCGTCGGAGAACGGCGTCCTCGGGCCCGTCCGACATCAGCTCGAAGAGGCCGAAGACCGTGCCCGACTCGCCTTCCGCCACGGCGAGCTCGACGCGGCCGGGCTGAAGCCAGTAGCTCCCGTCGACCTCGACTGGCGCGCCGGTCGGCCCCATGATCGCCACGTCCATCCGAGGCGGATCCGTGGTGAGCGTGGTCTCGAACGAGCGTTGCGCGAGGAGACGCTGGCCGAGGATCGGCGTGCTGCCTCCGAGGACGAAGCGGACGCCGGCGGACGTGACCTCGTCCAGGCTCAGTCCCAGATCGTCGCGCAGGTCGAGCGCAAACCCGAACCGACCGTCTTGTCCTAGCTCTCGAGCGAACTCGACGGCCCGACGGCCGGAGCCGCTCACGGACGTCTTCAGGGTCACCGTCGTCGGCGTGCGCGCGCCGAGCACGCGCCCCGTCACCCGCAGCGTCGTGCACTCTGGACCCGGACGGAAGAAGCTCCGTCCAGACGTGAGGTCGTGCGCGAGACCGCCGCGGGGAGCTCCATCCGCGTCGAGCCAAGCGAGCACGAGCGACGTCTCATCGAGCGTCGCCCGGTCCACGAGCTCGACCGCGAAGGGTCCTGCGCCAGACGCGAGGATGCGCCCGGTGCGCTCCTCGACCTCGATCGCATCGACCGTCAGGCCCTTGGCGTCGGCACGCGACGCTCCCGAGGAAAGCGACGCGTCGATGAGCCCGCTCAGGGCCCAGCTGGCCTCCTTGCGTCCCTCTCGGCCGCGAAGCTCAGCGACCGTCCGATCGCCGCTCCCCGCCACGACGAGTCGAACGCCGTGGTTGCGATCGTCGACGTCGTCGAGCTGGACCGCCAGGGCGACGTCGTCGATCCGCTCGCGAAGGACGTGGATCGGCCTCTCGGAGTCGAGCGACCGCTTCGATCCGTCGAGGCGGAGCTCCTGTGCTCTGAGCGACGCGGGGCGCGGCTCCAGCACCGCCACCTCGAAGTTCTTCGAGCGAAAGTCCTCCCCCCACATCGCGTAGATGGTCCGGAGCGGAAGGTTCTGACGCTCCACGCGGAACGCGAATCGAGGAGAGCCGGAGACGTCATCGACCTCGACGAGGTCGAGCCCGCCGAGCGGCGTGGGCCGCGTGTCCGATCTGTATTCGCCGTCGAAGAGTCCGGGCGACCCGAGTTCCCGAGCGACTTCGATGGGAACGACGAGCGAGATGGCGTCTCCCCCACCGCCCCCGGCGAGTCGTATCGGCTCGTCGGGTCCGAGCAGCCGCCCGGGGCGCTCGCTACCGTCCGGGCTCACCCGAACGACCTGGATCTCCTCGACGAGCTTGGCCGGCGGGATACGAATCACGATCCAGTAGAAGAGGAACGCGAGGATCGGCACCGACATCAGCGTGGTACCAACGACCACCGACGTCGGCACGAGCGGCTGCATCGCGCGCTCGAGGGCGGCGTGCGCGTCGCGCGCGCTCTGCCAGCGCTCCTCTCGCTCCTTCGCAAGGCAACGATCGACGACGCGCGCGACGCGGCGCGGCACTTTCGGGCGGACGTCGCGCACTCGCGCGGGCGTCTCGCCGAGGTGTTGATCGAACGCCTCGCCGACCGACGCCGGCGTTTGCCGGAACGGATACCGGCCCGTCAGCGCGCGGAACGCCATGACCCCGAGCGAGTACAGGTCCGAGCGCCCGTCGAGCCTCTCGATCTCCTCGTCGCCCCGCAGGTGCTTGCACTGCTCGGGCGACGCGTACAGCGCCGTTCCGCCGCGCGCGCGACGAACGGTCGTGGTCGTCGCGCGCGCAGAGCGCGAAGAGCCCCGGCGCGAGCCGCGCTTCGACCCGGTCCCGCGGGACCCTGCGCGGTCGGAGTCACTGCCGTCGAGCCCGGCGACCGAGTGGATCGTCGACTCCAGGTCGTCGGACTCGACGGGACCGGCCGACTCGCCGTCCTCGACCTCGCCCGTGTGCTGGCCGATCCCGAAGTCGATGACCTTCGCAGTCTCGGCGCCGCGCTCCGCCGCGCCGACCAAGAAGACGTTCTGCGGCTTCAGGTCGAGGTGCAGGAGACTGTTGCCGTCGGGAAGCTCGTGCGCGGCGATGAGGGCCGAGAGGACGTCGAGGACGATCGAGCCGACCCGCTCGGGCTCGAGCGGCCCCTCCTGGTCCAGAAGGTCGCTGAGCTCCTTCCCCGAGAGGAACTCCATCACGAAGTAGTGCAGCCCGTCGTCCGTCGAGTCGAACGTCAGCCACTGAACGATGTTCGGGTGCGCGGTCAGCTGCGTCAGGCGCTTCGCCTCTTCGTTGAAGCGCTTGATCGCGCTGGCGCTCCGCTGGACGCGCGGGTTGAGCACCTTGACCGCGACGGTCGCGTCGAGACCGAGGTC
>JBCCSK010000120.1:0-15505 GCA_039200205.1 Planctomycetota bacterium
CCCGGCGTTCCCTGCTTTGCAGTCCGCCGCGACGGATCGTGAATCAGTTGCGCCGGCGGAACTCGCGGGCGGAGCCGGCCCAGCGCGAGCTGCGGAAGTTGCGGGTCACGAAGCTGAAGAGCTTGTTCGACTGGTCGCGCGAGAGGTCGCCGCCGATCTCCTGGATGCAGCGACCCGCGTAGAAGGCCGACTTCGGAACGTAGGCGAGCTGGTAGCGGTACAGAACGACGACGCGCATGAACGCGAGCTTGGCCTCGTTGAACAGCTCGGCAGCCCCCTCAGCGTCACCGCCCGCGGCCTTCGCCTCGGCCCGACGGTAGAGACAGTCTCCGAGCCCCGTCCAAGCGGCGGCCAGCGTCGCGTCGTCGGCGTTCGGGGACTCGGTCACGCTCCGGAACATCTCCTCGGCGGCGCTGAACTCGCTGCGTGAGAGGAGCGACTCGGCGGTCGCGACGTCCGCCCGGTTCACGACCGTCGGGAAGATTGCCGCGTCGCTGGAGATCGACTGGAGCGCCGACTCGTAGGCGGTTCCGCTCAGCTTGTCGCCGGAGAGGATCTCGCGGAGTCGCTGCTCGTACTGCCAGCGCTGGGGCAGCGACTTCGAGCGCACGAGATCGGCGAGCGCCGTCGCCGTCGCGCTGGCGCCGGCGCGATCCTCGTTCAGGAGCTGGGTCTCGAACTTCTGGATCAGCGCGAGCGGGACGTAGCGCGAGTCGGGGTTGTTGGCGACGAGGTCGTCGACGGCCGCGACCATGTCCTCGATCGCGTTCTGCCGCTGGTGCAGCTCGACGAGCCGATAGCGAGCGTAGGCCGGAGCCCACCCGAACTTGCGGTCGCCGCCGTCGCCGAGGCTCCCGAGGTAGTTCTGGTATCCGGCGATCGCACCCAGGAGCGCGCCGGCCTCGGCGTCGACCGCCGCGGCCGCGATCTCGTCGGGCTGCTTGGTGTACTCGACGCGCAGCACGCGCTCGGTCGGGGATTCCTTCTTCCCGCGCTCGCCTTCGACCTCGTACACGACCTTGAGGAGGTCCTCGGACTCGATCTCGGCCTTCTCGACGATCGAGCCGTCCACGAGGTAGATCCGGTCGAATGCGGCGGCCGGAGTGGAGGCGAGGAGGGCGAGGGCCGCCCCGGAGACTGAGAGGGAGAGTCGCATCATCTTGGATTCCATCGCCGGCCCTAGCGCGGGTGCGTCCCGGAGTGACGCCGAACGAGGGGGAAGAAGATGGGGGGTCGGCGGCGGGCTGTCAAACCCGGTCGGGCCGGGCGTCGCCCTTTCGCGAAACGAAAAAGGGAGCGGCGATCCGAGGCGATTCCGTCGCCCCTTCCCGCCGCTCCGTACGACGGATCAGGCTGCCTATCCCGATCCGTCAGACCCTCGCCGCTACCCCCTGGGGGGAGGGGAGGATCACCCCTACCGCGCCCGTCCCCGGCTGACGCCGGGAACGCGCTGCTCGTGTCCCGAAGCCCGTCAGACCGTGGTGCCCTCCAGGGTGCTGGAGCGGCGTAGTCGCTGCCGATCCAGGCGTCGGGTGGTCGTTCGCGTGAACTTCTCGGCCGCGGAGGCGATGGCTTGGAAGGCGGTCTCGTGGGTGTCCTGCACCACGACCGTCCCCAGCGGATGGACCTCGGCCTGGATCCGGCAGCGGGTGTCGATGCCGCCGCGCGGGCCGTTCAGGTCGATGAACCGCACTTGAACGCGGTTCACACGGTCGCCGAAGCGCTCCACGGCCGCCCGGACCTGCCGGACAACGACGTTGCGGAGCGTCTCGTTCAGTTCCAGTCCCTTCACACTCACTTCGAGATCCATAGCAGTGCGCCTCCTGCGCTGCGTGTGCCGCGCCCAATCCAACCGGCAGGCTCGTCCAGAGTGTCGGCGCAGGAGCCTCCGTCGGAAAGACAGAATGGTCGCACCCTCTGCGTCGATATCATCGACGCTGCGGCAGGAGATCTCACCGCGACCCATGGACTGGCTCAACTTCCACCACCTGCACTACTTCTGGGTCGTCGTCCGCGAGGGCTCGATCGCGGCCGCGAGCCGACGTCTCCACGTGGGACGGCCGTCGATCAGCTCGCAGCTGAAGGCGCTCGAGACCTCGATCGGGAGGCCGCTCTTCGAGCGACGCGGACGCGTCCTCGAGCTGACCGAGACCGGCCAAATGGTCCACGGCTACGCCGACGAGATCTTCCGCCTCGGTCGCGAGCTGAGCGGCGTCCTCCGCGATCGCCCGACCGGACGCCCGGCGGTCCTGCGCGTCGGGATCGCGGACGTGCTCGCGAAGCTCGTGTCGTTCGGGCTCCTCGACGTGGCGCTGCGCGGGCCGGAGCCGGTCGTGCTGCGCTGTCGGGAGGAGCCGCCGACGAAGCTCTTTGCGCAGCTCGCCATCCACGAGCTCGACCTCGTGCTGTGCGATCACCCCCTGCCGCCGAACATCGACGTCCGCGCACGCGCCGAGCTTCTGGGCGAGTCGAGCGTGACGGTGTTCGGCACTCCTGAGCTCGCCGAGGGCCGCGAGGCGGACTTCCCGCGGTCGCTGGACGGCGCGCCGTTCCTGATGCCGCCGCGCGAGAGCGCCGTGCGGCGCGCGCTCGAGGCGTGTCTCGACGACGAGGAGATCGTCGTCGACATCGTGTCGGAATTCGACGACAGCGCGCTGATGAAGACGTTCGGCCGCGCCGGCCACGGCCTGTTCCCCGCGCCCACCTGCGTGCGCGAGAACGTCGAGGAGCAGTACGGCGTGCGGGCGATCGGAGAGCTCGCGACCGTCCGCGATCAGGTGTGGGCGATCACGCCCGAGCGGCGCCACGAGCACCCGGCGCTGCGCCGCATCGTCGAGCTCGCGGGCGAATCGGTCTTCGGCGCGTAGCCCTCAGGCCGCTCCCGCGAGCGTCGAACGCTCGGACTCGAAGGCTGCAGCGCCGAAGAGCGCGAGGTTCGCGAAGAGCCACGCGAGCTTCCAGTGCTTGTGCGGCTCGGCGGCAACGGCCTCGAGCGCAGGCCGCTGCACGAGCTCTGCGAGGAAGGGTGACGCGCCGATCCGATCCGACATCGACGCGGACCACCGCTCGAAGGGGATCGGGAACGACGCCTTCGGCCGCGATCCGGCAGCCCCGGGGACGACGCCGCCGAACGCTTCGCGCAGCACGATCTTCGACCGAATGGCGCCATCGTCCGCGACGTCGAACTTCGAGCTCATCGGGAGCCCGTCCGCGTAGCTCGCGACGACGACGTCTGCGAACGGCGTGCGCCCCTCCACGCCGAAGCGCATCGTTGCCGCGTCGAGCCGCTCGAGCAGCGCCGTCAGGTTGAACGCGCGCTGGAGGCGAAGATGCGCCTCGAGGGCGGCCCCCCCCTCGCGGATCCGATCGACGCACTCGCGGTAGCCGCGCTCATAGGTGTCGATGACGAACGTCGACGCGCTCGCGAGCTCGGGCACGAGCAGCTCGTCCTGCGCGGCGGGTGACGCCCAGGCCGTCGCCTCGAGGTGGAACCTCGCGGGTCCGATCGGCGGGTCGGCGAGGCTGCCGTGCGTTGCGAACGCTGCGAGGGCCGAGTCGTAGCCGCCGAAGAGCTCGTCCGCGCCCTCGCCTGAGATCGCCACGGCGGCCCCCGACCGTCGGATCGCGCGCGCGGTCTCGGACAGCGCGACCTCGTTGGGAGTCGACAGCGGCTGGAGCAGATGCCCGACGAGCGCCTCCCACTCGTGAACGAACGTGCTGCGATCCACGGCGACGTCGGTGTGGACCGTGCCGAGGTGCGCCGCGACGCTGCGGGCCGCGCGCGGATCGGGGCCGATCTCCTGACCGCCTTCGATCCCGGCCGCGCACCAGGTCGCGAGGTCCGGTCTCTCACCGGCGACGATCGTCGTCAGGATCGTGCTGTCGAGTCCGCCGGAGAGCAGCGCGCAAAGGGAGACGTCGCTGACGAGGTGGCGGCGCGTCGAGTCCTCGATGACGCGGCGACACTCGGCGGCGTCGGGGCTGGACTCGATCGGGCGCACCGTTCGTCTCGCGACGCGGACCGGCGCGGGGCGCGCATCGCACAGGTCGACGCGAACGAGGTCGCCGGGACGCAGCGACTCGACGCCTTCGAACATCGTGCGGCCAGCGAGGGTCCTGCGGCTCGTCGCGAGGTAGGCCGCAACCATCTCGAGGTCGGGAGCACATCGAACTTCAGGGTGCGAGACGAGCGCGCGCGGTTCGCTCGCAAACGCGATCCCGCGCGAGGTCCGGGCCCAGACGAGCGGCTTGACGCCCAGCGGGTCGCGCGCGAGGTGGAGCGTACGCTGCGCGAGATCGACGAAGGCGAACGCGAACATCCCGCGCAGCTCGTCGACGACTTCGGGGCCGCGAATCGCGAGCGCCCAAAGAACCGTCTCCGCGTCGCAGGTCGTCGCGAAGCCGCGCCCGCCCGTGCGCGCGCGGACCTCGGGCTCGAGCTCATCGCGCAGGGATCGCTCTTCATACAGCTCGCCGACGTAGGAGAGCGCGTACCGACCGCAGGGCGTGACCATCGGCTGGTCCGCCGCGGGGTTCTCTGGGTCGCGCACGGCGAGCCGGGCGTGCCCGAACAGGACGTTCTCGGCGCGCCAGATCCCCTGGCCGTCGGGCCCTCGGTGCTCGATCTCTGCGAGCCACGCCGCGATCTGGGCCTCCGTTCGCTCGACCGCCGTGCCCGCCGGCGCCACTTCACCCAGGATGCCGCACATCTGTCCCGTATCGGCCCGATCGCGGCCGGAGTGGAGACAGGAGTGGTTGGGAGTCAATCAAGATCGGGCGAAGGCCGAACTGGGCGGGGCTTCGCAACGACGAGGACGTGGAATCCCATCAGCGAGAGGCCTGGGATCGCGCAAATGACGCGGTCGAGCCAGATGAAGAGCCGCGTCAGGAGCGCGGCCCCTGGGATGAACCGGAGGATGCCGAGGTGGTCCGGGAACCCGGCGAAGACGTAGGCGAAGACGCCGAACTTCTTCGTCTTCACGACGTCGAGACCCGACCGCTCGGTCAGCTCGACGATGCCCTTGCGCGTGAACCCCTGGTCACCCACGTCGAAGTGCGGGCTCTTGCGGTACATGATCGCGCGCGCGAGTCGGATGACCGGGTTGTCGTTGCAGGGCTCGCTCATCACGAGCACTCCGTCCCCCGCGAGGACGCCGCGGCAGCTCTCCAGGAAACCCACGTGGTCTCGCATGTGGTGCAGGCTCCCCTTGCAGAAGACGACGTCGAACGCCGCTTCGCGGAACGGCATGTGCTCGGCGTCGGCCGTGACGACCCGGGCGTCCGGGACGTACTGCTCGCTGACGCGGAGCATGTCGTGACTGATGTCGAGACCGACGGCGCCGGGCCGCTGGGCCTCGAGCTCGGCCAGGAAGAAGCCGGTGCCGCAGCCGATGTCGAGCAGACGCCGCGCCGACTCGGGCGCGTGGCGGATCATCTCTGCGTGCCACTCTTCCTGGAACAGCCGGCTGAACGCGAACGAGTAGCGGTAGGCGTAGCGCGGAGCGAGCTCGCGGTGAAGCTCGATCTGAGCCTGGGCGTTGGTGGGACTCGACATGGAGGGCGCGGCGTAAGTCTACCCGCCGCGCGCCGTCGGGCGAGCTCGGCCTCGTCGCGAGGCTAACTGCGCCGCACCCAGTCCTGCGCGATCGTCCTGAGATCGACGTTCTCGTCCGCAGCCTCGCCGAAGTACTGGCGCTCGATGCGCAGCACCGTCGCGTCGAGCTCCCGCAGGACACCTTCGTCCTTGTGGTTCGCACGCTTGACCTCCCCGAGGAGAGCGAGGACCGAGAACGGATTGATCTCGTCGGGGACCTGCGGGCCGACGGCCTGGACCTCGCCGCTACCGCCGTCGATCGTCTTGAAGAAGACGAAGCCGATCGCGGCGAGCGCCGGAAGGATCAGCAGGAGCCACCAGTTGAACGCGCCGTCGCCCATGTAGCTCTGCTCCAGGTCCACGACGAGCGACGCAGTCATCAGATCGGCGTCGTCATAGCGCTGGTACACCGACTGGACGTTCTCGATCTTCGGCTCGGCGAAGCGGAACTCCCGCGGGTTCTCGACGCCCTCGCGCGCCTTCATCTCGACCATCCAACGACGCTCGGAGATGATCCCGTCCTCCTCGTCGGAGAAGCGTGCGACCGAGACGCCCTCGTCCTCGACCTTCGCGATCTCGAAGTCGGCGGGGACGACGTCGACGAATTCGTCGAGCGCAGGCACGAGCCCGTCCGCCTGGGCCTTCATCTCGACGACGAGGACGCCCTCGTCCGCGCGGCGTTCGTCGAGCGTCTGCGTCAGCTGCAGGTTCTGGAACGGCCGCACCTCGCTCTCCGCCGACGCGTCGATCGGGAGCGCCGCCGACGTGATCGGCAGCACGACGTAGCCGGTCACGTCGTTGAAGTCGAGGTCGATCTTGAGCGGAGGAACGCGATCGACCTCGGGGCCGCGGGCCTCGAGCAGGACGTAGGCGTAGGGCGTGCGCCGCCAGCCGTAGTCGTCGTCCGCCTTCGAGCCGGCGTCCTCGCGGTTGAAGGTGACCGAGATGACGTCGAACTGCTCGCCGAGGAGCGTGCGCACGGACTCCTCGAACTTGTCGCGGTAGTTCTCCTGCGGACGACCGTAGTTGTAGTAGTAGCTGACCGCGTTCGCCTGGTTCTGGAGGTACTTGGCGAAGCCGCCGCTCTCGCGCGCGATCTCCTTCGTGTAGCGGATGTCGATCGCGAGTCCGAAGGGCTCGGTGCCGACGTCGGGGTCGCCGTCAACGGACGTGACGAGCTCGATCTCCGTCACGAGGTCGCTGTAGTAGTCGTAGACCCTTCGCGCCGCCCGCGCCTGCGGGTGGTCGCCGACGATGTCGAAGCCCGCCTCCAGGTAGCGGTTCTTGCACGCCGGGTTCACGCTGCTGAGCCGCGTGAAGAGGCCGTTCGCGAACATCGAGCGATGGGTCTCGCCCGCGTCGCCCTCGATGTCGTCGAGGATGTCGCCGATGAGCGGGATCTCCTTGCGCGCGAGCAGGGTCTCCTGATCCACGGCCTCGAGATCGCTCGCGCCGAGCGCGGCGTAGAACCAGGCGTCGAAGGCCTCGGTCGTGAACTCGTTCGACTTGCGCTCCGGGAGGCCCTCGACGTAATGGACGGCGGCCTGGCGGAAGAGGTCGAGCGCCTCTCGCCGGTTCCCGGAGAAGTCGGAGCTCTTCTGGAGCTCGTTCTGGAAGTTGTTCAGGTCGTGCAGCAGCGATGCGCGCGCGACCTCGAGCTCCCACGCGTCCACGTGCTGATCCAGCGCAGCCTCGAGGACCGCCTGGGCGATCACGTAGCCGCGCTGCACCTCGGCCTCGATGTCCTTCTGCTTCCGATTCGTCCCCGCGGTCCGCTGGACGTCGGGCATCCGCCAGATCGACGCGAGGTTCGCGCGCATCTGCTGCATCATCGCGGCGAGCGTCTGCGGCTCGAGCGTCTCGAGGCTCCCGAAGACCTGCTCGAGCTTCTCGACGCGGTAGACCTCGGCCTGGCTGTGGCTCTGCGTGAACGCCCGCACGAGCAGCTTCGAGTCGAGCTCGAGCCCCTCGATCTCGCGTAGCTTCGCGACCCACGTCGCGAGGTCTTCGAGGTTGCGCTCCTGCTTGCTGCGCGTCAGCGGGATCCCGCTCGCGCGCCGGTTGAAGCCGTACGAGAAGTTGTAGATGCTCGACCGGTTGCGCGACGCGTTCGGGTCGTTGTTCGAGATCCAGACCTCCAGGAACGTCCGCGCGAGCTCGTTCGCCTTCTTGGGGTTCGGCCCTGCGAGGTCGCGGATGTAGGGGAAGGCGAGCTTCTCCTCGTTCACCTTCAGGTAGAGCTCGGCGATCGTCTGATCGATCTTCGGGCGCAGGCTGTCGGGCAGCGCGGCGCGCCAGGGTCCGTCCGGTCGGTTGTCGAGCAGGTCGTCGGGCGCAATCGGCTGGACCGGATTGCGATAGCGGTTCCGGTAGCTGTAGTCGATCCAGTAGATGTTCCCGAACGGGTCGCGCTCGGCCATCGGTCCGAGCGAGGACTGCTCGCTGTGCTTGTAGGAGTGCTGCGCCTCGCGCAGCCAGGTGTCCGCGAGCAGCGTCAGGCTCGCCTGCCACTCCTCCGCCCGCTCCGGTGCGATCTCGAGGAGCGCGCCGACGGCCTCGTTCATCAGCAGGAGATCGGCGAGACGCTCCGTCGGCTGGGACGCGCGCTGGACCATGCCGGTCGAGGCCTCGGCGCCAATCGTCGCGAGCACCTCCATCCCGCGCTCGGGGCGCTCGGCGAACGTCTCGCGCAGCCAGACGTCGCCCTTGGCGTCGAGCACCGCGCCCGCGTACTGGACGGCGCGCTTGAGCGCCTCCTTCTTCTGCTCGTCGTCGACGTCCCCGGGCGCGAGCACGGCCAGCGTCGCCTGCCACACGTCGCCGAGGATCTCGGCGTCCTGATCCTCGAGGTACTCCGCGAGGCGATGGCGCGCGATCAGGTTGAGTCCCTGCCGATCGTCGGCCTCGACCGCCTCGTCGTAGCTCGGCAGGAAATCGCCCATCTCGAGGTTGTTCCCGAGTCCCGTGAGGAGCAGCGCCGCCAGCCGCTGATCGATGCAGAGCTCCTCCTCCGGCTTCTCGGACTCGAGCCGCAGACGCGCGACGAAGTCGTCGACGCTATGCCCCTGGGCGAAGACCCGCTGGACGAGCGGGGCGATCGTCTTGGCCTGCTTCGGATCGAAGCCCTCGGGCGCGATCCGGATCACCCCCACGATGTCGTCGAACTCGAACGCGGGGAGCTCCTGGTACGGCGCGAGCTGACCGTTCACGGGCTGGGGCGGGCGCGAGATCTTCCCCAGCATCTGCTGGTAGAAGTTCTTGGCCTGCGCCTTCCCGAGCGACGCGACGTCCTCGCCAACGGCGTCCCAGCGTCCGAGGGAAACGCTGCGGCGGAAGATCTCGACGTCGCGCTGGAGGCGCTTCATCTTCAGCTCGGCCTTCTTCGCGTCGACCTTCGCCTTCTCCTTGTCGTACGCCTTCTTGGTCTCGTCGTACGCGGCCTTCTCTTCGTCGTACTTCGCCTTGGCCTCGTCGAACTCGGCCTTTGCGGTGTCGTACGCGGCGACGGCGGCCTCGTGCTCCGCGATCCTGGCGTCGTACGCGGCCTTGTCGGCGGCGTAGGTCTTCGCCGCTTCTTCCTTGGCGCTGGCGAGCGCCACGAGGTCGCCGAGCGAGGTCACGTCGATCACGACGTCCTCCGGAGCGGTCGGCTCGACGAGGTCGGCGGGAAGCTCGGGCTTGGTCGGCTCCTCGGGCGCGGTCGGCGCGTCGCCCGGGGCTTCGGGATCCTCGGGGTCCTGGAGCTCAGGATCCTCGTCCGAGGGGAGCGGATCCGGCTTCGACCACTCGGCGAGGATCGCCGAGGGCCGGCGGTCGAGCATCGCCTGCTGGAACTGCTGCAGCCGCTGCGGATCGACCGGCTTCTCGTCGGCCTCCTCGTCGTCGTCGGACGCAGCCGTCGCAGCGGGGGCCCCCATCGCCTCCATCTCGAAGGCCTCGAGCACATCGAGCGGGATTGCGCCGCCCGTGACGGTGATCGCGCCACCGGAGCGCTTGATGACGACGTTCTGCCCCGCGGCGAGCGGAGCGAGGGCGAGCAGGGCGAGAAGCGAAGCGAAGCGAGTCATGGGTCGAGGGGCGCCGGGCGACAGGAGAGCGACTGGCATGAGACGAACGAGAGCCCGATGGACGACCGATCCACCGGGCTCTTCGTGACGACTTCGGAGTTTTGAGAGAAGGGGGAAGAGAGGGCGATCAGCTCACGAACCTGCTCCGTCGGGCGGCGGTCCACCGCTCGCTCCACGGGAGTCCTTGGGCTGTTGTCCATTTGGTTTGCCCCGACCGGGGCGTCTTCCGGAACCGTTTCAGGTCCCGTTCCCGTTTCATTGGCTCGGCAGGGGCAGGCCCTGCAGCTCCTCGAGGTCGATTCGAGCGAGCTTGATCGTGGACTCCAGGTCCTCCATGTGGACCTTCGCATCGCTCTCGGCGCCGCGGTCACGGGCGCGCTCGGCGAGGAGGCGGTAGGTCTGACGCGCGACCTCGACCTCGGGCTCCCACTCCTCGCGCGGGTAGCCCTCCAGCCGCATCAGCCACGTGTAGTAGTACTGCGCGTTGGCGTGCGCCTCGCGCGCCTCGTCGACCATCCGCGGATCGGCCTCGTCGTCGCTGCTGAGCTCTTCGACGAGGTCGGCGAGGTCGGTGCGGGCTTCGATGAGCTCGGACCCGGTCAGCTTGGCCTTCGCCGCGCTGAGGCGGATGCGCCAGGCGGCGCGACGGAGCGCGGGGGTCGACAGCTCCGGCATCGCCTGCAGCGCTTCGTCGTAGCGCTCGACGGCGGCGGCCCAGTCACCGCTCTCCGACGCTGCGCTCGCCTCCGCGAGAGCCTCGTCGACCTGGTCGAGCTGGAGCCCGTCCTGGCCTGGACCCTCGTGGTAGGCCCAGGCCGCTACAGGCAGCAGCAGCCAGGCCGCGATCAGGAATCTTCGCATGGGGACACCCTCCGAAGGGTGAGAGAAGGTCGGCGGGACACCGCGCCGTCCTCTGAGTCTATCGGTCGTCCACGGTTTCGTTCGAACGGACTGCGGCCTGCGTTGTCCTACGGAGTCCTTACGCCGCCATGCGGCGCCGGACCGGGCGGACGGCAGCCCAGCGGCTGCCGAAGAACTGGAGGAGGAGCGGCAGGAGGGCGAGGAGCGCCGCGCCCGCGCCGATCGCCAGGAGCGCGTACTCGCGGCGCGAGAGGCGCAGGAGCCGCTCGCGCTCGCTCGACGCCGTGACCTCCTGGAGCACGCTGGAGGCGACGTGCCGCTTGTTGCCGTCGTGGTACGCGCCGCCGAGCCGCAGCGCCATCTGACGCAGGGCCGACACGTCCTGACGCGAGTTCCGGCCGTTGATGAAGCTGCCCTTGGCCGGATCGCCCACGCCGACGACGAGAACGCCGTTCACCGAGGGCGGCATCTTCGGCATCCCCGTCGGCGGCACCGTGTCGCCGTCGCTCGCGACGATGAGCGTCGTGCTGTTGCGCTCCCAGGGCTTCGCGATCCGCGCCGCCTCCTCGAGCCCCGCGAAGAGGCGCGTCTCGCCGGACTTGAACGCGAAGTGCATCGGCAGGTCGCCGAGGACGTTCGACACCACCTCGGAGTCCGTCGTGTCGACGACGACCGGAAGCGCGCCGGTGTACGTCGCGACGACGCTGATCTTGTACTGGCCGATCGCGACGCGGCCGAAGATCGAGTTCAGGACGTCCCGGGCGCGCTCGGTCCGGCTCTGCTCGCTCTCCGGGCCGGCGTCCTCGAGCCGCATCGAGGGCGACACGTCGAGCACGAGCACCAGGTGACGCCAGTCGCCCTCGTCCCTCTCGCCGATGCGGTGCGTCTTGGCCGCGACGTCGAAGAGGAGCGTCGCGAGCCCCCAGGCGATCGCCGCGGCGGCGACGGAGCGGAGCACCGGGACGAGAGCGGTCCAGGGCGCAGGCCTGCCCGTCGGCCCGAACGCGAGCCGCGACACGCGGCGGATGCGCCTCGTGTGCAGGAGCTCGGCGAACAGCACGAGGGCGGCTGCGGCCACCGTTGCGATCAGGGTCTCGCTGCTCATCGATGCCTCACCACGGCGTCGGCCTCAGGAAGAACAGGAGCAGCGCGAAGAGCGCGAGCCCTCCCAGGCCGATCCAGCACCAGGCCTCGAAGTCGTCGAGCTGCTCGCCCGCGACCTTCTCCAGCTCGGCGACCTGCATCTCGTCGATCCGCTTGAAGACGACGTCGAGCGCGACCGGATCGCCGGCGGCGAACATCTCGCCGCCGGTCATCGACGCGATGTTGACGACCTGGCCCGGCGGCTCGCCGTCCGCGACGTGCACGCCGTAGACGATGACGCCGCTGTCCTTCAGGAGGCGCGCGATCTCCTCGTCCTGGCCTCCGTACAGGTCCGACGAGTACCCGTCGGAGACGAGGAGGATCATGCGGTCGCCCTCCTCGCGCGAGACGAGGACGTCGCGGCAGGCCTTGAGCGCCTTCCCGATCGACGTCCCGTTGAACCAGCGCGGCAGCGTCCCGCGGGCTGGGTTCATGAACGGAGGCGCGCACCGGAACGCGGACGTGTCGTTCGTCAGCGGGCACCAGTGCAGGACGTTGTTGCCGAAGAAGGTCAGGCCGAACGCGTCCCCCGTCCGGTAGTCGAGGAAGTCGTTGATCGCCTCCATCGCCGCGTCGTACCGCGTTCCGTCGCCGAACTCGGCGTTCATCGAGCCCGACACGTCGACGCAGAACTGGATGTTCGTGAGCTTCCGCTTCGTCGAAGGCGCGCCGACCTTCTGGGGCCCCGCCAGCAGCACGATCGCGACGGCCAGGAGGATCGCGGGGATCGACTCGGCGGCCTGGAGCAGCGCGCGCAGGAACGTGCCGCGGCGGCGCTGACCGTCGCCGTACTCGCCGTCGAAGGGAAGCGCGACGCGGCCGCCGCGGCGCATCCAGACCCACGCGATGAGGGCCGCGGGGACGACCAGGAACACGAGGACCCAGGGGTGGCCGAACGAGAAGCTCATCGCGGCGCCCCCGCGGGACCGGGCGACTCTTCGTACGGCTGGAGGAGCGCGGCGACGTCGACCTCGCTCGCGTCCGGGCCGTCAGGGCGGTGGAGCCACTCCTCCAGCTGACGGAACAGCGGCCCGGCCTCGTCGTCGCGCCGCAGGCGGGCGACCGCTTCGGCAACGTCGACCTCTGCGAGGTCGCGGCGCTCGCGCCAGTGCGCGAGCAGAAGCCGCTCGAGCTCGGCGCGACGCTCGGTCGAGAGATCTCCGCTGCGCGCGTCCTCCACGAGTGGCCGAAGTCGGTCGGCCAGGGTCAGCGGCTTCACCTCGGTCCCGGCCCCGTCGTCCTTCGGCTTCGAGCGGCCGACGAACAGCAGGCCGAGGAGCACCGCTCCCCACAGGGCCCCGATGGCGATCATCCGATTCCGGTAGCCCCCGACGTCGTCGGGCTGCGGAACGTCGATGTCGTTCGGCTCGATCTCGTCCGCGGGCAGCACGGCGCCGACCTCGACGAGCAGCGGCTCCCCGCGCAGGAGGGCGTCGCCGCGGTCGGCGGGCTCGAGGTGATCGTAGAGGTCGATCGCGCCCGCCACGAACGGCGTGATCTCGACGTTGTAGCGCCAGCCCGAGCCGTGCGGGTACACGTTGACGAGCCGGACGATCGCGTCGGCACGGCCGGGATCCGCCACGGGCTTCGCGCGGAGCTTCGGCCCCGGGATGGGGATCTCCTCGATGCGCACGCGCATGCCGACGGTGGTCGTCGCGATGGGCGCGGCCTCGGCGTCGACGATGGCGCCCTTGATGTAGCCGACATCGCTTAGGGGGCCGCCCTGGAGGAGCGGCACCGCGATGAGCGCGAGCGCGGCGATCATCCGCGACCTCCCGCAAGCACCGCGCGGTCCTTCAGGAACAGCCGCAGGTTCTGCGCGAACGGTCGGTCGGTCCAGACGGTCAGCGTGTCGATCCCGCCGCGGCGCAGCTGGGCGCTCGTCTCGTCGGGATCGGTGAACGTGCGGCGGCCGTGGGTCACGAACGTCTCGCCGCTCTCCGCCTCCTCGGCGCGGAGGAAGCCCGCGCCGCGCAGGTCGACCTCGGCGGGGTCGACGAACTGGATGGCGATCACGTCGTGGACCTGGCCCATCAGCTTGAGCGCGTCGACTGCGCCCTCGTCGTGCAGGTCGCTCAGGACGAACACGAGCGCGCGGTTCTGGAGCCGCGCATTCAGCTCGGTGATGCGCCGCGAGAGCGTCGTTCGCTCACCGACGCGGTAGCGCCGGAGCGCGACGAGCCACTGCATCACCTCGTCCTTCGAGAGGCTGGGTCGCACGCGGATGTCGCGCTCGCCCGTGCCGAGCAGTCCGACCGGACTGACCCGGTCCAGGCACGCGAACGCGAGGCCTCCGGCGACCTGTGCAGCGAGCTGGTACTTGCTCATCGAGGTCGACGTGAACGTCATCGATCCCGACGTGTCGAACAAGATCCACGCCGGCATGCGCTTCGGCGCCTCGTACTCCTTGATGTACACCTCGCCGGTCCGCGCCGTGACGCGCCAGTCGATCGAGCGCACCGAGTCGCCTGGCACGTACGGGCGGGACTGGACGTACTCCAGCCCCGAGCCGAGGAAGCGCGACTTGTCGGTCCCGTGGCTCAGCGTGTCTGCGAGCCGACGGATCGCGATCTCGTACCGCCGCGTGTCGAGCGGATCGACGGGCGCGAGCTCCAGCTCGCGCCCTTCGCGCGTGAACGTGCCCATCGACCTCAGAGGGCGCCGAGCTCGCCGAGCATCTCCTGGAGGATCGCGGACGTGTCCCGCCCCTCCGCGAGCGCCTCGTACGACGCGCGGATGCGGTGCAGCACGACGTCCTCGGCGAGCGCGTAGAGGTCCTCCGGGATCACGTAGTCGCGCGAGTGGATCAGCGCGCGGGCGCGCGACGCCTTGACGAGCGCGATGCCGGCGCGCGGCGACGCGCCGAGATCGAGGTCGGGATGCCGGCGAGTGCGATCGACGATCGTCATCACGTGCTCGATGAACGTCTCGGAGACGTGGACCTTGGCGACGTCCTCCATCGCGGCGGCGAGCTCGTCGCGTCCGCCCGCGCGTCCCTGGTCGACCATGTCGAACTCGGTCTTGACCATGGCGCCGCCGCTCTCGTCGCGCTGGATGCCGAGCTTCGCGTTGCGGCGCAGGACCTCCTTCTCGTCCTCGGGCTCGAGGTACTTCAGGCGGTGCAGCAGCATGAAGCGGTCGAGCTGGGCCTCGGGCAGCTCGAACGTACCCGACTGCTCGACCGGGTTCTGCGTCGCGATCACGAGGAACGGGACCGGCAGCGCGTAGTTCTCCGTTCCGATCGTGATCCGGCGCTCCTGCATCGCCTCCAGCAGAGCGCTCTGGACCTTCGGTGCGGCGCGGTTGATCTCGTCCGCGAGGAGCAGATTCGTGAAGATCGGCCCCTTGTGCGTCCGGAAGGTCTGGTCGCGCTGGTCGAGGATCTCCGAGCCGAGGATGTCGGAGGGGAGCAGGTCGATCGTGAACTGGATCCGCGCGAAGTCGAGGTCGACCGTCTTGCTGACCGCGGCGACCAGCAGCGTCTTGGCGAGGCCGGGGACGCCCTCGAGGAGGAGGTGGCCGCCCGTGAGCAGGGCGATGAGGATCCGCTCGACGACGACGTCCTGACCGACCACGACGCGCCCGACGCGCTCGCGGATGTCGTTCAGGAAGGCTGTGGTCTCTTCGAAGTGCGGAGCGGGGGGGCGCTCGATCGTCGTCATCGGAAGGGCTTGGAGGGAGAGTCGTGGCAGTGCCCCCTTATACGGGGCGAAGCAGCGAGTTCCGGACAAACCGTGGGACGAGCGAAGATCCAGCGCTCGGGTAAGCGTTCCGTTTAGGGACTGCGGCCGAGCGAGCGCCCCCCAACCCCTGGGGTTGGGGCGCGCGGCGGGAAAAAAGC
>JBCCSK010000121.1:0-15420 GCA_039200205.1 Planctomycetota bacterium
GCGACCCGCCTCGAGCAGTCGCGTGATCGCGAGCTCGGTGTCGGACCCGTACGCGATCCCGACCGGAACGACGATGCGCGAGACCGGGTCGGACAGCGTCCAGTTGATGAAGCGCCCGGTGATGAACTCGCGGTTCGGGACGATCAGCTCCTTGAGGTCGCGGTCCCGGATCGTCGTCGCGCGGATGCGGATCTTCGACACGACGCCCTCGACGTCGTCGAGCGTCACCCAGTCGCCGACCCGAACGGGCCGCTCGAACAGCAGCGTGATGCCGCTGATGAAGTTGGCGAAGATCTCCTGGAGCCCGAAGCCGAGGCCGACCGAGACTCCCGCGACGAGCCACTGGAGCTTCCCCCACGACAGCCCGATCTCCTGGAACGCGACGGCGAGGCCGATGAGCGTGATCAGGTACTTGACCAGCGTCGCGATCGCGTAGCGCTCGCCCGAACCGAGCTGGAAGCGGCGGAACAGGAGGAGCTCGAGCACCGAGGTGACGTTCCGGATCGCGATCCACGTCGCGAAGAGCACGAGCACGGCGAGGCCGATGTCGCCGAGCGTCACCCACTCGACGATCGAGCGCGTCGTCATCTCTCCGCTTCCATCGACGCCCGTGACGTACTCGGTCAGCGAGCCCTCGCGCTGCCAGAGCCTGATGCGATCGAAGAAGCCGAGCGCGGGCAGGACGGCGGTCCAGATCGCGAGGACGCCCGCGAACGCGGCGAAGCCCGTCAGGAGTCGGACGAGATCGCGAACGTCCTGTGACATCGCCGCGAAGTCCGGCGTCTCCTCCTCGACGACGAGCCCCTCGGAGTCGACGTCGTCGACCTCCTCGCCCGCCTTCCGACGCCGCTCGATCTCGGCCAGGCGCTTGGCGAGCTCTTCCTCGCGGCGCTTCTGCCGGCGCTCCAACGCCTCGTTCCGGCGCACGAGCATGATCCAGCGCAGCGCGATCGCGCGCACGACGATCAGCGCGAGGACGAAGGCGAACGTCAGCTCGAGGCGTCCGAGGAGGCTCCGCGCCGTGAACCCGTACCCGAGGAACGCGAGCGCGAGGAGCGCGGCGCTGACGCCGACGGCGGCGAGATACCACACGCGGCGCAGGCGGAAGAGCAGCTCCTGCGAGCTGGATCCCGTGACGCTGAGCGCGAGAACGCCGCGCGACGGGTGCAGCAGTCTATGGATGAAATAGAGGATCGACCCGCCTTCGACGAAGAACGCGAGGCGCGCCACCGCGTCGGATCCGGTCGTCGTATCGACGTTGACGAGGAAGTCGCCGACGAGCGCCGCGGCGGGCACGATCGGCATCAGACGCGTCGCCTGCGACCGGACGAGCGCGATGACGCGGTCGGGCCATCCGAAGTGTGCGTCGCCGAGGCCGTCGGGCAGGGCGAGAACACGGAGGCTACCGAGGATCAGCGCGGCTGCGATCGCACGCTCGCACGCGAGACCGAGCGCGGCGACCAGCGCCTCGTCCACGAAGGACGCGCGCAGGAGGATCCCGAACGCGACGAGAGGCGCCGCGAAGCCGATGACGAGGAACGCCGACCAGCCGACGGCGCGCAGCGTCGGGAGGATCGACACCTGGCGGCGCTGGCGCGCGAGGTCGGCCTCGTAGCGCAGAGCGCGGCGCACGCGCGTCCGTCCGGCGAAGAGCCCCAGGACGAGGACGATCGTCCCGAAGAAGAAGACCGGCCTCCTGCGCGCCTCGCGTCGAAGCGCGCTGGCGACCTCGCTCCATTCCTCGAACGAGCCGGCGGTCCGGACCTCGTCGGCGTAGGCGGCGGGCGGCACCTTCCACACGGGCCGCGCGCTGCGGATCCAGAGGACGCGCTCCTCGACGTACTCCTCGTACGCGTCGAGCCTCTCGGCGATCTCACCACCCGCGACGTCGATCTCGAGAAGGCGGTCGAACTGGGTCTCCAGGATGTCCCGGTTCGCGCGCACCGCGTCGTAGCGGTCCCGGTACAGCTCCTCGGCGATCTCGCGCGCCTCGACCTCGCTCGTCTCGCCGTCCGTCGCCGCCTCGACGAGGCCGTCGATCCAGGTCCGGTCGTCGAGGGCGTCGAGCTCGATCGCCCGATCGAGCAGCTCGAGCTGCGTGTCGGTGAGCTCCTGCTGCACGTCGCGCCGGCCGACGCCGGATGCGCGCGCTTCGATCAGCCGTCGCTGCTCCTGGCGCAGGAGCAGGCTGATCGGGTTGCTGAGACCCACGATCTCGACGCGTCGACGCGTCTCGTCGAAGCGACGCTCGAGGCCCTCCAGCTGGGAGCGACGCTGGGCGAGGTCGGCGCCGAGCGACTCGAGCTCCTTGGCGACGGCGACGCTGCGCTCGCGCAGCGCGAGCGTCCCCTCGGCCGCCTCGGAGAACGCGGGGCCCTGCTCGAGCGCCGCGCGGCGACTCTCCTCGGCTTCCTTCTTGCGACGCTCCGTGACCGCGAGCCGCTCGGCGACGAGCGCCTCCTCGATCGCAGCAACGGACGCCTCCGCGCGCGAGACGTCGCGCCGTGCGACTCGCACGTCGAGCGACAGGACGTCCGTCCGCAGCTCGTCGGTCTGCTCCTCCACGCGCAGCGCCTCGACGTGCGCTTCGGCAGCGGTCCGCTGGGCGCGCGCCTGGGCGAGTCGCGCCGCCGCGAGCTCGGCGTCCTCTCCTTCGAGCGCACCGGCGCGCAGCGCGACGTCGAACCCCTCGATGCGGGTCGCGAGCTCGGCCCGACGCTCCGCGATCTCGCGCTTGCGCTCGGGCGCACCGAGCACGGCGGCCTCGAGCCTCTCCAGCTCGGCGCGCGCGAGGTCGCGTTCGGCCCGGGCGCCTTTCGCTCGTCGATCGAGCTCTTCGACCGAGGCACCGTCGAGGCTCGGCCCGGGCACGTCGTCGGCCGCGAGCCGCTCCTCGAGCTCTGCGGCTCGCGCGGGCGCAAGCTCGGCCTCCGCGCGGAGCTCATCCGCCCGCGCGGACCACTGTGCCGTCGCGTCGAGCGCCGCGATCGCGGTCGTGTAGCAGCCGATCAGCGTCTCGCGCCGCGAACCGTCGCCGTCTCCGACGGGCAGCTCGCGGGCCTCCGCGAGACGCTGCTCCAGCTCCTGCCGGATCGGCTCGCTCTCCTGGCCCGTCGCGAGCGCGCAGACGGCGAGGGCCAGGACGACGATCCACCGCCTGGGCATGGACGCTAGCGAGGCTCGTCCTCGTCTCCGCCCGCGTAGCCGATCCCCTCGAGCACGCTCTGACCCTGGGCGCCGACGCCGAGGACGAGAGGCGGTCGCGCGTCGCGCGCGACCTCGATGCGCGCGCGAATCCGCGCGACGTCGGCGCGCGCCGCGGCGAGGTCCAGGCCGGAGAGGTCGTTCACCTGGGAAGGATCGGCGAGGACGTCGTAGCGCCTGAGGTCCGAAGCCGGGATCTCGGCCGTCGGCTGGTCGCTCTCGCGCCAATGCGTGACGCCGGGGCCGCTGCGAAGGCCCAGGAGCTGCTGGTAGCGCGCCGCGCCCCACACTCCCTTCGTCGTCTCGAACAGCACCTGGTCCGGAAGCGTGTCGTCGATCAGGTGGACGGGCGGGTCGGGCGTCTCGAGCCGCGCGCCGACGAGCGCTGCGAGCGTCGTCGGAACGTGCCGGTTCGACACGACGCCGTCGCGCCGTCCGCGCGGAACGCCGGGACCGCGCATCACGAGGGGCGCGCGAACGAGCTCGGCGTGGATCCCGTGGCCGTGTCCGTGTCGACCGCGCTCGAACAGCTCCTCGCCGTGGTCCGAGGTGAAGACGACGATCGTGCGTTTCGTCAGGCCGAGCGACTCGAGCTCGTCGAGCACCGCGCCGAACCAGCGATCCCCGGTCGCAACGCTAGCGTCGTAGAGCTGGTTCGCGTACTTCGCGACCGCCTCGCTCGGCGGCTCGCGCTGCAGAACGCCGTTCAGGCCGCGCTCGGGCCAATCGCTCGGCGCGGACGGCAGGCCGAGGCGCTCGGCCTCTTCGGGGTGCGGGCGGTGCGGCGTGTGCGGATCGACGAGCTGCAGGTAGAGGAAGAACCGCAGCGAGGCGTGCTCGCGAAGCCACTCGAGCGCAGGCGGAACGACCTCGTCCGACATGCGAAAGTGCGGGACCTCGACCTCGAACGTCTCGAAGCCCTGGTCGAACCAGCGGTTCGGCTCGATGATCGGATTGCCGACGAACGCAGCGGTCGTGTAGCCCCGCGCCTGCAGCGCCTCCGCGATCGTGGGGAGCCTCTGCGCGAGCGTGCAGCTCGACGAGCTCTTGACGCCGTGCGCGTCGGGAAGACGGCCGGTCAGGAGCGAAGCGGTCGACGGCCAGGTCCAGCTCGAGGTCGCGTACGCGTCCTCGAAGACGAGTCCGTCGGCGGCGAACGCGTCGAGTCGCGGCGTCGTGTTCCGCTCGTAGCCGTAGACGCCCGTCCGGTCCCGCCGCAGCGTGTCCATGACGACGAAGACGACGTTCGGAGCGTCCGCCGTCGCGACGCGCCGCTCCTGGCGCAGCGTGCGCTCCAGTGCGACGCCGCCGAAGCCGAGCCGCAGGTTCGCCCCCTCCAGTCCGTCGACGTCCTGGCCCTCCGCGAACGAGGTCTCGAGGCGAACGGTCTGCCCGGAGCGGACGGGCACTCCCTTCTCGCCGTCCGTCGCGACGTGTCTCCACTGGAAGTTCGAGGTGTCGAACGCGCCCTGCGGCATCCGCCTGTGCGCGATCGTCTCGGACCACGCGACCTCGCCGTCGACGACGATCCGGTACTCGACGCGAACCTCGGTCAGGGCCGCGGGCAGGGTTTCGATGACCGAGAGGTCCGCGCCGGCGGCGGCCGTGAGGCGGATGCCGCTGGCCGCCCCGGGGACGACGAACTCCTGCGCGGCGGGCGGGGGAAGCACGAGGCTCGGCTTGTCGCCCGTGTCCGTCGTCTGGTCGACGGCCGGGGTGAGGACGCCGGGTCCGGGCGGCGCGTCGTCCCGGGCGCGCACCGTCGTCAGAAGATGCGGCGACGCCACGACGTCGACGACGACCTGTCGGATCGGCATCCCGTCGGACTCACCGCGGACGCGGGAGGCGAGGAAGGCCGGGAGGCCGACGCCGAGCGCGAGGGCCAGCCCCAGCGCAACGGGGCCGCGAATCGGGGCCAGGGAGAGCGCGGTTCCGACGATCGCGAGGGCGAACGCGGCGACGACCGCGGGGACGACCGCATCGCCGGCGACGCGCGGGAAGCCGGAGAGGTACACGGCCAGGACGAGCGCCGTGACGAGGAAGGCCAGGAGGAAGGCCCCGCCGCGCCTCGCGGTTCGGGCGGCCTGGAGGGCGAGCGCAGAGACGACGCCGGCGACCAGGGCCTCGGTGAGGACCTCGGGCCAGGCCTCGGCGAGGGCGAGACGCTCGTATCCGGAGCCGTTGGCGAGCGCTCCCCGGGCGATGGCGGCGGCGCCGCCGATCAGCAGGCCCAGGGGGAAGACGTCGAGGACGACTCCGCGGCTCTCGGGCTCGGGTTCCGGCTCCTCCATCCTCCGGGCAACCTACCGCAGTGGCCCCCCTGAGTGTGGATCGGCGCCCGCGACGGGTCGGCAGCCCATGGACTTCGGGCGGTCGAGCCGCTTTCGAGCCGATTGGCCGACCCAAGCTCACGGCCTCCAAACGGGAGACGGCCGGCCGTCCACAACCAGGGGGGCCAGCCCCAGGCAAGCGGTCCGGCGCGGGATGAGACCACGCGCTATTAGTTTACACGTCGGTATAATCCCCCGGAGTCACTTGCGATCCCCTCGAGGAGCTCGGAGTTCTTCCCCACCGCGATGCAGTGGATCCGCACGCCGCGCACCGAGTTCCACCGGGCGATCTCGTCGCGCAGAAAGGCTGGCTCGACGATCTCGCCGACGCTCGGTTCCCCGTCCGTGAGGAGGTAGATCGTGTCGATCTCGGGGTCGTCGAAGGCAGCCGCGAGCGCGTCGTGGACGTTCGTCCCGCCGACGGGGCGGAGCGCGTTGGAGAAGGCGATCGCCTCGTCGCGGGCGTCGTCACTGACCTGGACGACGCCGTCGTGGAGCGGCCGCGCCTCGTCGGAGAACGGGATGACGTTGAACGCGACGCCGTCGCGGATGCGCTCGAGCGTGCGCTGGATCTCCTCCTTGGCGACCTCGATGCGCCGCTTGCCGGCGTAGGCGCGCTCCTTCATCGATCCCGACGTGTCCACGACCAGCGCGAAGCGGTTGGACACGACGTCGAGGCCGTAGAACGCGACGCTCGACCCGCCGTCTCGGGGGCCGCTCCCGCGCTCCTCGGCGGCGGCGAGCGCTTCGTCGTAGGTGGGCAGGGGGAAGGTCTCCCCCTCCTGCCGCCAGAAGTCCCGCCACGCGCCGAGGCGGAAGCCGAGGTCGCGCGCCGTGAGCATCGTGAGCGCGTGGCGCGCGTCGGTGCGAAGCCGACCGGTCTCGGCGGCGAGACGGTCGATGAGCTCGGGGATCGACGATCGCTCGCGCCGGCGGCCGGTCTGGTGGATCGCCTCGACCCTCACCGTGGGATCGTCGTCCCGCAGGAGTCGGTGCAGGGCTGCGAGGGCCTCGGGAGCGGGGTCCTCGGCCAGGCCGATCGCAGCGGCCTGGCGCTCGATCGCGTCGCTGCTCTTGGCGAGCCGATAGAAGTCGACGCCGGTCGCGTCGATGTCCATCAGCAGGACGAGCGCGGCGCGGCGCACCGTCGGATCGCGGTCGCGGGCCGCCTTCTCGACGCGGCGCGGCTCCGAGGTCCCGCCGCGGGCATCGATCGCCTGGAGCGCCTCGTAGCGCAGCGCGGCGTCGGACGACCCCAGCGCTCTCCCGAGGACGCCGTCGACGTGCTCGTCCAGCGCGTCGTCCTCGCCCCGGGGATGCCCACCGAGCGCGATGAGCACGATGCGCTGGACCTCCTGCGACGCGCGGCTGCTGGCGACGAAGCGCTCGAGCCGCTGGAACGCATCGTCGGTCGTGAACGAGCGGAGCAGCTCGACGCCCTGCTCGCGCGTCCCCGAGTGAGGAGTGATCCAGCCCTTGAGCACGAGCGCGAGCGCGTCGTCGTCGCCCCGTTCGCCAAGCGTGGTGCGCAGCCCGCGGATCGCGTGCGCGCGAGCGATCGGCTCGCCGGCACCCCGCGCGACGTCGTAGAGCGCGTCGTGCGCGGGCGGGCCGAAGCCCGCCAGCGCGCCCGCCGCGGCGCGCGCCCGGATCCCCTCGCCGGACCGCGCGTGGCGCTCGATCGTCGCCAGCGCCTTCGGCCCGAGCGTCTCGTCGCCCAGGAAGTGCCGCATCGAGTGGAAGATGGCGCGCTGGCTCCAGAGCCGATTCACCTCGTCGAGAGCGGACTCGAGGGCCTCGAAGGCGCGCGCGGACCCGAGCTCGGCGAGCTCCTCGTAGAGGGCGTGCGGGGTGCGGTCGCCGCGCTTCTGGATCTTCGCGAAGAGCTCGGCCTCGGGCGTTTGGGCCGTCGCGGCCGATGCCAGCAAGAGGGCCGCCGGAACGGCGCGGACGGGACGTCGGAGCGTGGAGAAAACGAATCGAATCATCGTGAGGCGTCGGTCGGCTCTACCGCCGACGGGTCGGGCGGTCACGCCGGGGCGCGGCGCGGAGTAAACTCGACCGCTCGATGGAAGGCGTCGATCCCGGACCCGAGATCGCAGTCGCGCAGAGGCGCTCTGACGTGCGCCGAGCGTCGATCGTTCCCTTCTTCGCACTGTCCGGCGCGCTCGTTGCAGGCGAGCTGGTCGAAGCGACGACGGAGTCCGCCCATCTGCTCGGAGTCAAGGGACCCCCGTGTCTCATGAGCTCCGCCCTGGGCGGCGCACCGTGTCCGGGCTGCGGCCTCACGCGGGCGACATCGATGCTCCTCGACGGCGAGTGGGCCGCGGCGACGCTCCTTCAGCCGGCCGCGTGGTGCGTCGTCGGATTCGCCGGCGCCGGCGCGCTGCTCCACGGATCCGCTCTTCTGACCGGCCGCCGGCTCCCCGGCTGGACTCGTCTTCGCCGCGGCGGGCGCCTCGCATTCGCCGCCAGTCTCCTCGTCGCCTGGATCGTGCGACTCACCTGACTCGCTCACGATGGGAGAGCTCTTCATCCAGCTCGTGATCCTCGGCGTCTTCGGCGCGGTCGTCGCCGTCCTCGCCCAGAGCCGCGGTCGGTCCGCGGTCGGCTGGTTCTTCGTCGGCTTCTTCTTCCCCTGCATCGGCCTGATCCTCGTGCTCGTCCTGCCGGACCTGAAGCGCGACCAGGCGATGCGCGAGAGGCTCCGCACCGAGAATCGGCGGCTGCGCGAGCGCGTGCGGATGGACCGCCAGGTCGCGGACCAGCGCCACGCGGCCACGGTCAAGCGGCTGGGTGCGCACGACGCCGTACTGGGCGTCGACACCGCGGTCGAGGACGAACGTCCGCCGGAGCTCCCCGCCGGCGCGCGCGGCTCGGACCTCGACCCGGAGATCCGCTGGCACTACGCCGCGACCGAGGACTCGGGCTCCGAGGGTCCGGTGCAGCTCGCGACGCTGCGCGAGCTCTGGGCCGCGGGAACGCTCGGGCCGGAGTCGCTCGTCTGGGCGAAGGGCATGGACGACTGGGTGCCGATCAGCGACCACCCCGCGCTTCACCAGGAGCTGCAGCGTGGGTGACGTCCCTCCGCCCATCGACCGGACGCCCGCGCCGGGAGGGTCGACCCCGGGCGGAGGCCGCGGCGTTCCGCGCTACGGCTGGTTCGGCGGCGTCGTCGAGGGGCGCGTGGGCGATCCGGACGCGATGCGCGGCGTGGCGGAGCAGATCACGGCACTGGGCGTGGTCGCGTGCGACCTCGAGATCGAGGGCGGCCGTTTCTCGCTGCTGTTCGACGACGCGTCGGTGCCCGGGGAGCGTCTGACCCTCGATGCGCAGAACGCGCTCGTCGACGGTCTCCAGGCAATCCTCAGGTCGGCCGCACCCGGAACGGTCGAGTCGACCCTCCGCGGCGCGCTCGTCTATCCGACGAGCGTCGTCGAGACGCTCTTCGCCGTCAAAGACGACCAGTTCGTGCCCGTGAGCCGTCGCCGTGACCTCGACGAGCACGACCGCGCGCACGCTCCGGACGCGGGCGGTGAGAGGAGCGCCAGCGGGGACGCCCTCGCGCGCCTGGGAACCAAACGCGGCCTCGCGCTGCTCGCGCTCATCGTCCTGGCGAGCGGGCTCTTCGCGTGGAACCGCGGCTACTTCGGGCTGCTCCGCGACACGCTCTTCTCACCGGACGCATCCGAGCTCGCGCAGAGCACGGGTGCGTTCGGCGACGCTCTCGAGCTGAGCGTCGAAGAGCGCTTCGCGATGTACGTCTGCACCGTGCGGCGTGGTCCCGCCTACCCCGGCGACGCCGAGGCCGCCGACCGGCTGATCGACGCGGCCGTCACCGCCGAGGAGCGCGCGGCGGCCATGGCGATCACCGGCGGCGGGGAGATCGGCGTGGTCCTGTTCGACAAGAACAGGAACCGCCTCGAGGTCGCGCCCGTCGCACTCGCGCCCCTTCTGACCGACGAGGGCGCGTCCGTCGAGGTCGAGGTGCGCTCACGCCTGCGCGGGCAGCGCGTCGAGCTGTCGGTCGACACGCGACCCGCGGAGCCCGGGGACGGCGCGAGCGATTGACCGAAGGCGAGATCAGAACCTGGCCGACGGGCCGCACGATTCCCGACGACGAGGCGCTCGTTGCGACGTGCGACGCGTGCGGAACGCGCTGGCGCGTGCACCGCAACATGGCGGGCTTCAAGTTCGAGTGCGGGAACTGCGGCGCCTGGGTCCGCGTCGCGCAGCCGGACTCGCCGACGCCGCTTCAGCTCGAAGCCGCGGCGTCGCTCCAGCCGATCGGCGAAGCGGAGACCCACGCTCGCCTCGACGTGGCCACGCGCCCGGTCGACGAGATGGCGACCGACGAGGAGGGCCTCGTTCGGCTCGACATGCCCGCCGGGGTCCCCTACCGCGGCGCGATCTCCAGCGGCACGCCGCTCGCGCCGGGGTCGCTGCGGTACGCCCTCGAGGACGACCGGCAGCGCTGGACGAACCGGACCGCGCTGGAGATCGGGGCCATGCTGCTGGCGATCCTCGCCCCGGTCCTGGCCGCCGTGCTCCTGTTCACGGAGAGGGAGGTTGCGGCGCTGCTCCCGCTGACGTCGCTGGTCGGCGGCGTCCTCGTGATCCTCGTCGGCCTGACGTCACCCGCGTACACCTTCGGCGGACTCCGCGCTGCGAAGCCGAGCGACTACGCGATCGCGATCGGCGCGGCGGCTCTGCTCGTCCTGGCGGCCGTCGGCTGGGTCGGATTCCTCGAGGGAGAGTTCGAATCGCGCGGCGACGACCTCGCGGAGCTCCGGCAGATGCTCGGCACTCCGCTGCTGCTCTGCGTGACGGCCGCAGCGCCGGCGATCTTCGAGGAACTCGCTTTCCGCGGTCTCCTGCAGGGGCGGCTCACCGCGCTGATGGGGCTGGTGCCAGGGATCGTCGCCACGGCCGCCCTGTTCGCCCTCGCCCACGGGATCAGCGCGGGGAGCCCCCTCCACATCAGCGCGGGACTGGTCCTGGGTGTGCTGCGGGTGCGTTCGGGGAGCCTTCTCCCCGGAATGCTGCTCCACTTCCTCTACAACGGGACCCTGGTCCTGCTCGGGATCGCCTGAACGCAACTTCGGATTGTCGTTCAGGCCGCGGCTCCGGACGGTCGATCCGCCGAGGGTGGCCTACCGCCCCATCCGAGCGCGATGACCGAGCCCTCGTCCCCCAACGACCACGACCTCCGAGCCCCCGAGGCCGTCCCGCCCGCACCCCGCTTCCGTCTCGTCGACGAGCGTGGGCCCGCCGAAGGACACCGGCCGCCGAGCGGCGGCCCGCCCTGGGCCGGGGTGTCGCGTCGCCTGCTGATCGCCGGCGAAGACTGGGCGGCGCACTGGCCGGAGGAGATCGACGGCTTCGTCCGGGTTCGGGCTCACATCCCGCTGATCGCGTCGCTCGCCCGCATCCGGAGCGACGCCGACGCCGCGCTCGCGCTCGCGACGGTGATCGAGTCGCTCTTCAAGGCCGAGGCGGTCCAGCTCCCCTGCGGCGCTCTGGGCGAGTCCGAGATCGGACTCGTGGTCCCGGAAGAGACCGACTTCGCCCAACTCGCCGAGTCCATCGACGAGTCGCTGGCTGGCCAGGTCCGCGCCACCGACCTGCAGGGCCCGCTGCGGGATCGTTCGAAGGCACGCGTCGAGGCCTACTGAGCAGCGCTGCGAGCGGGGCAGCGGTACGCCGCGCGACATTGATGCGCGCGGTGTCTTCTTGGGAGCGGCGCGGAGCGTCTCGCGCGTCGGGCTTCTGCGCGGATGGGGGCTCATGCGACGTGCAGAGGGGCCTATCCTTCGTTGCCGATTTTTGCACCGATCCCCCTCGACGATGACCTCGACCACCGCCCACGACGCCCCTAGAGGCGAGCTCCCGCTGCAGCAGCTCGATCGGGTCGTCATCCGTTTCGCCGGCGACTCCGGCGACGGAATGCAGATCACGGGCAACCAGTTCACGCGCACGAGCGCGCTGTTCGGGAACGACCTCGCGACGCTCCCCGACTTCCCCGCCGAGATCCGCGCTCCAGCCGGGACGCGTCCGGGCGTGTCGGGCTTCCAGCTCCAGTTCAGCTCGGCCGACATCCACACGCCGGGTGACGCGCCCGACGTCCTCGTCGCCATGAACCCGGCGGCGCTGATGGTGAACATCGGTTCGCTGAAGCGCGGCGGCGTCGTCGTCGTGAACACCGACGCGTTCAAGGAGACCGACCTCAAGAAGGCGAAGTGCGACAGCAACCCGCTCCAGGACGGGACCCTCGACGGCTACCGCGTCATCGAGGTCGACATCAACACGCGCGTTGCCGAGGCGCTGGCGGACTCGCCGCTGTCGAACCGCGACAAGCAGCGGTGCAAGAACTTCTACACGCTCGGGCTGATGTACTGGGTGTACAGCCGGCCGCTGGAGCCGACGCTCGAGTGGCTGGAGGCGAAGTTCAAGAACAAGCCCGAGCTCGTCGAAGCGAACCAGACGGCGCTCCGCGCTGGCTACAACGCAGGCGATATCCGCGAGCTCTTCCAGGGCCAGTACGAGGTGCCCAAGGCGACGCTCGAGCCGGGCACGTACCGCAACGTGATGGGCAACCAGGCCCTCGCGATGGGGCTCGTCGCGGGTGCGAAGCTCGCCGGCCTGGAGCCGATCTACTGCTCGTATCCGATCACGCCGGCCTCCAGCATCCTGGAGTCGCTCGCGGCCCTGAAGACCTTCGGCGTCGTCACGATCCAGTCGGAGGATGAGATCGCCGCGATCTGCTCGGCGATCGGCGCGTCGTTCGGCGGCGCGCTCGGGATGACGGGGACGTCGGGGCCGGGCATGGCGCTCAAGGGCGAGGCGATGGGACTCGCGATCTCGACCGAACTGCCGCTCGTCATCGTCGACGTCCAGCGCGCCGGCCCGTCGACCGGGATGCCGACGAAGGTCGAGCAATCCGACCTCCTGAGCAGCATCTTCGGGCGGAACGGCGATGCGCCGATGCCGGTCGTCGCGATCAGCAAACCGAGCGACGCGTTCCACTTCGCAATCGAGGCGTGCCGCATCGCGGTCCAGTACATGACGCCCGTCATCCTCCTGTCGGACAACTTTATCGCGAACGGCGCCGAGCCGTGGAAGCTGCCCGACATGGACGATCTGAAGCCGTTCCCGGTCCAGTTCACGACGGAGCGAACCGAGGACTTCGAACCGTTCGGGCGCGACGAGAACCTCGCGCGTCCGTGGGTGAAGCCCGGGACGCCCGGCCTCGAATCCCGCATCGGCGGACTGGAGAAGGCGCCGACGAGCAACATCTCGTACGACCCCGACAACCACCAGGCGATGACCGACCTTCGGCACGCCAAGGTGCGCAAGGTCGCGGATTCGATTCCGACGCCGGAGCTGCACGGCCCTGACGCGGGCGAGCTGCTCGTGGTCGGCTGGGGTTCGACCGTCGGGATCCTGACGCAGGCCGTCGAGACGGCTCAGAGACGGGGAGCCTCCGTCTCGCGCCTCCACCTGACGCACGTCTGGCCCCTGCCGCACGGCCTCGACGAGATCTTCTCTCGCTTCGATCGAGTTCTCGTGCCCGAGATGAACGTCGCCCAGATGGCGTACCTCCTGCGCGCCGAGCTGCCCGGTCACGAGATCGTCCCGTTCAACAAGGTGACCGGCCAGCCGTTCCTGGTCGCCGAGATCGTCGACGAGATCGAGCGCGTTCTCGCCGCCCACAAGACGTCCTGAGGGGGACCCGAACATGACCGACATCGCCACGCCTACGCGCACGAAGAAGGACTTCGCGTCGGACCAAGAGGTCCGCTGGTGCCCCGGCTGCGGGGACTACGCGATCCTGAACGCGCTGCAGAAGTACATGGCCGACTCGGGCGCCGACCCGGCGAACACCGTGTTCGTCTCCGGCATCGGGTGCTCGAGCCGCTTCCCGTACTACATGAACACGTACGGGTTCCACACGATCCACGGCCGCGCGCCGGCGGTCGCGACCGGGCTCAAGGTCGCGAACCCGGACCTGGACGTGTGGATCGTGACCGGCGACGGAGACGCGCTCTCCATCGGGGGCAACCACCTCGCCCACATCCTGCGCCGGAACCTCGACGTGAACATCCTCCTGTTCAACAACGAGATCTACGGCCTGACCAAGGGTCAGTACTCGCCGACGTCACCGGTCGGCACGCGCAAGAAGTCGACGCCGATGGGCTCGGTCGACCGGCCGTTCGAACCGGCGCAGTTCGCTCTCGGCTCCCAGGCCACGTTCGTTGCGCGGACGATCGACCAGGATCAGAAGCACATGGCGAAGACTCTGGAGGCTGCCGCTGCGCATCGCGGAACCTCGTTCATCGAGATCCTCCAGAACTGCGTGATCTTCAACAAGGACTTCTACTCCGAGACGGTCGATCGCAAGGTCCGCCCCGATCGGACGATCGACCTCGCCCCCGGCGAGCCTCTCGTCTACGGCGCAGATCGCTCGAAGGGCCTGAGGTTCACGCTCGGCGGAGACACCGGATTCGCCGTCGAGCGCTGCAGCGCCGATGATGCTGCCGCCTGGCAGCCGCAGGCGACGTCCCCGGCGGCAGCGTTCCTGCTCGCCGGAATGCGAGACGACCCCGAGATGCCCGTGCCGATCGGCGTCTTCCGCGACGTGGCGGCCCCGATCTACGAGACGGGCGTGCGCGCGCAGGTCGACGATGCGATCGCGACCAAGGGCGCCGGCGACCTGAAGGACCTCGTCTACTCGGGCGAGATCTGGACGGTCTGACGTGTCGAGAGCTGCGTCACGAACGACGCGGCGCACTTGAACCAGCCATCGAACGAACCGGCCGACGCTCTCCGCGAAGCGGAGCGCGCCGGCCGGTGATCGTTGCTGCCCGGGAGCCGGGCGGCGAGAGGCTCACTTGCGCGTGAACGCAGCGTTCGGGAACGGGCCCGGGTCGCTGACCGGGTTGTTGCCGGTCCAGTAGTCGATCGTGTTGAGGACCCAGGCGTCGGCGAGCCACGCGAAGCCGTACACGGGGATGATGTTCAGGCCGATGTAGACGAGCTCGTCCACCCAGTCCTGATCCGTCAGGTTGGCGTTCCAGTTGTGCAGGCTGTTGAACAGGTTGTTCGGGCCGAGGCAGCCCGAGGCGCCGAGCGTGAGCGCGGCGGCAGCGATCATCTTCTTCATGTGTTGAAGCGGAGTCCTGGGGATGTGGGGGATTCGCGTCCTCAGGACGCGGGGGAGCGCAAGATCATAGTGACTCGACCCGTCGAACGGCGCGCAAGCGCGTGCTTCCTTGGTCGCACGGCAGGTTGCGCGTGTCCGCCGTGAAGAGCCTTCGTCCGGCCCGAGGCCGGTCTGGACGACTTCTTCGGAACGACTCCCATTTCCTTCCGTTCCACATCGCGGCCGCGTCAGTTCGACGCATGAAAGGACGCAGCCGCGAACGCTTGGCACTTCGGGTCAGTCGCGGACCGCGATGACAGCCGGCGCCTGGAGCCCTTCGTGCGCGGAGAGCGTCCAAACGACGGCTCCTTCGCCGTCGAGCTCGATCGCGAGCGCGCCATCGCCGTCCAAGGCGACGATGGCGTGGCCGCTCGGGAGCGCCTGGACCCCACCGAAGCGACGAACGCCCTCCAGCTCGAGGTCGTCGAGGGACCTGCGCCAGCGGAGCGAACCGTCCGATGCGAGCCGGTGAACGGCCGCGCCGTCCTCGACCACGACGATCGATCCGTCGTCCCCGAGCCACGCGAGGTCCGAGGCACCGTCGATGGGCCGCTCCCAGACCGTCTCGGGATGGCCGATCGCGACCTCCTCCAGTGCGACGAGGCGCCCCGCCCCGTCGTCGTGCACGAGGATCCGACGGGCGGTGTCGATCGACGGCAGGCCGCCGTCGACGGTCACCCGGAC
>JBCCSK010000122.1:0-15171 GCA_039200205.1 Planctomycetota bacterium
CCACGGCGACAAGCTCGTCGAGCTCGAGGAGCGCATCCGCGAGGCGGGCGCGCTCGTCGCCGTCGGGGGAGCCCCCCAGGGCGCGGCCTCCGCTTCGGCGGCTCCGGCCTGGCAGTCGCACGTGTCCGACCTCGGCAACCCGGACGCGGGCATCCGCCTCGACGCGGTCTTCGCGCTCGGCGAGACGGGCGACATGGCCGTCGTGCCCCACGTGACCCCGATGCTCCAGGACGCCGACGTGTTCGTCCGCATGAGCGCGGCCCATGCGCTCGAGGATCTCCGCGCGAAGACCGCGGTCCCGGCGCTGATCGAGACGCTCGGCGACGAGAGCTCCGCCGTGCGCGAGTCCGCCGTCATCGCGCTGCGCACGATCACCGGTCAGCGATTCGGATTCGATCCCGCGGCCCGCGATGCGGATCGCAGGAAGCGCGCCGACCAGTGGCGCAGCTGGTGGCGGAGGTCGGGCGACGACTTCCTGACCTCCTGATCGCGAACGGGACCGGGCGACGGGCGAGCGTGTAGGCTGCGCGTCCATCCCCAGCGCCCCTTTCGGTTCCGAGGGCGCCACGCGGGTGCGTCGCTCCGGTGTGCGGGGTGCCGCACGCGCCCTCCATGAAGGAAGATCCATGGGCATCTTCAAGGCCTACGACATCCGCGGCGTCGTTCCCTCCGAGCTCGACGCCGACACCGCGCGCGCGATCGGGAACGCCTTCGTTCGGCTCCTCGATGCGAAGCGCCTCCTCGTCGGACGCGACATGCGCGTCCACTCGCCCGAGATCGCGGGCGCCGTCATCGACGGAATGCGCGATGCGGGGGCCGACGTCGTGTCGATCGGCCTCGCGTCGACGCCGATGACGTACTTCGCGATCGGCTCCCAGGACGTCGACGGCGGGCTCTGCGTCACCGCGAGCCACAACGGAGGCGAGTACAACGGCATGAAGCTTTGCTCGCGCGGGGCGAAGCCGATCTCGAAGGCGAACGGCATCGCCGACATCGAGCGGATGGTCGCCGAGCCCTATCCGGGTGCGGTGGCGACGCGCGGCGCGCTGGAGGAGATCGATCTCCAGGACGCGTACGCCGAGCACGTCGCGGGCTTCGCCGACGTCCAGTCCGACCTCGTCCTCGGCATCGACGCCGCGAACGGCATGGCCGGCCACACGCTCCCCCGCATCCTTCCGCACCTCGGCTCGGTCCGGACGCACACGCTCTTCATGGAGCCCGACGGGACGTTTCCGAACCACGAGGCGAATCCCATCAAGGAGGAGAACCTCGACGACGTCCGGGAGCTCGTGCAGGAGGTCGGCGCGCACGCCGGCGTCGGCTTCGACGGCGACGCCGATCGCTGCTGCTTCGTCGACGAGACCGGCCGCACGGTCCCGGCGGACCTGATGACGGCCCTGCTCGCGCGCGACTTCCTGCGCCGCGAGCCCGGCGCGCACGTCGTCTACGACCTCCGCTCGTCGTGGGTCGTCAAGGAGGAGATCGAGGCGCGCGGCGGCACGGCGCATCGCGACCGGGTGGGGCACAGCTTCATCAAGGCGACCATGCGCCAGCACGGCGCCGTGTTCGGCGGCGAGCTGTCCGGACACTTCTACTTCCGCGACAACTTCGTCTGCGACTCCGGCGTGCTCGCGATGGTGAGCGCCCTCAATCTCCTGTCGCGGGACGAGAACCGCGGTCGTCCCTTCTCGTCCCTCGTCGAGGACCTTCGCCGCTACCACGCGACCGGCGAGATCAACTTCGAGGTCGAGGACAAGGAGGCCGCGATCGCGCGCCTCAAGGAGCGCTACGCGGACGGGCGCCAGGACGAGCTCGACGGGATCACCGTCGAGTACGGCGACCTCGCCTCGGACGACTGGTGGTGGTTCAACGTGCGGATGTCGAACACGGAGCCCCTGCTGCGGCTCAACCTGGAGGCGAAGCGCGCCGAGACACGCGACGCGAAACGGGACGAGCTGGTCGGCCTTCTGGGCTGAGGACGGCGGCAGGCTGCTTGGGATGGTCGTCGGGGGGTGCCGTGAGATACGGTTCCGTGATGGCCACTCCGATGCTCGCCCGACCCCTGGCGCTCTTGATCGCCGCGGTCGCCGTCCTGGCGGCCGCCCCCGCGCACGCCATCCAGGGCGACCGGGCCGCCGACTTCGTGGCGCGCGACGCGCGCGTCGAATTCGATCGTCGCTCGGCGGCCTTCGCCCGCGCGGACATCGAAGACCTCGAGCCCGGTGACCACGGGCGCGCGGCGGCCCTCGTCGCGCTCGGCGCGGCCGGCTCCGTCGAGGGGCGCGGTCGCCTCATGTCGGAGATCTCTCGCGCCGCCGATCCGAAGGAGCAGCTGGCTGCGATCTACGCGCTCGGGGAGCTGCGCGCCGCGCTCGGGCCCGGGCTGGAGACGCTCGTCGAGCTCACGAAGGACGCCGATCCGACGGTCGCCGATGCCGCGATCGTCGCGCTCCTTCGTTCGGGGAACGACGCCGGTCGCTCCGAGGTCGCGTCGATCGCGAGCCGCGGCGGTGAACGCGCCGAGGCGGCCCGTAGTGCACTCGCCTACCAGGCGGACCCGTCGCGCTCGGAGCTGCCGCTGGCCTTCCGCGACCTCTACGAGCTGCGCTGGGACGCTGCGCGCAGCTACGGGCTCGTCGACGGCGAGGTCTGGAGCTCGGCGCTCCTGCGCGAGCTCGAGAACGACGACGTGTTCCTCGAGGCGCTCGTCCTGCACCTCGCGCGCGACCTCGAGCTGGAGGGCGCGAAGGACCACCTCCTGGAGCTCCTGTTCGAGGGTGAGAACGCCCAGCGCGTGATCGCCGCGACGCGCATGATGCCGCGCGAGGTCGAGTCGCTCGTCGACGCGGGCGTTTGGCGCCCCGCGGACTGGAAGGAGTGGAAGTGGCTCGTGCTGACGATCATGCACGACGAGCTCCAGGCGATGTTCCCGCGCACGCTCGCGCTCGCGGTCGGTCAGCCGGTGACGACGCCGATGGCCGCCGGCCTCTTGCACGGTCGCGAGGACGGCTACGAGGACCTGCTGCTCGACGCGTTCCGCGACGAGGACCCGCGCAACCGCGCCTACGCCGCGTACTCGGTCGGCGCATCCGGCTCCGACGACTTCATTCCGCGACTGGAGGAGCTCTGCGAGGACCCGATCGGCTGGACGCGCGCCAACGCGATCGGCGCGCTGATCCGGATGGGGAGTCAGCGCGGCGTCGAGCGTGCGCTCGACGTCCTCGCGGTGCCGTACGCGGAGCGTGAGGAGAACATCGGCTCGTACCTCTTCGAGGTGCTCGCGCGCGCCGCCCCGGACAGGGAGGTCATGCGGTTCGTCGAAGAGGTCGCGCCGCGCCTGACCGGCTTCGACCGGGCGGCTGCCGACAGCATCCTCGTCCTGAACGGCGGGCTCGTCGACACGGAGACGCTCCTGCGAGAGCTCCCGCTGATGAACCCGACGACGCCCGAGGCGATACGCGCCGCCCGCGCTCTGGGCCGCCGGCCGGGGGCGAAGGAGCAGAAGCTGCTCGCGCGCCTCTTCCCGCGCGAAGGCGCGATCAACATGAACCTCGAGCTCGCGGGTGCCCTCGCGCGGTCGAACCACCGGAGCGCCGAGCCGCTCCTCCAGGCGGCCGTCTGGCGCCTCCCCTGGAACGTCTCCGTGCTCGCCGCGGCGGTGGTGCGCCGGACGTACGGCGAGCGGACGCTCATCGCGTGGGCCGTCGACCCCCCGCCGAGCGCGACGGACGAAGACGTCCGTAGACTCGGCTACGCCATCGGCGAGTGGGGGGCGATGCCCGCCGTCGAGGCGCTCCGCCGCACGCTCGGGACGACTGGCGGCGCCGAGCTTCCGGCGCTGCAGGGAGCGGTCCTCGGCGCCCTCGCGTCCCGGACCCGGTAGGGCCCGCTCGGGGCGAGGCCAGCGCTCTGGTAGATTCGCGGCGCCAGCCACCCCGGTTCCGCCCCTCGCAGACCTCCCTCTCGTGACGAGCAAGACTCCCACCTCCGTCGCCCTCATCGGCGTCCCCATGGACCTCGGCGGCAACCGTCGCGGGGTCGACATGGGTCCCAGCGCGTTCCGGATCGCCGGCATCGAAGCGGGGGTCCGCGGACTCGGGATCGAGTTCGTCGATCGGGGCAACATCGCTGTCGGCGACCCGCGCGGGAAGCCGCCGGCCGACGACAAGGCGCGCTACCTGCCGGAGATCGCGGAGGCCTGCCGGGCGCTCTCGGCGGCCGTCCATGGGGCCCTCACGGACGGCCACCTGCCGCTCGTCGTAGGCGGGGACCACTCGATCGCCGTCGGCACCGTCGCGGGTGTCGCGCGGCACCACCGCGAGCGCGGAGAGGAGATCGGCGTCATCTGGTTCGACGCCCACGCAGACATGAACACGCCCGACACGACGGTCTCGGGCAACGTGCACGGCATGCCGCTGGCCGCGATCACCGGCCTCGGCGCTCCTGAGCTGACGGGGCTCGCCGGCCCGGCTCCGATGGTTCAGGCGCGCCGGGTCGCGATGATCGGGATCCGCGACGTCGACCGAAAGGAGGCGGAGACCGTCCACGGCAGCGACGTCGCGTGCTTCACGATGCGCGAGATCGACGAGCAGGGGATCCACGCCGTGATGGAGCAGGCGATCTCCCACGCGACCGACGGCACCGCGGGCTTCCACCTCTCGTTCGACGTCGACGGCACCGACCCGTCGGTTTGCCCGGGCGTCGGCACGCCGGTGGCCGGCGGCGTCACCTACCGCGAGGCGCACACCGTGATGGAGATGGCCGCGACGTCAGGCGCGATGCGAAGCCTCGAGCTGACCGAGATCAACCCGATCCTCGACGCCGAGAACAGGACGGCGATCGCCGCGCGCGAGTTCGCGCTCTCGGCGCTCGGCAAGACCGTTCTCTGACGACGATCAGGACGCGCCGAACGGCCACCAGATCGGGATCAGCGCGATGCACGCGCCGCCGGTCAGGACGGCGAGCGGCGTCCCGACGCGGAGGAAGTCGCGGTAGCGGTACGCGCCCGGTCCCATGACCATTGCGTTCGCCTGGTGCGCGACGGGCGAGAGGAACGCGAGGCTCGATCCGGCGACGACGCCCATGACGAGCGGCTCGGCCGCGACCTCCAGCCGGTAGGCGAGGTCGAGCGCGACCGGCGTCATGATCATCGCCGTCGACACGTTGTTGAGGAGCTGCGTCAGCAGCATGGTCGAGGCGAGGATGATCGCGAGGGTCGCTCGGTGGGAGAGGCCGCCGCTCGCGAGTCCCGCGATCCAGTCTGCGACGTCCTGCGCCAGCCCGACCTTCTCGAACGCGGTCCCGAGCGCGAGCATGCCGCCGACCAGCGCGATCACCTTGAAGTCGATCACGCGCGGCACCTCGTCGGCCCGGACGACGCGCGTCAGCACCAGCACCATCGCGCCCGCGAGTCCGAGAACGGCGAGGGGCTGGTGGGTCGTCGCCGCGCAGATGAGCACCGCGAGCAGCGTCAGGATCACGATCCAGCTGCGGCTGCTCGCGACGGGGGCCTGGACCTCGTCGAGCACGAGGATCTGGCGCTCGCGCCGCGCGCGGGCGATGTCGCGCAGGTGACCCTGGACGAGGAGGGTGTCGCCGATCTCGAGCTGGAGGTCCTGCAGGCGGCGCAGCTGGAGCTCGCCGTGGCGGGACATCGCGAGGACGTTGAGCCCGGTGCGCGTGCGGAACTCGGACGTCGCAAGGGTCTGACCGACGTACTCGGACCCCGCGGGTACGACGGCCTCGATGAGGCGAACGTCGTCGGAGTAGAGGCGCGTGTCGCCCGCTTCGACCGACGCCTTCTTTTGGAGCGGCAGGACCTCCGAGAGGCGCAGGAGATCGTCCGGCGCCCCCTGCAGGACCAGCGTGTCCTCGGCGCGGATCCGGTTGTAGGGGCCCGGTGCCAGGACCGGTCGCTCGCCGCCGGACCGCACGATCCCGAGCACCGCGACGTCGAAGCGCCGGAACACGTCGATGTCGGCGACGCTGCGGTTGATGAGATCGCTCGTCGGCTCGACGAGGACCTCGGTCACGAACTTCGGCACCTGGTAGCGCTCGGACAGCGACTCCTCGACGTCGGACGTCGGCAGAAGCCAGCGACCGGGTCCCATGAAGTACGCGGTCGTGAGGGCGAGGAGCGTCAGCCCGAGCTTGCTGAACTCGAAGAGCTCGAACGGACCGCAGGGCTGGTCCATCAGGAGCTCGTTGATCGCGATGTTCGTCGACGTCGCGACGACGGTCACGAGGCCGCCGACGAGGCTCCCGAACGCGAGGGGCAGGAGCAGGCGCGTCAGGGGAATCCGGAAGCGCCGCCCGACCGAGTTGGCGACCGGGATCAGCGTCGCGACCACGCCGGTGTTCGACAGCACGGACGAGAGCAGGCCCGACAGGGCGGTGACGCGCATCACGACCCCCGTCTCGCGGCCGGCGTGCGGGGCGCCGTCCCCGAGGACGCGGCGACCGAGGCCCTCGGCGAGTCCGCTCTTCGTGAACGCGTGGCCGAAAATGTACATCGACGCGATCAGCACGACCGCGCTCGACGAGAATCCGCCGAAGCCCGCCTCGACGTCGAGGACCCCCGTGAGGACGAGCGCGACGACCACCGCGAGAGCGGTGACCTCGAAGCGCAGAGCGTCCGTGACGAAGAGCACGAGGCTCGCCGCCAGGACCGCCAGCACGATCGTCTGGTCGTCGAAAATGGGCATGCGTGGGTCGAGACGCCCGCGCCGGCATCCGCTCGATCAGGTCGTTTCGCGCTGTCGGAGTCCGGTCCGGTGCCGGCAGTCGTTCGCTCGACGCTCGTGGGGGACCCCCGGCAGGGGGGACGTCGGCGCTTCCCTGGCATGGTAGCTGGGATCCCCGGGTCGAGGCGCCTTCGGCTCCGTCGGCCCCATCAGGATCAGGCGGGGTTCATCGGGATCAGCGTGTGGGCTATAACGACGGGACCCGCGAGCCCGTCCCGCTCCGAGAGCCTTGGCGTACACCCCGATCGACTCCCGGACCCTCGCAAGCCACAGCGGCTCCTGGCTCAGCTGTCAAGGACCCGACACCGATGTCGTGGTGTCGAGCCGTGTGCGGCTGGCGCGCAACGTCGACGGCGTGCCTTTCATGACGCGCATCGACGCGGGGCGCGCCGAGGAGCTCAGCCACGAGCTCCGGCTCGCGCTCCTCGACGCCCGCATCGACGGTGAGACGCGCTGGGTGATGATCGGAGACGCGACCCCGGTCCTCCGCCTCCTCCTCCTCGAGCGGAACCTGATCAGCCGCGACCTCCTCCCGCAGGACGCCCAGTCGACCGCCCCGGGTCGCGCCGTCGCGTTCGGGGAGACGGAGACGGTCAGCGTGATGATCAACGAGGAGGACCACGTCCGCCTCCAGGCGCTCGCCGCCGGCCTCGACCTCGACCTGGCCTGGCAGCGCGCGGAGATCCTCGATCGTTACCTGGAGGACCGCGTCTCCTTCGCGACCTCGACCGACCTCGGCTACCTCACGGGCTGTCCGACGAACGTGGGGACCGGGCTGCGAGCCTCCGTGATGCTCCACCTCCCCGCGCTCGGCATGGTCCGCTCCGAGCTGGAGAAGGTCTTCGCCGCGGCCCAGCGCACCGGCCTCGCCGTGCGCGGGATGCACGGCGAGGGAAGCCGCGCCGCAGGCGACCTCTACCAGATCAGCAACCAGGTGACGCTCGGCCGCTCCGAGCGCGACCTGATCGACGACCTGCGCGCTCTCGTCCCGGAGATCGTTCGCTTCGAGCGGCGCATGCGCGAGTCGCTGGTCAAGGAGATGCGACAGCCACTGCACGATCGCATCGCGCAGTCGTTCGGGACGCTGCGCACGTCGCGGGCGATGCCGACGGACAGCGCCCTCGCGCATCTCTCCAACGTCCGGCTCGGCCTCTACACCGGACTCTTCGGCGGAGCGAACATGGACACGCTGAACGAACTCGGCCTGCACGTCCAGCGCGCGCACATCCAGGTGCTCACCGCGCCCGGAGACGAGCACGAGCTGCTCGACAAGTCCGAGCGCGACAAGCTCTGCGCGAGCTACCTCCGCAAGCGATTGGCGGGGATCGCGCCGAACTGAGCGGATCGCGGTCGCCCGCTCCGCTCGGATCAGTCGCCGAGCTCGCCGTAGCTCGGGCGCCCGGCGACGCGGTCGTGCTCTTCGATCTCGCCGAAGCTCATCCGGACGGTGCCGTCGGACTCGAACACCGCGACGGCGCCGGGCTTCATCAGGAGGTCGGTCGTCGGCGTGAAGCACCAGCGGGGGCCAGGCGCACCCGAGCTGACGAAGACCTTCGCGCGGCCCTGACCGAGGATCCGGACCTCGACGCCGGTCGCACGCTCGGCGGCGATCTGGCCGGTGCCGTTGAGCTGCCTCAGCTGGAGGCCGCGCCACTGGGTCGGATCGAAGGGCGCACTCCGTCCCGCGAGCGAGCGCGCGGCGCGATCCTCGGAGCCGGTGTCGCTCGACCGCTCGATGGCGGGCGCGCGCCGCGTAGCCTTCGTCCCGGACGGCGTGTGCGACGAGAGAGGCCAGCCGGTGTCCTTCGCCATCTCCGCGGACGTGGGGCCTTCCGTGCTCCGGTTCGGCGTGGTCGGGCGGCGGCGCGGCTCGATCTCGACGCGCGGACGCGGGGGCACGACCGGGACCTGGGCGAGAGTGTCGTCCGCGCGCGACTCGGCGCGGCGCGAGCGCTCGCGGATCGGGGCGACGCGGCTCGACCCATCGGCCTCGTACGAACGCACGGCGCTGATCGAACCCTCGCCCGGGAACTCGTCGAACGACTGCGTCTCGCGGTCGAGCGTGACGCGCTCGCGGCTTTGCCGGGGCGTGTCCGCGCGCTCGCGCCACGGCCAGGACTCACGCTTCTGGTCGTTCTCGCGCGGCCACGAGCTCTTGGGCCGGCGGGAGGCGAGCTCGTTGCGGACGTAGCGCGGCCGGTCGAGGCGCACGCTGGAGCCCGGGTAGACCGCGAGCGGGGGGCGCACCGCGCCGTTCCCGCCGCGCCAGTCGAGGACGATCGGCTCACCGGCGTGGAGCCGGACCTCGGTGGGGCCGCCGCTCAAACCGCGGAGGTGGAACGAGCTGCGCTCGAACGTGCCGTGCCATTCGGCGGGCAGGTGCAGCTGGTGTCGACCGGAGCGCGCCTCGAGGTCGGCCCAGGAGAGCTCGTGGAAGGTGAGCTCGACCGATCCGTTCGGGGCGCTCCACTCGATCGAGGCCGGACCCCAGAGGTGAGCGCTGCAGGTCCCGTCCCACGAGATGCGGGCGAAGCTCCCGGCGCCGATCTCGAGCTGCGCTCGACCGCGCGCGGCGTGCGCCGCGCCGCGCCGGACGGTCACCGGATCCGCGTCCTCCTCGAGGACGATCGCGCGGCCCTGGAGGACCTCGACCCGGGCGGTGTCTTGGAGGGGTGAGCTCGCGAACGAGGGAAGCGCGACGGCGATGGTCGCGGCGAACGCCGAGACGGCGGACGAGACGGTACGGGCCATGACTGGGACGGGCGGAAGAAGCCGGGCGGACGCTCGGACCGCGCTCAGAGGCATCGACAGGCCGGGGCAGCAAGAGCTACGGCAATGGCTGCCCGGGCACCGAGACGGCGGTCCGCTCGGGATATCGACCGCGTTGCCAGGCCCAGTTGTGGCGGCGTCGCGCGCCGGGGAGCATGCGCCCCGGCGCGAGACGCATTCGCGCCTGCCGTCAGGCCGTGCGCCGGAGGATCGTCTGGTCGCGCGCGATCACGCTGAGCGCTGCCGACGCGCTGTCGGCGATGAGCTCGGGATCCACGTGAAACCGTCCGTCGCGGACCCCGCGGCCCGTGCGAACGCCCGCGAGGCGGCAGCCCGCGCGCCAGCCGGCGACGAGCTGGACCGTCGCGTCGCCGACGACCCAGCTGAGCGGGAGCGCGACGCCGTCCGCCTGGGCGGCGTGGTGCATCGCGCCGGTTCCGGGGAGTCGGTAGACCGAGTCGCGGTTGCGTCCGGTCACGCCCTCGGGGTCATCGATGCACGTGTAGTCGCGGGTGAGGCGAATGCCGTGGCCCTTGAGTCGGGCGTGCAGGCCCGACTGGAAGGTGCGCCAGTCCTCGAGCGACTCGTGGCCGAACGCGACCGAGTCCACGTTGCCCAGGAGGTAGAGGTTCCAGTGCGCCTGCGTGACGCGGAACAGGGCGTCGAGCGCGCCGTCGAAGAACCGGGCCTCGTCGATGGTCGGAAATCCGTCGTCCTCGGTCGGCTCGATCAGGGTGCCGAACAGATTGAGGAAGACGCCGCGGGGCGGGGGACCCCAGCCGGGGTGAGCGGGACGAGACGAGGGCTGAAACGGAGCAGTCATTCGAAACGGGGCGCGGGGGGATCCGGGGGCGCGGGGCGGGGGGCCCCGGTGCGGCTTCTAGGTGTCGGCGCTCGGGCACTCGGAATGAGGCGAAAAAAACCTCCATGCGCGCTGGTCCGAGAGCGGTATCGCGCGATCGGTCGGACGTCGATTCCGGCTACGGGGCACACGGGGACGCCGTGCGCTGGTTCGCCGTCGCGTTATCTCGCCGCGTGTCCTGGGATCGAGACGTGGCGCCGCCTCTCGCGGCGCGTCTCGCATGGAGGTCACTCCACGAAGCATGAGGCTCAGTCAGGTTCCGGACCCGCTCGACTCGATCCAGAGGACAGGCGGGAGCGCCGTGGGCTCGGCGGGTGATCCGTCCTACGTTCGAAGTGGGGAGCGGGGCGCTGCGCCCGCGTCCCGGCCGTCTACAGCATTGATGTCTCTCCGTCTCGCGCTCGTCCTCAACCCCTTCACGCTCAAGCGAAAGGGCGGTGAGCATGCCCCGTCCATCGCGCGGGAGATGCTGGGGCGCGGCTACGCCGTCCGGGTCTTCGGCGACGTCGCCGGGGACATCCCTCAGTCGGCGCTCGAGAGCAACGCGGAGGGCAGCGCCGCACCGCTCGAGCGCGCGGGGATGGGCGCATTCGCACCCGACGTCGTCATCGCCTACGACGGACTCTCACCTGCGGCGTGGCGAGGGGCGCGCGCCGCCCGCTCGCTCGGCGTCCCGCTGATCCTCGTCGAGGAGGGCTTCCCCGACCACGGCCAGCCCGTCGAGCGCTCGCTCCGCATGTTCGGCGCCCGGGCCTGGGGTCGTCTCGTCCGCCGCACCGCGCGAAGGGTGATCGCACTCGATCCCGTCGCGCAGAGTCAGGCGGTTCGCGAGGGCTTCGATCCCGACATCGTCTCCGTCCTGCCCTCCGGGGTCGACGTCGAGACGTTCCGGCCCGGACTCTCGAGCGAGGTCCTGCGGCGGCATCACGTCCGCGGCATGGTGCTTCTCCACATCGGGAGGATCGAGCCAGGGCGCGGGATCGACGTCCTGATGGACGCGTTCGCACGATCGGTCGGGCAGCGCCACGACTGGAGCCTCGTGTTCTGTGGCACCGGGTCCTACCGCCAGGCGGCGAGGGCCCACGCCGAGCGTCTGGGGATCGGCGCCAACGTCCACTGGGCCGGCGTGCCGCGCCCCGAGGAGCTCCCCGGACTCGTCGGCTCCGCCACCGCGCTGCTGGTCCCTGCGCTCGACGACGACGTCGCGTCGCTCAAGATCCGCCGCGCGATGGCGTGCGGCGTCCCCGTGCTGATCTCCGACGTGTCGCGCCTCGCGGGCACGATCGACCACGACGAGAACGGACTCATCGTGCCGCGCGGGGACCTGGAGGCCTGGCGCGCCGCCATCTCGCGGCTCGCGTCCGACCCGAGTCGGCGGGAGCGCTGGGGCAAGTCCGCACGCGAGGTCGCCATCTCGCGCTTTTCGTGGCCGCGCGTCGTCGACCGCGTCGAGGACCTCGTCGTCCACGAGGTCGCGCTCCACCGCGCCGCGGAGGAGACCCAGCGCGACGAAGAGGAGCTACGGGGCGAAGACCTCGCCCCGTCGGAAGGCTAGCCCGGACTATTCATGCGCTCACGTCCCCAGCACGCGCAGAGTACGCCCTGGCGGCGTCAGACGATGGCCTTCGGCCATCGCCGGCTTCGCCGGTTCGCTCGCAGATTGCTCGACGGGGCTACAGCCCCGCCTCCGCATCTGCTCGCGAATCTTCCTACCCAGAGCGCACTCTTCGCGCACTGGGAACGCGGCCGCACGAATACTCCGGGCTCGACGAGTCGACCGGGCCCTACTCGGTCGCGCGCTTCAGCTCTTCCTTGAGGAAGGCCATGTCCTTGGCGTACTGACGCACGGCGTCGCGGGTCTTGTCCTCGATCTCGACGAAGCGGCAGCCGACCTTCACGCCGTCCGCGCGCTCCTCCAGGAAGCTGACGTCGACCTTCGCCTCGCAGTAGCCGCGCTGCAGGAGCGGGAGGCGGAACTTCACGATCAGGGCCGTACCCACGGCCAGCATCTGGCCCATGTCGAACGGCGTGAGGTTCGTCGTGCCGCCGTTCCAGGTGAAGCGGATCCCGTCCTCGTCGAGGCCGGCCATCCGGCCGATGCCGGCCCAGTTGTCGCCGAAGTTGTAGCCGTGGACCGGATTCCTCGCCTTGGCCTGGTCGATGAAGTGTCGCAGGCGCTCCTGGTCGAGGAGGCGGAAGATCACGGAGGAGGAGTCGAGCTCGTCCTCTGGGCCCTCGGCCTCCTCGATGACGGGCTTCGCCTTCTCCATCAGCATCGCGATCGCCTCTTCGTCCGAGTCCGCGATCCGCACGACTCGGTCGAGGCCCACCTTCTCGATGATGTCCTTGCAGAAGGCGGACGGCCGCGAGATCACGAGGGCCCCGCCCTCGCGGTCGAGCGCCTTCGATGCCTTGATGATCGCGCCGAGGGCGGTCGAATTGATGAACTTGACGAGGCGCAGGTTCAGCACGACGAGGTGGATCCCGTTGCGCTGGACCGCGGCGATCTCGTCGTCGAGAAGGTGACAGTAGTAGGTATCGAACTCCCCGCGCAGGTGGAGCACGACGTGCCTTTCGCCCGGTTCGACTTCGATGTGCATGGTTGCGTGAGCTTCTGGGGGGAGTCCGCGCGCGGAATGCCCGCGGCGGGGGGCGACAGTTTCCGCTGACCGACCGAGCGCTGCAAGCGAAACCGTCCCTGCGGTCCCGGCGGCCGCTACCATGGCCGCATGGCGTTCTGGAAGAAGCGTCCCCGCCGCGCCGAGGACGGATCGGGCCAGGGGTCGGCCACCTCACCGCTCGGCGCGGGCTCCGGCTCGCCCGTCGCAAGGGGTGCGGGCGGGTCCGACGGGGATCCGGGTGGGCACGGCTCTTCGGGCTTCCTGCGCGGTGACGCGCGGGAGGACACGAGGTCGCTGGAGCTGCTCCTCGACACCATCGCCCGGGTCTCGGCCTCCCGGGACCTCGAGTCGCTGCTCGACTTCGTGGTCGACAGCTCGATCGAGGCGACCGGGGCCGAGCGCGGCTTCCTCGTCCTCCTCGACCCCGCCACCGGCGACCAGGTCGTGCGCGTCGCGAGGACGCGCGGCGACGACGACGTCGCGACGCCGCTGGGCCGCGACGTCAAGTACTCGACGACCGTCGTCCAGAAGGTCATCGACGAGGAGGCGCCGATCCGGACGACGGTGCAGAAGAACGCGGAGGACCTCGAGCTCGGCCAGTCCGTGTTCGATCTCAAGCTGCGGGCCGTCATGTGCGTCCCCCTCGTGACGCGCGGCGGCGGCCCCGACGGACGGTCCGGCGGCGCGCTCAACCGAGGCGCGCTCTACGTCGACTCGAAGGCGGCGACGCGCGCGTTCCAGCCCGAGGACCTGGCGCTCTTCCACGCGCTCGCCCAGCACATTGCGATCGCACTCGAGAACGCCCAGCTGACCCACGACAAGATCCTCGCGGCCCAGCGCGAGCGCGCCGAGCAGATCGCCGCGGAGATCCAGGAGGGGCTGATGCCGAAGGCGCCGCCCCAGCGCGAGGGCTACGAGACCTTCGGCTGGTACCGCAGCGCCGAGCACGTCTCGGGCGACTTCTACGACTTCGTTCCGACGCGCAAGGGCGACCTCGTGGCCGTCGTGGGAGACGTCTCCGGGCACGGGATCGGACCCGCGCTGATCACGGCGACCGCCCAGGCGCACCTGCGGAGCTATCTGCGCGTGCTCGGGGATCCCAGCGAGGTCGTCACGATGCTCTGCGTGGACCTCTGCGAGCGGATGGACGACGGCAAGTTCCTCACTCTGCTCGTCGCCCACCTCGGCGAGGACGGCGAAGTGGGCCTCCTCAACGCGGGCCACACGCCGCCGCTCGTCTGGCGCGCGGCGACCTCCACGATCGAGAGCTTCTCCGCGGACGGCCCGGCGCTCGGGCTCGTCGAGGACTTCGCCTACGAGGCGGGCGAGTCGATCCGCCTCGAGAAGGGCGACATGCTGCTCGCGTTCACCGACGGCCTCGTCGAGGCGCGGCACCCCGACCACCCCGATCGCATGTTCGAGGAGCAGGGCGTGCGCGCGACGCTCGCCGAGACCGGTCGGTCCGGAGCGAGCGCCAAGGAGACGGTCGAGGCGATCGCGAAGGCGGCGCTCGAGTTCTCCGGCAACGCGCGCGAGGACGACGTCACGATCGTCGCCATCCACCGCGTCTAGGGGACCGTGGGCGGAGAGAGCAGTCGCGTCGAGCTCCCGTCGCCGCACGTCGAATTCGGCCCAGGCTTCCTCGCACGACTCGGAGCCTTCGCGGCCCACCTCGCCGCGGCCCGCGAGCGCGAAGAGGTCGGGCGCCGACGGACGCTCGAGGGCGAGGGCCAGGAGTTCGTCGGGCACCGTCCCTACCGCCCCGGCGAGGATCTTCGCCGGCTCGACTGGGACCTCTTCGCGCGCGTCGATCGGCCCTACGTGTTCGTCCACCGCTCGGACGCCCGCGAGGAGTGGGCGGTGGCCCTCGATTCGAGCGCGTCGATGGGCGTTGGCCGGCCCGGCAAGCTCCAGTCCGCGGCGGAGGTCGCGGCGGCGATCGTCGCCCTCGGGCTCCGGCTCGGGGCGCGGGTCGCCCTCGTCGCCGTCGGGCCCGGGGGGCGGAAGACCCCCATCGACGCGAGCCGGACCGCGGACCTCGGCCGCGCGCTGAAGGCCCTCGAGTCGCTCGTGGCCGAGGGGCGAAACGGCCTCGGTGCGTTCGTCGGGGCCGAGGGGCGCCGCCCGCTTCCTCCGATCGCGCCCGGCGGCCGGGGCGGCGCCGGACGCGTGTTCC
>JBCCSK010000123.1:0-15091 GCA_039200205.1 Planctomycetota bacterium
CCTCGCCCAGGTCCCACTCGGCGCGCTTGCCGTCGCGCGTCGTCCCCGCGAGGTCGCTGACGAGCGCGTCTCCGGCCGCGTCCTGGACGGCGCCGCTCGCGAGGCGGTTGAAGAGCGTGCTCTTGCCCGCGTTCGGCGCTCCGGCGAGAACGACGCGCCCGACGCCGGCGCGCGCGACGCGGCTGCGCTCCCAGCCGAGTGCCCCGTCGACCTTCGCGCGCGCCCCTTCGGCTCCTGCGACGATCGCTTCGATCGGCACGTGTCCCGTGTCGGACTCGTCGAAGTCGAGGCTCGCTTCGGCCAGCGCGCGAATCGATTCGAGCGCATCGCGCACGTCTTCGATCCGTCGCGCGAGCCCACCGGCGAGGAGCGCGGCAGCGGCGCGCCGCTCCTCTTCGGAGCGCGCGGACACCAGGGAGAGAACGCCCTCGGCGCGCGTCAGGTCGATGCGGCCGTTCTCGAACGCGCGGCGCGTGAACTCGCCGGGCTGGGCGGGCTCTGCGCCTAGCGCGAAGAGCCGTTCGAGCGCGTCCTGGACGAGGTCCGGGTGCCCCGGTAGGTGGATCTCGGCGACGTCCTCGGCGGTGAAGGAGCGCGGCCCGGGCATCCACAGAATCAGGACCGAAAGGCCCCCCTCGTCGTCGACGAAGGTCGCCTCGACGGCCGCACGCTCGACGAGTTCGAGCGGCCGGTCGCCGCGACGACACGCCGACGTCACGATCGCACGTGCGCGTGGACCTGAGACCCGGATGGCCGCGCGGAGGCCGGCGCCGGGCGCCGACGCGACGGCGGCGATCGTCGAGGTCACCGCTTGCGCTTACGGGCGCCCGCGCCGCCCTTTGCCTGTGCAGCCCGGCGCTGCATCTCCTGCTGCTCCAGCGCGCGCTTCTGAAGCTCCTCCAGGCGCGCCATCAGCTTGCTCTGCTTCTTCGGCTGCTCGGCGTCGTCGATCGGCCAGATGCGCCGGATCACGGTCATCTCCATGATGCCGAAGAGCGACGTCGTGATCATGTAGAGCGACAAGCCGGCCGCGTAGTTGTAGAGGAAGAAGCCGAACATGATCGGCATCCACATCATGATCTTCTGCATCTGCCGCGCCTGCTCGTTGTCGGCGGCGGGCTTCGGCATGACCTTCTGCTGACCGACCCACAGCACGACCATGAGGATCGGCAGGAGGTTGAAGTACTCGATCGTCCCGATGAACGGGAGGTGCGTGTTGAGGTCGATCCGAGCCAATCGGTCCGGCTGCGAGAGGTCCTCGATCCAGCCCATGAACGGCTGCTGGCGCAGATCGAACGAGACGCGGAGCGCGCTGAACAGACCGAAGAAGATCGGGATCTGGAGGAAGATCGGGAGGCAGCCCCCGAGCGGCGGCATCGCGCCCTCCTCCTGGAAGATGCGCGCCTGCTCCTGACGCAGCTTCTGCGGGTCCTTCTCGTACTTCTTCTTGATCGCGTCGATCTTCGGCTGGACGCGCTTCATCTTCGTCGCGTGCCGCGCCATCGACGTCTGCATCCGCCGGTTGAGCGGGAACAGCAGCGCGCGGACCACGAGCGTGAGCAGGATGATCGCCCAGCCCCAGTTCCCGACGATCCCGTGCAGGAAGCGCAGGAACCCGAGGATCAGGCTCGCGATGCCGTCGAAGAACCCGAGATCCTCGCGGAGGATCGCCTGGAACGGCTCGTCCTCCGGCGTGAAACGGTCGGCGTCCTTCGGTCCCGCGTAGAGGACGAGCTCGTAGAGGTTCTGCTGTCCCGCCTCGGGCAGCGTGAGCTCCAGCACGCCCTCGACGAGGACGTCGCGGAAACCGTCGACGGGACGCCCGCCCGCCGCGACCCACGCGGGGTCGTACAGCGCGTACCAGTTCGCCTCGCGCAGGACGGCCCGGGTCAGGTCGTCCGCGGGGCGCATGAGCATGGCGAAGTACTTGTTGTGCGTGCCGAAGTACTCGACCTCCCCGGCCACGAGAGTGCCCTGCCGCGGGTCCCCCTTGACGTCGGGCTTTCGCTGCTTCGGATCGCGACCGCGCACCGCCGCGACGGCCTGCGGCTCCTGGTAGAAGTTGTCGGTGCTCTCCTTCGGCATCCCGGCCGAAGCGACGACCGTCACCATCGCACGGCGCCGCGCGACGGTCTCGTTCTCGGCGCTCACACCGAGGACGACGCGCAGGTGGTACTGGCCGGGCTCCTTGGTGATCGTCTTCTCGAAGGTCACGCCGCTCGGATCGCGGTGGACGAAGCGCACGCCGACTGCCCGCCCGGCCTCTTCGAGCACTTCGTGCTCCCAGTGCACGGTCGAGAGGTCGGCGTCGAGGAGGTCGACCGCCGAGGGCCCCGCGCGGAGCATCAGCGAGTGGAGCGGCGCGACGTCATCGCCCGCGGGGACCACCAGCGGCGTCTTGTTCTCCAGCTCGGAGCGCTGTTCTGGCTCCAGCCCGTGGCGCACGAAGTAGGCCCCGAGCCTCAGTTCGGCGAGGCTCCCGCCCAGGCTCGTGAAGCGCGCGAACGTGTGTCCGGGCTCGTCCGGTCGACCGAGCTCGACCCAGTCGGACCATGGCTCCACCGACGAGAGAGCGGTGCTCTCAGCACCTTCGGCTCCGTCCGCGGTGGCGCCTTCGGCGACCTCACCGCCTTGCTCCGCCTCGGGCTCCGCCGACTCCTCGAGTCCACGACTCGGCTGGATCCCCTAGTTCGAGACGAGGTTCGGATCATCGGCGTCGCTCGGGACAGGCGGCGGCGGCGCGAACAGCGCCTGCCATCCGACGAGGATGACGAAGCACAGGAACAGTGCGAGCGGAAGTCGCTTCTCCGGACCCATGGTTGGTCGGCTCGTGATCGAGGACGAACCTCTAGCGCCCCGCCGCGAGGCGATCGGCGAGGAATTTGGGGAGGGCGTCGACGGCGCGGATCGCCGCAGCGGCCTCGGCGTGGTCGTACTCGACGCGGATGAAGGTGACGTTCTGGCCGTCGAAGAGAGCGTAGGACAGCCGCGGGTCCCCATCGCGGGGCTGACCCACGGAACCGACGTTGATGATCGCCCGGACCGACTTCAGGTCGCCGAGGTCGTAGGGCCCGTGCGTCGGCTCGGGTCCGCGCGGGACGAAGTACGAGCCGTCCTCGAAGAAGACCGCCGGAACGTGGCTGTGACCGATGAAGCACACGCCGCGCTCCATCGCCGCGAACAGCCCCTTCATCTTCTCCCGGTCGCGGATATCGCGTGGCACGACGTACTCGCGCACCGGATCCCGCGGCGACGCGTGGACGAACATCGCGCGCTCGTCGGTCGCCCGCGCGCTCAGCTCACCGAGGAAGTCCCAGTACGCGTCGGCCCGCTCGGGATCCCGCCAGATCTCGTCGCGCGTCCACTCGATCGCAGCGCGCGCCTTCTCGTTGAAGTCCTCGGCGCTGACCAGCAGCGCCTCCTCGTGGTTGCCCTTGAGGCACAGGCCGGGCAAGAACGGCTGGCCGTCGCTCCGGAGCTCGGTGGGCTCGTCGACGCACAGCCGCATCACGGCGTCGAGGCAGACGCGCGGCTCGGCGCCGTATCCGACCATGTCCCCGAGGCACACGAAGCGCTCGACCGCGCGCGTCGAGGCGTCCGCGAGGCAGGCCTCCAGCGCGGGACGGTTGCCGTGGAGGTCGCTGATGACGGCGGTCAGGGGGTAGCTCAAGGGCGCGGTCGCTCGAAGCGGCCCAAGAGTATCGGGACGCATCGAGGCCACGGCAACCGTCGGGGCGGCCTGCTCGGCTGCCCGTCACCGCGAGCGAGCGTCAGTAGGTCCCGCCGGAGTCGGCGAACGGGCCCTTCCTGGGCTTCGGCCGATCGGGCCGCCCTCCGGTCAGCGGATGGTCCTCCGCGGACTCCTCCGGCTCGGCGGGGACGTCGACTTCCTGCTCGCGGACTCGCGCGGGCACGGGCGTGGACGGCGGCTGTCCGTTCGCACGGTCGTGGGCGCGCTCCTCGGCCTCCGAGGGCCCGCTGGACAGCCAGACCGGCGACCTGCGCTCCGGAGCATGGTGCGACGTCCCGTTGGCGCCGCGTTGGTTGGGCTCGTCGCTCGCGCTGGACCCGTTCTTCGAGCCGTCATGGACGCCGGACCCGTTCTTCGGCTCGTCGTCGACGCTCGACCCGTTCTTCGCCTCGGCACGATCGAAGAGGTTCTGCCGAACGAGCGACTCGAGCGGATGGGAAGCCGCCGCCGGCAGCGACGGCTCGGAGGGGGCCTCCACCGGGTCGTCGACCGTCGGAGCGCTCTCCGCCGCTGCGGGCGCGTGCGGCTGTGGCTCCGGCTCGGGCGCGAGCGCTGGGTGGGTCTCGCCGTTCGTTTCGGCCGGAAGATCCGGCGCGGTCTCGACGGCAGGCTCCTCCGGAGGGGCAGCGTGCGTCCCGTTGACCTTGGGCAGCGGGACCGGCTCGAAGAGGGCGAAGGGCCCGGCCGAGGCCTCGGAATCGCCCGCAACCTCGGCGACCACTTCGGGCTCCGGCTGCTCGCCCGGCACCTCGGGCGCCGGCTCCGGCGCGATCGGTCGATCGTGGATGCGCCGCATCGGGTCCGGGAGGCGGACCGACGCGGCCTCGTCGAACTCGTCGAACTCGTCGACGAGGAGCGCTGGACGGACGTCCTGGCCCGCGGACTGGGACGTCGCGTCGACCGCGACGAAGTAGAGGAACGCGCTGACGACGACACCGAGGATCGGAGCGACCTCGGACGTCCAGAGCGCGGTGGCGATCGTCGGCGGCGCCAGGAGCAGTGCGACGATGCCAGCGACGGCGAGCGGCCCGAGCCCGAGGGCCTCGAGACGATGTCCGAGGTGGGTCCGGTCGCCGACCCAGAACGGCTGCCCCCGGGACCGGCGCTGCCAGACGACCCGCGCGAGGTCGAGCAGCGGCACGGTGAGCAGGACGGCCGCGCCCGGGGTCGTCGCGATGAGGACGCCGAGCAGATGGCTGCCGGAATCGCCGAGCATCGCGAGGGGCACGCCCTCGCCGCGACCGCCGGGACGACGGCGCACGACCGTATTGAAAGGCAGGTACGCGGCGCACGCCGCCGCCGCCGCGGGGGCCCCGAACGGCAGCCCGAGCGCCCCGACCAGCCCCGCGAGACCGTCGTGGTGGTCGAACGTGTTCACCGCGTTCATGGCGACCACGGCGAGGCAGCCGAGCGCGAAGCGCTCCGGCCCTTCGAGGCCCGCCCAGGCCGGCCCGGGCGCCACGAAGACCAGGACACCGACGCCAACCTGGCCGACGAACTTCGTCCAGGCGCGGAGGCCGCGCGGCAGGACGTCGTCGACGAGGCCCAGGAGGAAGGCGACGATCAGCGCGGGCCAGGCGAGACCCAGCCCCGCGTCGACCTGGGAGGCAGCGACCAGCGCGGCCAGGATCGCGGCGCCACCGACGAGTGGGACGGCCGCTCGGCGCGGCTTCCGATGCTCCGCGCCGTCCCTGCGATCGACCCAGCCGAGCTCGAGGGCGAGCGCGGCGAGGAACGGAACGGCGAAGACGGTGGCGAGGAATGCGACGAGCAGGCTCATTCACCCCCCGGCGTCCCGCCGCGTTCGTCCCCCACGGTCACGCCAGCATCCGCGGGCAGTTCCGCGTCGGCCGGCCAGCCGTAGAGCCCCTTCTCGACGATGAACTCGAGGACGGGGCGCGAGAGCGCCCCCTCGGGAACCTCGCCGCGCGCGAGGGCCTCCCGGATCTCCGTCGAGCTCTGCGGAAGCGGCGGGAGCCGCAGGAATCCGCGCTGGAGTCGCTCCAGCGCGCGGTCTTCGAGCCGACCCTCCAGGTCGGCCAGGGGATCCTCGGTCTCTCCGCCGCGCCAGACCACGATCGGCTGGGCGATGGAGAGGACGTCGTCCACATTCTTCCAGAGCGGAAGACCGGACAAATTGTCGCTCCCAAGGATCATGTACAGCTCCAGCTCGCGTCGCCGCGCAGCCAATCCCCCGTCCTTCTTTGGGAGGAGACGGTGTCGCACGCGATCGGGAACTTCCAAAAGGGTGTCATACGTGTAGGAGGGGCCTTCACGCTCCAACTCCATCGTCGACACCTCCCATTCGCTGCGACAGGCTGTAGCGATGAGGAGCATGGCGAGACGCATGGGCGCCGGCGCGAGTTCCACATCGGCCTTGTGAGGCGGGATCGAGGCGGGAATCCACAGGACTCTCTCGATTCCGAACACGCGCTCGGCCCGCCTCGCGATCTCCGTATGGCCCTCGTGGACCGGGTCGAAGCTCCCACCGAAGACGGCGAGTCGCAGAGGGGCGGGGGCGCTCACGGCGGAGAGTGGCGAAAATCCGGTTGACCGGGGGCAAGCGACAGGTAGCGAAGACTCGTCGGCCCGGGCGGCTGGACAAGCGTCCTGCCGACCATGATACTGGGCCACAGACCGCGAGCACGCTGCAGTCTTGCCACGGTCCAGTCCCCCCGTTCCCTCCACCTCGCCCGCTCCCCAGATCGAGGCATCCCATGCCGACGAAGCGTCTCCACGCTCTCGCCCTCACCGCCCTTGCCGCCGCGACGGCGCCGTCCTGCGCCTCGTACGGGGACGACATCAACGACCACTGGAACTTCCGGTCGGTCCCCCCGCGCGTCGTGCGCGCGATCGACGGGTACGACTCCTCCCGCGACGGGACCTACGGGGAGTTCAATGCCCGCCGGTGGCACGAGTTCGGCCTGACGCTCCAGCGTCACTTCCTCGTCTACAACCCCGAGAACCCGTGGCAGAACCCCCCGCAGGGCGTCACGCCGGATCTCGCGGTTCCTGAGCCCCCGCCGAACCCGTACCGGTAGCGGCCCGAAAGAGGTCCAGCGCGCGATCGAGAGAGTCGGTCGCGCGCGGGTCGAGCCAGCTGACCTCGAACCGCCGGAACCACGTCCGCTGGCGGCGGGCGAACTGGCGCGTGCGCAGGGCGATCGCGTCCGCGGCGGCCTCGAACGCGACGAGTCCCCTTCCGAGAGCCTCGGCGACGTCGTAGCCGAGCGCCTGCTCGGCCGAGCGGCCCATGGCGCCGGCGTCGGCGAGGCGAACCGCCTCGTCGGGCCAGCCCGCGTGCAGCATCGCGATCGTTCGCGCGCGAATGCCTGCGTCCAGCTCCTCCGTCGGGATGCGAAGGCCAACGATGGCCGAGCGACGCTCGCGGGGCGTCGGATCGGCGCCCCACTGCGCCTGGAGCCCGGAGAGCGGCTTCCCGGTCTGCAGCCACACCTCGAGGGCGCGGACGATCCGGCGCCGGTCGTTCGGGTGAATGCGAGAGGCGGACGGCGGATCGATCACCTCCAGCTCCGCGTGGAGGGCGGCGCTTCCCTGGACGCGAGCGCGCTCGTCGAGCTCGGCCCGAATTGCCGGGTCGGACGGAGGTCCCGAGAAGAGGCCCCGCAAGAGCCCCGCGAGGTAGAGGCCGGTCCCGCCTACGAACAGAGGAACTGCGCCGCGCCGCTCGATCTCCTCCAGCGCTCTCCGGACGTCGGCGAGATAGCGCTGGAGGTCGTAGGGCTCGGCAGGATCCGCGACGTCGATCAGGTGATGGCGGACCGCCTCCCGGGAGGCCCTGGAGGGCTTCGCCGTGCCGACGTCGAGGCCGCGGTAGACCGTCATCGAGTCCAGCGCGACGATCTCGGCGCCGAGCCGGGGTGCGAGCTCGAGCGCGAGCTCGCTCTTCCCGGTCGCCGTCGTCCCGATCAGGAACCGCAGCGGAAGGCGGTCCAGGACGTCCGTGGGTTCGATCTCCGAAGGCACCTCGCGCGAATCGTACGGCGACGCGGCGCCTCGACGCTGGAACTCGCGGCGCGCCCAGACGACGATCCTCGGCATGAACCGCGCGACCGCCGGCCTCGGGCTCTTCCTCGCCCTCCCCTCGCTCGCCACGCCGACGTGGGCGCAGGACGAGACCCAGCCCCAAGATCGTCCTCCCGTCGTCCTCCCGCCCGAGCTGCGTCCCGCTGAGCCCGAGACGGCAGCGCCGATCCTCGCGAGCGACGGCCAGCCGGCAGCCGCGGGGCGCGTGCCGGACGGCACACCCGAGCCGGCTCGACTCCTCTGGGCCAAGGTCGTCGAGAGCCTGAGCATCAAGGAGAGCTCCGTCGCGACCACGGCCGCACCGCGCGCCTTCGAACTGGTGTTCGACGGGCGCGCCCGCGGAACGACGGGGATGAACGAGTTTCGGGCGCGCTTCGCCTACCTCGACGAGGGCCCGGGTCTCGTGAAAGGCGTGTTCCTGGACGACTCGGGCCGCGAGGTCAGCACGCAGATGCGAGGGCTGTCGAGCGACGGTCTGCGGGAGTACTGGTACCGGAAGGTCCGCGGGGAGAGCGTGACGGAGGGCTGGATCCGACTCGTCGGAAAGGACTTCTCCGGCGACCGCGCCGAGATCGACGAGTACGCGGCCATCGCCTACGACGTGGCGCGCCTCACCCGGCCGAACAGTCTCCGAATCGTCGAGCTGTCGGAGCTCGGCGTCCGCGGGGATGAGACGGCTCCGCCCGGCACCCTCGCGTTCGAAGGCGACCCGGGCGTTCGACTGCCGAACGTCGACATCGAGGGCGTCCGCGACGGACGACGGACCTCGCTCGCCGAACTGTGCGCAGGCCTTCGCTGGCTGGAGGTCCACACGCCGGACTTCCGCGACTTCCGACGCCACGAGGGAAGCACGCGAAAGAAAGCCCCGACGACGTCGATCGTCCGCCTGGTGATCGGCGTCGAGGAGACGACCGGGAGGCCGCAGGTGGTCCTCGTCTCTCCGCAGCGCGACGGGCCGATCGAGGCGCCCGGCTCGGTGCTCGTGCAGTGCACCGACTGGTTCCTGCACCCGAAGGACGGGCCGGCGTCGAAGCAGTCGTGGCTCCCCGGACGCTTCTTCGCGTACGAGACGGTCGAGGCCGAGTTCCGACGCGTGCGCTTCTCCGACGTGGCGGCGGCCGACCTCTACCTCGTCGACGGCACGATGGTCGCAGAGCTCACGAGGAACGACTTCATCCCGCGCTGACCGACTTCAGGTCGTGGGCAGCAATCGCTGCAGCTTGCGCGCCCCACGCCCTCACGAGCGATGAAACGCTCGCTCGAGGTCGGCGATCGTGAATCGCACGCGCGTCGGCCGCGCGTGCGGGCAGGTCTGGTCGGTCCCCGTTGCGCGAGCGCGCTCGAGGAGAGCGCGGATCGAGGCGTCGTCGAGGCGGTCGCCCGCCATGATCGACGAGCGGCACGAGGTCCGGTGGAGGACCTCCTCCAGCACGTCCTCGGCGTCCGGCGCCTTCCCCGTCCTGGAGATGACGTCGACGACGTCGCGCACGATCGCCTCGGCGTCGGGGCGCCGGAGCCGCGCCGGCAGCCCGTGCACCGCGACCGTGTGCTCGCCGAAGGGCTCGACCTCCAGTCCGACGCGACGGAGCGCGTCCTGGTGCGCGGTGACCAGCTGGACGTCCGCTCGGGTGAGCTCGACGAGCTCCGGCGCGAGCAGCCGCTGGATCTCGATCCCGCCCTCGCGCACGTCGGCGCGAAGCTCCTCGAAGGTCAGGCGCTCGTGCAGCGCGTGCTGGTCGATGATCTCGAAGCCGTCCGGGAGCCTGCGGAGGATGTACGTCCGATCGACCTGGATGTAGGGCCCGGCGAGATCGTCGGTCTCCGCCCAGGGATCGCCGGCGAGGTCGTTGGTCTTTGCCCAAGAATGGTCGACGCGCGGCGTCTCCACTGCGGGCGGGGCGTTCGAGGGCGGCGCTCCCTGGACGTCGCGGACGACGAAGCCCTCCTCCGACGCACGCTGCGGCGCCGGCGGTCGCGGAATCCAATCGCCGCCACCGATCCTCGGACCGGGGTCGGGCAGGGTCTCCCGCTGCGTCACCCGCTCTTCGCGCCGACGCACGCGATCGATCATCGTCCCGCCCGGCGTCGACATGTCGGTCCGCAGGACGGCCTCCTTCAGGGCGTTCACGAGGAAGCCGAAGAGCGGACGCTCGTCGCGGAGCCGCACCTCGCTCTTCGCGGGGTGCACGTTGACGTCGACGAGGTCCGGGCTCATCCAGAGGTGCAGGAACGCCGCGGGCTGGAGTCCGCCCTCCAGCACGCCGCGGTAGGCGTCCTTGAGGACGCGGGTCAGCACCTTGTCGCGCAGCGGTCGCCCGTTCAGGAACCACATCTGTCGACGCGCGTCGCGACGCGCGAAGCGCGGCGGCGCGACGAGACCGACGAGGCGCGTCGTGCCCGCCGAGGCCTCGACGGGCTCGAGCGCGCTGGCGAGCTCGTCGCCGAACACGCGCCGGATGCGCGCGGCGAGCCCCATGCCCGGCTCGACGTCGAACACGCGTCGACCGCCGTGCTCCAGCACGAATCCGATGCCGCCCTCGCCCTCTTCGTCGGCGGGATGGGCGAGCGCGACCCGCTGAACGACTTCGGTGCAGCGCGAGAGCTCGGTCTGCTCGCGCTTCAGGAAGCGCCTGCGCGCGGGCGTGTTGAAGAAGAGGTCGCGCACCTCGACGACCGTCCCGTGCGGCATGCCCGCCGGGGTCACGCGTCCGCGCCGACCGCCCTCCTCGACGATCTCGGCGCCGCTCTCGGCACCCCGTTCGCGCGAGCGGATCCGACAGCGCGCGATCGAAGCCATCGAGGCGAGCGCCTCCCCGCGGAAACCGAGGCTCGCGATGTGGTCGAGGTCCTCGGGCGAGCGAAGCTTGCTGGTCGCGTGCGCCTGGAACGCGAGCTCGAGGTCGGCGGCCGCCATCCCGCGCCCGTCGTCGGTGATGCGCACGAGCCGGGCGCCGCCCTCTTCGAGCTCGATCGTGATGTGGCGCGCACCGGCGTCGATCGCGTTGTCGAGGAGCTCGCGGACCACCGAGGCGGGGCGCTCGATCACCTCGCCGGCGGCGATCTGGTTGCGCACGACCTCGGAGAGAACGGCGATCCGCGGTGCGTCGGAGGCGGTGTCGCTCATCCCCCCATCCTAGGCGTCCGCGAACGCGATTTCGCGTCGCCGGCGCGGCGTCGGTGCTGGAGCGCGAAGTGCATGAAGTCCGTCGCGTCCACCCGAACGGACGAGCGCGAGCGGCGCTCGAGCGCCCCGAGGTCGGCGAGCATCCGCGGCCACGCGTCGTGGGGACGGGCGGCGATTCGCTTCTCCAGGGCGGCGTGCGCGGCCTTCGGTCCACGGACGCCGGCCGCTGCGATCGCCTGGGCGGGCGTGCCGCCGCCCCGAAGAACGCTCGCGGCACGCTCGGCCTCGCGCAGCTTCGCGCTGAGCGCCATCGCGAGCTGAGCGACGACGCCGTCGTTGTCGATCACGCGACTCCCGTCCCGCTGCACCGCTCCGGACGCGAAGAGCGACTCGATGCCGAGCGCGGCGCGCTTCACGTCCCCGACGGCGACGTGCTCGGCGACGTCCCACACGGACGCGGCCGCGTCCCAGGCCACGATGTCGCGCAGAGCCTCCGCCCCGCGGCCGACGAGCGAGCGGAGCTGATCGTCGATCGCCGCGAGGTCGTTGCCGGTGGCGGCGACGATCGTGAGCGCCTCCGCGGGCTCGATCGGAACACCGAGCGCCTTCGCGCGGGCGGCGCACCACTGGACGATCTCGGCCGAGCGCGGGTCCGGGTTCCACGCCGGAGGCGAGTCGTAAAGTCGACGGCAGCCCACGGTCGGGCCGCCCGCCGCCTGGATCGCTTTCGCGAGCACGTGGTCGGCGCGGAGCTTCTCGGCCGACAGGACGATGCAGCCCGGGGCGCCCGTCTCCAGGCGCGCGAGCATCGCGTCGCGCGCCGCGGGCGACACGTTCCTCGCGCGGTCGACGACGACGCGCTCGGCGGATTCGAGGACGACGCATCGCGCCGACTGGAACAGCGCCCCGGTCGCGAGATCGTCGACGAGGCGCGCCGGCGCGTACTCGGGGTCGAGGGGGTCGTGACGGCAGATCTCCATCCCCGCCTCGCGCGCCGCATCGACGACGAGCGCGATGCCACGGGTGCGGAAGTACCGCTCCTCACCGCGCAGCAGGACGGCGGAGGGAACGTCCGACTCCAGACGCTTCGCGAGGTCCCGGAGGGCGTCCTCGGGGAGCGGGTCGCGCGCGCGGCTCCGCGCCTTCTTGCGCGCCATCAGGCGGCTCCCGGCCCACCGAGGACCGCCATGTCGACCGCGAGGCCGACGAACAGGAGGACGCCGACCCAGCCGTTGATCGTGAAGAAGGCGACGTCGACGCGACTCAAGTCGTCGGCGCTCACGAGGCTCTGCTCCCAGGCGAGGAGCGCCGCGACGACGACGCAGCTCGCCCAGAACACGGCGCCGAGGTCGGCGCGAAGGGCGACGCCGACGAGCGCGAGAACCGTGACGACGTGCAGCGCGCGCGAGAGGCGCAGGGCGCCCGCGACCCCGATCCGCGCGGGAACGGAGAGAAGCCCGTGGGCCGCGTCGAACGAAGCGTCCTGGCATGCGTAGATCAGGTCGAAGCCGGCGACCCAGGTCCAGACGGCCACGAACAGGAGCAGCACGGGAACGAGATCGCCCTCGAAGTTGCCGCGGACCGCGATCCACGCGCCGAGCGGCGCAAGACCCAGCGCGAGCCCGAGCACGAAGTGCGCGCCGGAGCTGAAGCGCTTCACGTAGCTGTAGCCGAGGAGGACGACGAGCACGAGCGGCGAGAGCCTGCCCGCGAGCCCGTTGAGCGCGAACGCCCCGGCGATGAAGACGGCGCTGCCGACGAGCACGAGCGCGCGCGCGTACCCGACGCCGAGGCGACCGCTCGGGAGCTCGCGCCCGCTGGTCCTCGGGTTCCTCGCGTCGATGTCGCGGTCGACGACGCGGTTGAACGCCATGGCGGCGGTTCGCGCCGCGACCGCGCAGACGACGATCCAGCCGAGCGTGCGGAGAGGCGGCGGCCCCTCGGCCGCGAGCCAGGCCCCCATGAGCGCGAACGGAAGCGCGAAGACCGAGTGGCTGAACTTGACGAGCGAGAGGGTGTCGCCGAAGCGGCTCATCGATCGGCCTCCCCGTCCGGCGGCGTCGTTCCAGGATCTCCGGACGGCTCGTCGAACCCCTGCCAGCGCGCCCCGACGTTCTGCTCGACCCCGAGTCGATCGAGCGCTTTCCCCACGACGTGTCCGACGAGGTCGTCGATCGACGTCGGGAGGTGATAGAAGCCCGGCATGCACGGCAGGACGATCGCACCGAGCCGGACCGCGCGGAGCATGTTCTCCAGGTGGATCTCCCCCAGCGGCGTCTCGCGCGGCATCAGGAGGAGGCGGCGGCCCTCCTTGAGCGCGACGTCCGCAGCGCGCTCGACGAGGTTCGAGCTGAAGCCCGCGGTGACCCGCGCCAGCGTCCCCATGCTGCACGGACAGAGGATCACGCCGCCCGTGAGCGACGTCCCCGAGGCAGCCGGCGCCTCGACCATGTCGCCGGCGAAGACGCGCACGCGCTCCAGGTCGGCCGGCGTGGCCCCCTTCGGCACGAGCCAGTCCGCGAGCGCGTCGGCGAGCAGCTCGCCCCGGACGCCCGCCTCGACCCCCCGCTCGTGGCGCAGGACCTTGCACCCCGCTTCGGTGATCGACAGATCGACGTGAACGCCCGCGGCGAGCAGCTCGAGCACGAGCCGCTCCGCGTACGCGTGACCGCTGCCGCCCGTGATGCCGACGAAGAAGCGCAGCGGACGGGACGGGGTCGACTCACTCGGGCGTTGCTCGGTCACGGGATGGAGTTCGCTCCGGCCCCGAGGAGGAGCGCGAGATTGAAGGAGGCGTGCGCCCAGGCCGCGACGCCGACGCCTCGCCACAGGAAGAGCACCGCCAACAGGATGCCCGCGCTGGTTCGCCAGGTGAAGACGGCGGCGTCGAACGGCTCGCCGCCGGGCCCGAGCCATGCGGTCCAGGCGCCCAGGTGGAACGCCGAGAACAGCAGCGACGAGAGGACGATGCCCGCCAGGGTCGCCCCCCAGGCGGAGGCCCGCTCGCCGGCGCCGAGCCAGTGCAGGACCGCCTTCGCGACGAGCCAGACCACGGACAGCGCGCCGATCCGGAACACGATCTCCTCGTAGGCGGCGCTCCCCATGACGAAGCCCGCTCGCTCCAGCGTCGGCGCAGGCCCCCCCGGCGTCCCCACCATCATCGCGCCCACCCAGGGCTCTGCGAGGCGCGAGGCACCGAGCAGCAGGGGCCCGAGAAGCAGCGCGCAGATGGCCCCTTCCAGGACGACGACCCCGACGCGCTGGGCGAGGCTCGGGCCCCCGGCGTGTCGATGCGCGACGGCGAACGCGATGAAGCACCCGAGCGCGGCGACCGCCAGCGACGCACGACGCGCCATCGAGAGGGCCTCCGCGCCGAGCGGCTCGAGTGGGCGTGTCAGGATCGCCTCGGCGACCGAGCGCGGGCCGTCCGGCCCGTCGACGGCGAGATCGTACGCGAGGAAGAGCGGGAGCATCGCGACGACTCCGACGGCGAGCCCGCGACCGGGCGGCCCGGGGCCGCGGGCGACGTCGTCCTCCTCGTCGTCCCACTCCTCGTCCTCCCACTCCGCTGAGTCTTCCTCGTCCGGGTCTTCCTCGTACTCCCACTCCTCCGCGTCGTACTCCCACTCCTCGTCGTCGACGCCCGCGCGCTTCGACGCGCTCAACGGGTCGCCTCCGTGGACGGCGCGGCGCCCCAGTGCACGCACGCGATGCCCCGCCAGAGCCGCTCGTAACCGCAGTCGACGAGACCGCACTCCTCCATCTCACGGAGGAGGTCGTCGGGACCCGGCCAGCCCTGCACGGTGTCGTCGAGGTACTCGTAGGCCGAGCGGTCTCCCGAGAGCACACCGCCAACCCGCGGAAGGACGTGCTCGAGGTAGGCGCGGTACACGCGGCCGAAGGCGTCACGGTCCGGCATGCTGAACTCGAGGACCACGACGCGACCTCCGGGTCGTGCGACGCGCGCCATCTCGCGGAGCGCGGCCCGCCGGTCAGCCACGTTGCGAAGCCCGAACGCGATCGTGACGGCGTCGGCGACGCCGCTTCGCACCGGAAGTCCGAGAGCGTCGCCCTGGATCCAGAGCGCGTCTTCGCTGGTCCCCCGGCCGTCGGCCGCCTTGGCCGGAGCGAGAGCGACCATCTCGAACGTGAAGTCGACGCCGACGACG
>JBCCSK010000124.1:0-14808 GCA_039200205.1 Planctomycetota bacterium
CGGCGACAGGCTCGGCCCCGACGAGCCCCCCACCGTTCCGGAGTAGACGACCGTGACGTCCTGAGAGAGGGACGGAGCAGCGAGCAGAGCCAGGCCCGCCGGGACGAGCGCGAGGGACAGCTTCATGGGGCGTACGAACGGAGTGTGCGGTTGCGCCGGTCGAGTTCGATGGCGCAGACGGACGGGGTCGGTTCGCGAGTGAACCGGAGAGTGGAGTTCGAGCCCGCGCGCAGTTGAGTGTCTGCCGGCGGAGTGGAGAGGAGCTTTCCGCCAGAAATCCGTCGCGTGAGCGCATCCGACGCAGTCGGGGCAGCGGACCACGGAGCGCTCGGGTGACGCGCGTCACGACCTCGTTCGTCGCGAACTCTGCTTCCATCGCGCCATGCGGATCCCCTCATCACGTCGCGCTCTGCTCGCCCTCGTCACCGCGGCGATCGTGCCCTCGGCCGCCGGGGCCCAGGGCTTCAGCCTGCCCCTTCCGATCGCGTCTCCCGTGGATGCATCGCGGGCACCGACCGCGTTCGACGTCGACCAGGACGGAGACGTCGATCTTGTCGGAAGTGATTCCGCACTTCGCGATCTCTACGTCCTCGAGAACCTCGGAGGCGGCGAATTCGCCATCGCGCGTCGCCTGCAGGTCAATCTCGCGCCTCTGGGCGAACCGCTGGCGATCGGCTCCACGGACATCGATGCGGACGGCGTCGTCGACCTCTACCTGGTCGTCCGACCGGCGGCCGGCCAGTACCGACTCGTCCGCCTCGACGCGAGCCTGCCGAGCGTCATCTTCCCCGTCGCAGAGTTCGACCTTCCTGCAACGACGGAGCCCGGTCGGGAGCTGCGCTTCCGCGATCTCGACGACGACGGCGCGCTCGACATCGAGTTCGTCCGGCCGCCGCGGGACGCGATGGGCGTCGCTCCGTCCTGGATCGCGCTACAGCGCGGGAACGGATTCGACTTCGTGGAGCTGACGGCGGGTCTGCCCGCCGGCAGCGCCGTGTGTCTCGTCGACGCCGACGACGACGGACGAGCCGACCTCGTCGCACGAACGGGACCGAGCGTCGTGTCGGTCCTCCTGCAGACGGCACCCGGTGTCTTCGGCTCTGTACTTCCGATCGACTCACAGGTGTCGGCGGACCCGATCGACTCGGCGCTCGCGTCCGACCTCGACGGCGACGGCATCGAGGAGCTGCTGCTGTTGTTCCGCGGATCGCTCGGACTGGTCGCGTACCAGGGCCTCGCCGGCGGCCAGTTCGGCCCGCGCCTCCCGGTCGCGCCCGGCCCGCCGGGCGCCGAAGCCCTGCTCGCCGATCTCGACGGCGATTCCGATGACGATGTCGCGCTTCTCCCGGAAGCGCCCGCAGCGCCGCTCCGCTGGATCGAAGGGCTGCCCGGGCTGGCGTTCGGACCGACGCGCGACGTGGTCTCGCTCCCGGGCGATGCGCTCCCCGAGGCCGTAGGGCTCTTCGACCTCGAGGACGACGGAACGCCGGAGCTCGTCGTGCAGGCGACGCCGTCGCTGTATCTCCTCGACGACGCCCCGGCGTCCGGCACGGGGGGGCTCCCGTTCGCACCGCTGCGCGGCGGGCTCATCGACGACACGCTCGGACACGAGCTCGTGCGCATCGCCGATCTCGACGGCGATGGCGACGGCGATGCCGTGAGCACGCGGCCGCTCGCCGTCTCGTTCAACCGCGGCCCCGGGCGTTTCGATCGACCCGCGCCCCGCTACGACCTCGACGTCGACCTCATCGACGTCGCCGACCTCGACGAAGACGGACTCGACGACGTCATCGCACGCGAGGGGAGCCAGCTCGTCTGGCTACGAAGCGGCGGTGGTGGCGGCTTCGCCCGGACCGCGCTCGCCGCGATGTCGACGGCGACGACGGCGTCACCGACGGCGCTCGACATCGGCGCGGACCAGGACCCGGACGTCATCGCCGTCGCGGGAGACGGTCGCAGCGTCTTCGCGGTCGAACGGGACGCGTCCGGCGGCTTCGGCGCCCCGCGCACCCTCCTGACGGAGGCTCTCCCGATCGTCGACCTCGAAACCGCTGACCTCGACGGCGACGGCCGCGAGGACCTCATCGTCGCTTCGCGATCGATCGGAGGGGGCGCGGCCAGCGTCCGCTGGTTCCGGCAGTTGCCGAACGGGAGCTTCACCCCGTCGGTTCCGCTCGCGAACGACGCTGTGACCGCAGGCGAGCGCTTGATCGCGACCGACGTGAACGGTTCGGGAGCCATCGACGTCGGCTGGATCTCGAACGACGGCGCCAGCGTGGTCCTCGCCGAGAACCTGGGCTCCGGTACGTTCGCCGCAGCCGTCGTGCAGATCTCCCTCCCCGGCGCGGGGCTCGACCTCGCGGCCCTCGACAGAGGTGCGGGGGCGGGAGTCGACCTCGCCGTCACGATCGAGCGATCGACGCCATTGGAGTCCGAGCAGCTCGTCAGGCTGAGCCGCACGAGCGGCCTGAACTTCGCCCCCCCCGTCTCGGTTGCGATCGGCCTCGAAGCTCCGGCCTCGCTCGCGAGCGCGGATCTCGACAGCGACGGCGACACGGACCTCGTCGTCGGGGGTCGCCTCAGCTGGCTTCGGAGCAACGCGAACGCTCCGCTGGGCGATCTGATCTGCGGCGGTGCCACGCCGAACTCGACGGGCCGGAAGGGTGAGCTGTCAGCGTTCGGAACGCGCGTCGTCGCGAGCAACGACGTGACGCTGATCGCGACGGAGCTTCCGCCGCGCTCCGTGACCCTGTTCCTGGCGAGTCAAACGTTCCAGTTCACGCCGAATTTCGGGGGCGGCGTCGGACTCCTCTGCATCGGTGGCGAAGTCGGCCGCTTCGACGCGCCCGGCCAGGTCGGCCTCTCCAGCCTCGAGGGACGCTCGGAGCTCGCGATCGACCTGACGATGATCCCGCAGCCGACCGGGGCGGTGTCCGTCCTGGCTGGAGAGCAGTGGGCGTTCCAGGCCTGGCACCGCGACGTCGCGTCGGGAAGCGTCACTTCGAACCTGACGCAGGGAGTCGCGCTCCCGTTCCTGTAACTCCGGTGAGCGGGCGGGCAGGAATGCCCACGCCCTGATGACATCCCTTGCGCGTCTCCTGACGAAGGCGCGCGTCGAGCCTGGGCGTTCTTGCCCAGGCGTTCACGGCTCGAACCGCAGGTCGAGCGCGTTCGAGTGGTGCGCCGCGACACCGTCCCAGGCCCACGCTTGGAACGACCAGGTCGAGCCCGCCGTGATGAGTCCGGCCGCGGCCGTCGACGCGAGAGACCACGTCAGCGACCCCCGCACGCTCGCCGCTGCCGGCGGGCTCAGGCGCACGTACGGGCCGCCGATGCAGCCGAATCCGAACGCGTCCGTCGCGCCAATCGGCGACCCGGCCAGCAGCAGCGTCATCGCGCTGCTCGGGAGCTCGGTCACGACGAGCTCGGCCGACGGAGAGCCGCTCGCGATGCGGCCGCGCGCGCGCAGCATGACCTCCTGTGGGCCGGCGCCCTGGCCCGGGCTGCCGGCACAGCGGGGCGATTCGTAGCCGACCGCCGCCGGATCCCACACGTACACTGCGCCGCGAGGCTCACCCGCAACGCGCGCGACGGCGGCCGTCGCCGCGATCCGGCCATTCGACGTGCGGACTTTCCAGCCGAAGCAGTCGACGAACTCCGTCTGCGGCGGCCACTGGATCGATGAGAGCTCGAACGTGCCGTCGGCTCGCGGCCGGTGCACGGCGATCCGGCCCCCGATCCCGTCCGAGCCGGGCAATCCGGCGAGCAGCTCACCCGTTTCGGAGAGCCATGCGGTCTCTCCGAAGGACGCGGCGTACTCCTTGCCGGGCGGCATGAGCTCTTGGACTTCCTGGAACGAGGTCCCGTCGTGACGGAAGACGTGCAGCGTGCCGGTGTGGAAGCGCTCGACGCCGCCGCGGAAAGAGCCTGCGACGAGCAGATCGCCCTGCAAGAGCAGCGAGAACGAGAAGTGCGCGAACTGCGTTCCGCGCTGCGGCAGGACCTGTTGGACCGGAACCCACCCCTGCGGCGTTCGATCGAACACGCACGCGGCGCCGGCTCCGTTGCCGTTCGTGCGATCTCCGTACACGCCAAGCACGGCGCGGTCGCCGTCGATCGCGACGCGGTAGCCCGCCCACGCCTCGTCCGGCATGGGCGGCGGCACGAGCGCACCGGCCTCGATCCAGTCGCCGGTCGGCGTTCGCTCGAAGACGAAGCCTCGGCCCCATTCGCGGATGCCTGCGCCGGAGTGCAGGGGCGCGCCGACGATGAGCTGGTCCCCGTCGAGGTCCATGTGATTGCCGAATCCGCCGAAGCTCTGGGCGCCCTGGGGCACGAGCTTCTGCCGCTCCAGCCACTGGCCGCCCACGCGCTCGTATCGGTAGACGGCTCCGGACCGGATTCCGTTCGCGATCGCGCCTGGCGCCGAGACGAACGCTTCGTCGCCGTCCAGGACGACTGCGACGCCGAAGCGGTCCGCGGAAACGCCGTCCGGTGGCTGAACGTGCTGGGTCAGCGTCCACGCGCCGCCGATCTCCTCGTAGGCGAGGAGGGCGCCCGGCGGGTCGAGGCGGCTCGGGTCGAAGACCGACCGCGGCTGCCCGGAGACGGAGTACGGAGCCCCGGCGAGGAGCGTCGTCCCTTCGAACGCGATCCCCATCCCGGTAAACGCACCGGGCTCGACCAGGTCGGTGCCGAGCCGCGTCCAGGGCGACTGGGCGGAGGCGAAGGGGGCGGCGGTCGTCGCCAGAGACGCGAGGATGAGCGCGCGGACAGTCGCGAAGGGCATCGCGGTGAGCTCCCGGGTCGTTGTGTCGTGGGAAGGGGCAAGAGCCGATCCCGCACGCGCCGCCGCGTCACGCGTGTTCGGCGCTCATCGAGTGAGAGCCTTGGCAGTCATCTCCAATGCTGCTCCACACCACCAGGCCGTGAGCTGACCTTCCTCGGAACAGCCCGCGACAGACACCGTTGCGGCGATCGGAAGATCGCGGTGACCGAGACGCCAGGAGATCAGAACCCGGCGACGCGCGCGTTGCGATAGCGCTGGACCGCCCGCTCCCCCACTCCGTTCGTCAGTCCGCCCTCGATCGCAGCGACGACCGTCTGGTGGCCCCGCAGAAGACGTCCGACGCGAAGCACCTCACCCGAGCGACCGCGCAGCTTGAAGCAGCCGGTCGACGACGAGTAGGTGATCCGTTCGATCGAGTCCCAGCGCATCGCGCGATAGCCCCTCCACGCCGATCGCCCACCGATGCCCCGTTCGTCGATGCGCAGACACACTCGAGACTCCAAGATCGCCGTCGCACCCAGAAGCAGAAACGCGGGGCCGACGATCGGCAGGATGCGGTCGAGCTGAGGATCCGGGTCGCCGAAGATCGAGCCTGCCACGAGGACACCCGTCAGCGCGAGCATGGCTGCACCGAGGACGAGGAAGAGGCACTTCACCCCGCGGCCGTAGGTCAGCTCGACCGCGCCGTCGACGACCGTCGGATCGTCATCGGACGACCGAAAGAGTGCACCGAGCGCGAGCGATCCGGCGAGGGACATCGCGATGAGGGCGGCGAGCTTCATCGTTCGGCTCGAATCTACGGAATTCGGCGTGCGCTGTTGGGTCGTGAGATCGTCCGCGTGCGCCCCCTCCAACTTCGGGCCGGGTGGGGTTTCTGAAGTGACGATCCAGTTCGTGCCAGAGACGCCGGTTCTCGACGCGGCGTCTCTGGGCTCGATCGACGTGCTGTTCATCGGTGAACCGACGGCATCACCGCAGCCCGGCGAGGTCCCGCTCGTTCAGAGCTGGTTCCAGTCCGGCGGCAACCTCGCGCTCTTCGCCAACTCGACGACGAGCGATGTCGTGGCCAACGACTGGCTCGCCGCATGCGGCGCGTCCGGCCCGTTCACGACGAGCCAGGTCTGCGGGAACGGTGCCACGGCAGGGACCTACTCGCTGAACGGAGTCGGTCCTGCCCTCGGGTCGTTCGGTGATCTACGCGGCGACACGATCTCGACGACGCTCGCGCGCGAGATCGTCCTCGACGGCACCGCCCAGAACTGCGGGGAGTGCAACCTCGCGAACGAAACGCTGATCGCCACCTAAGCGGATCGATCGGGCGCTACGTCGGCGCGGGTCAGATCAAGAACTCCGGAGCGCAGGGCGCGATCGAGCTCGATCTCGACCTCGGCATGACGCCGCAGCCAACCGGCTTCGTCTCGATCGCCGCTGGGGAGAGCTGGAACTTCCAGGCGTGGTTCCGGGACTCGGTCGGCGGCATGGCGACCTCGAACTTCTCGGACGGTCTCGAGATCGACTTCCTCTGATGTCGACGCGAGGCCTGTGCACAAACTCACTTCGGGGCACCGTTGACGAGATCGACGCAGAGCCTTCGATCATTCTGTCATTCCGACGGTGACCATCGGGACGAGGATCCCCGCGAAAGGGCCGGAGGTCGGCCCGACGTCGAAGATCAGGAGGCGAAGTGTGATGGCGCAGCAGGTGAAGGTGAGGGGACTGGCGATGAGTGAGACGCTTCGGAACGTGGTCGAGCGGCACGTGTGCGCCGTGGTCGGAGCGAACGCCGACCAGGTCGGCCACCTCGACGTGCGCTTCGTCGACCTCGGGGACGTGGGCAACGACCGAGGTGTCGTGTGTCGGATCCGGGCAGAGGTCGACGGCCTCGGGGCGATCGACGCGAGCGAGGCGCACATGACCGCATTCCAGGCCGTCGCCGCGGCCGCAGAGAACTTTGCGGACCGCGTGGCGGAGGGACTCGCAGGACGACGCGTTCTCCGCACCGGCGTACTCGAGGGCGTGTCCGGCTGACGGCACGCGTGCGCCTCGTCGGCGTGAACCTCCCCGGACGGCGTCCCTCCACGCCGGCAGCTCGTCGAGGGCGCCGGCGTGGACACCGCGGAGCCAGACGCGCCCGTCGAGGAATCGCGTGCAGTACGCGAGCGGGAAGAGCTGCAGAGCGCGGGCGGCGCAAGCTGCCTGCGCTATGGGGGTGTGGAGCAGGGCGTCCGCCGCCCGGGCTCAGGCCAGCGAGCGCGAGGGCTCCTGTGCGAGCCCTTGCATGCCGCGGACGTAGCACTCCCCCATCAGGTTGCGCGCGAGCTGCTGCGCTTCCGCACGGGGGTCGGTGAGCAGCGCCCAGGCCCATCCGACGAGCGGCTCTCCGAACGTGCTTCGGCCGCGGATCTGACTCTCTCGGTGAATCTCCTCGACGCTGCTCGCGCGGACGCGAGCAACGTCGCTGCAGTGCCGGAGGTCGAGTCGATCGGTGACCTCCTGAGCGAGCAGCTCATCTTCGCGCAGGAGCGCGTGCAGGAGACTGCGCGCCTGGGTCTGGGCGGAGACGCAGCAGGTGGGCGAGGTCGGCTGGAGCCCGAGAGCTCGGATGTCGTCGTCCGTGAGGCAGAGCGAGGCGACGAACATCCGGGCGTGGCAGTCCTGGGTCGTGATCGGGAGCGGCATCGGAAACGGAGGCGGCTGGGGCCGTGCGGGAAGGCGACTCCTCGAGATCGTGCGCTGCCCAGCCGTGCGAATGCGATTCAATCTCAGCAATTTTCGTTGATCCAACTGGACGGCGAGCACGGAATGACGAGATTCGGCCGCCGCCGAGATGTCTCCGCACGCCACGCACCGCCTCAATATGAGACTCCACGTCCTTCCATCGCTCGACGCGCACCGGTCCGGGCGCTCGCTGGTTCCGCTCGTCCTCGGTCTCGCCGCTTCGGCGCTCGTCGCGTGCGGAGGGGCGACGGACGAGTCCACGGGCGCCCCGCTCGTCGTCCTCACGACGGGACACATCCACGACGCTGCCGTCGCGATCACCGACGGCACGGACGTCGAACTGAAGCTCCTCTGCGGCCCGGGCGTCGACCCCCACAGCTACAGCGCGAGCACGAAGGACGTCCTGGCGATGGAACGTGCGTCGCTGATCGTGTTCAACGGCTTCCACCTCGAGGCGCAGCTCGGCGATCTGCTCGAACAAGAGGCCTTCGAGGGCAAGTCGTTCTCGATGGCCGACGCGTACCCCGCGGACAGTCGCATGGACTGGATCGAAGACGGTGAGCGCGATCCCGACGCCCCCTTCGACCCGCACATCTGGAACGACCTGGCGGGCTGGTCGGCGTGCGTCGAGGGACTGGCAAGTCACATGGGATCGGTCTTCCCCGAGCTCGCGGAGGCCTTCGCTGCAAACGGGTCGAGGTACGTGGAAGAGATCGGAGCGGCCGACGCGTGGGCGCGCGAGACGCTGGCCGAACTCCCGAAGGAGCGACGCGTTCTCGTCAGCGGCCACGACGCCTTCAACTACTTCGCGCGGGCGTACGACTTCGAGACCGTCGCGGTCCTCGGAGTCGGCAACGACCCCGAGGCCGACATGCGCACGATGCGCGAGGTCGCGGAGACGGTCGCCGAGCGCAAGGTCCCCGCGATCTTCCTCGAGTCGATCACCAATCCGAAGCTGACCGTCGCACTGCGCGAGCGCTGCGAAGCGCTGGGCTGGAACGTCGAGATCTCCGAGCGACCGCTCTACTCCGACGATCTCGGTGAGGCAGAGCCCGTCGACACGTACCTCGGAGCGTTCCGCTGGAACGTCGAGACGATCGCAGCCGCGCTGCGCCCGTGACTTGACCCAGGGGACGGATCGCGCACACGCCGCCGAAGACGCGCTCGACGTCACGGGGCTCACCGTCGCTTACGACTCGGGGCCCGTGCTCTGGAACGTATCGATGACCGCGAGCGCGGGCCGGCTCATGGCAATCGTGGGCCCGAACGGCGCCGGCAAGAGCACGCTCCTGAAGGCGATCCTGGGGCTGCTACCCCGCGTCTCGGGCCGCGTTCGCGCGCACGGCATCGACCCTGCGGACGATCCGGCGCGCATCGCGTACGTGCCGCAGCGAGCGACGGTCGACTGGGACTTCCCCGCAACCGTCCTCACCGTCGTGACGATGGGGACGTACGGGCGCCTCGGCTGGTTTCGCAGACCGGGGAAGAAGGAGCGCGAGGCCGCTCTGCACGCGCTCCGACAGGTCGACATGGTCGACTACGCCTCGCGCCAGATCTCCGAGCTCTCGGGAGGACAGCAGCAGCGCGTGTTCCTGGCCCGCGCTCTCGTCCAGGATGCCGACGTCTACCTGATGGACGAGCCGTTCGCCGGCGTCGACTCGGTGACCGAGCGCAGCATCGTCACGCTTCTCAAGAAGCTTCGTGACGAGGGCTCCGCGATCCTCTGCGTCCACCACGACCTCTCGACGGTGACGGACTACTTCGACGACATCACACTGCTCCGGCGCGAGGTCGTCGCCCAGGGCCCGGTCGAGCGGGTCTTCAAGCGAGAGAACGTCGCCTCGACCTACGGGCGCGATGGCGCGGCCCTGCTGCCCGACGTGGGCGACTCGGCGTCGACATGATCGGCTTCGGCGTCATCGACCCGACGCTCCTGACCGTCGGACTGGGAGTGGCTGGGATCGGTGCGGTCAGCGGCGCGCTCGGGTGCTTCGCCTACCTCCGCCGCCAGGCGCTGGTCGGAGACGTGGTCGCGCACTCGGCCCTTCTCGGCGTCGTCGGCGCGTTCGTCCTCTCATGGCAGTTCACCGGCGAGGCGTCGAAGTCGCTCGCCGTGCTCGTTCCCGGAGCGATCGTCGCGGGCGTAGCGGCGCTCCTCCTCTCGCGCCTCGTCGCGACCCGTACGACTCTCGACGACGGCGCAGCGCTTGGCACGATGCTCGCCGTGTTCTTCGGAGGAGGTCTCTTCCTGCTGCGCTGGGTGCAGCGCCAAACGCCGTCGATTCGCGGGCATTCCGGCCTGGAGGACTACGTCTTCGGCATGGCGGCCGCGATGACGCGCGACGACCTCCTGATGGTGGCCGTCGTCGGCGCACTCGCCGTCGCCATCCTCTTCCTCTGCTGGAAGGAGTTCGAGGTCTACACGTTCGACCCTGGCTTTGCCCGCAGCGTCGGCCTGTCCGGACGCATCGTCGAGGTCCTCCTGCTGACGACTCTGGTGCTGGGAATCGTCATCGGGATCCAGTCCGTCGGCGTCATCCTGATGATCGCCCTCTTCGTGACGCCGGCGTCGGCGGCCCGACAGTGGACCGATCGCCTGAGCACGATGGTCGCCCTGGCGGCCGCGTTCGGAGCCATGTCCGGCGTCATCGGTGCGCTCGTCAGCGCGTCCGAGGCCCGCCTCCCGACGGGACCGGTCATCGTGCTCGCCGTCACGGCGATCTTCGTCGTCTCGCTGCTCTTCGCCCCGAAGCGCGGAGTGATCGCGCGGTTCTTGACACGGCGGCGGACGGCCCTGAACGAGGAGAGTCCTGCGTGACGATCGAGGCCTGGACTCTCGCGATCGCCGCCGTCCCTGCGGTCGCGTGCGCGCTCAGCGGCACGTTCCTCGTCCTCAAGCACGAGGCGATGGCCGCCGAGGGACTCGCACACGCCGTCCTCCCGGGCATCGTCATCGCGTTCGTGTTCGTCGGAGACCGCACGTCGCCGCTACTGATCGCAGGCGCGGCCGCGACGGGACTCGTGATGACGCTGCTCGTGCAGGCGGTTCGGCGGACGGGCGTCGTCGATTCGGCCGCGTCGCTCGGAGTCGTCTTCCCGGCGCTCTTCAGCGTCGGGATCCTCCTCGCGAGCGCAGAGCTGTCGAACACCCACTTCCACGCGGACTGCATCATCGACGGCAACCTTGCGCTCGCACCGCTCTCGCGCCTCGAGGTCGCGGGTGTCGACCTGGGTCCGCGGGCATTCTGGTCCAACGCAGTCGCACTGATCCTCGTCGCCGCGTTCGTCATTGCTTTCTTCAAGGAAATGACGCTGACGACGTTCGACGAGCGACTGGCAGCGCGCCTCGGCTTCCGGCCCGCGCTCCTCCACGTCGCGTGGCTCGCGCTGGTCTCGATCACGATCGTCGCGGCTTTCGAAGCCGCGGGGTCGGTCCTCGTCGTGGCCCTGATGATCGCACCGCCGGCGGCCGCGATCCTCTGGTCGCGGGACCTGGTGCGGATCCTGGTCCTTGCGTCGGCCCTCGGGCTCGCCAGCGCCGGCCTCGGATTCGCTGTGGCATTCGCCTTCGACGTCGCCCCGAACGGACCGATGGCGACCGTCGCGGGCCTCCTGTTCCTCCTCTCGCTCCTCGTCGCGCCCGGCGGATTGCTGGCGCGCGAACGGACCATCCGAAGTGCGCGCCGCGAGATGGAGGAAGCCCTCGTCGTCGCGCGTGCGGGACCGGGAGGATCGCGTGACGCGGACGTGGTGGCCGAAGAGCTCGGATGGCCTCGCTCGCGGGTCGACGCGGCGCTCGCGCGGGCCGCCGGCCACGGACGGATCCCGGACGCATAGGGGTCCATCCCGGGAATTCGCGCCGCGCGGTCGTCGACCCGCGACGCTAACCTCCGCCGCATGCAGCTGTTCCTCGACGCGATCCGCGCGGCGATCACCGCCGAGACGGGGATCGAAGATCCGAAGCTCGAGACCCCCCGCGACGCCTCCATGGGCGACGTCGCGTTCCCCTGCTTCGTGCTCGCCAAAGAGCGCAAGGCGCCCCCGCCGAAGATCGCGGCCGAGCTCGAAAGCGCGCTCGACCAGGCGCTCGACGACATCTCCGTGAAAGCGACCGGGCCGTACCTCAACTTCACGATCGAGCGGACCGCGCTCGCGAAGAGCGTGATCGGCGAGGTCCTGGAGCGCGGCGTCGGGTACGGCGGCTCGTCCGAGGGCGCGGGGCGCACGATCGTCATCGACTTCTCGTCGCCGAACATCGCGAAGCCGATGTCGGTCGGGCACCTGCGCTCGACCGTGATCGGGGCAGCGATCCAGAGGCTGCACGACGCCCTCGGCTACGAGACGGTCGGCGTCAACCACATCGGCGACTGGGGCAGCCAGTTCGGCAAGCTCGTCGCCGCGGTCAATCGGTACGGCGACACGGTCGACCTGGAGGGCGATCCGATCCCCTCTCTGCTGGCCCTGTACGTGCGCTACCACGACGAGGAGGACGGCGACCCGTCGCTCGCAGAGGAAGCGCGCGCGGCGTTCCGCGAGCTGGAGAGCGGCGTCGACGGCGAGGTGCGTGCGACCTGGCGCAAGCTCACCGAGCTCTCACTCGTCGAGTTCGACAAGATCTACGCGCGACTCGGAGTCTCGTTCGACCTCGTGCGCGGCGAGGCCTTCTACGAGTCGCTCCTCGACGAGACGGTCGATCGAATCGTGGCGGCGGGCGTCACGGAGGAGTCCGAGGGCGCGCTCGTCGTCGACCTGTCGGAGTTCGGCGACCTGCCTCCGTCTCTCCTGCGCAAGACCGACGGCACGACGCTCTACGCGACGCGCGATCTCGCCGCCGTCTTCCACCGCTGGAACGAGTACCACTTCGATCGCTGCCTCTACGTCGTCGGCGGCGACCAGCGCCTGCACTTCCGCCAGCTCAAGCACGTGCTCGAGCGAATGAACGTCGAATGGGAGCCGCGCGTCGAGCACGTCGCTTTCGGGATGATGCGCCTGCCGGAAGGCAAGATGAGCACGCGCAAGGGGCGCGTGGTCTTCCTCGACGACGTGCTGGATGCGGCCGCCCGCGAGGCGGCGCGCGTGATCGCCGAGAAGAACCCCGACCTCGACGACCCCGACGCAATCGCGGAGACGGTCGGCGTCGGCGCGGTCGTCTTCAACGACCTGAAGCGCGAGCGCGTCAAGGACATCGACTTCGACCTCGCCGAGGTCCTCTCCTTCGAGGGCGACACGGGCCCCTACGTCCAATACACCCACGCCCGCCTGGCATCGATCGAGCGCAAGGCGGGAGTGGTGAAGGCTGAGCCGGACTGGACGACCCTCGAGACAGCCGCTCCGATCCTGACCCAGGTCGGTCGCTACCCGGACGTCCTCCGGAGCGCCGCGGCCCACGCCGAGCCCTCCGAGGTGACGAGCTACGTCCTCGGGCTCGCCCGCGAGGTCAACTCGTGGGTGGCGAAAGAGCGCGTCCTCGGCCAGGAGCCCGAGGTGACGGCAGCGCGGCTCACGCTCGTCCGCGCGACGCGACAGGTGATCGCAAACGCGCTGAGCGTGCTGGGCGTCGGGGCGCCAGAGGCCATGTAGAGCGGTCTCGAGGCGGCCGGACTGTCGACATTCGCGACGTTCGGTCGAGCGCGACCAGCCGGCGCCCGCCCGGAAACTTGAGACCCGCCCGAGGAAATGTGCGGGTCGCGGTTCAAGTCGGTACGGGTGCCCGCCGAAGACGATTCGGCACGGCGACGCCCTCCGGGGCGCCCGCCGCGCGGAGGAGTCTCTTGATCGAACGCTACATCCGAGACGTTCCGGATTTCCCGAAGAAGGGGATCCTGTTCAAGGACATCACCCCGCTGCTGCAAAGCCCGGAGGGACTGAAGGTCGCGATCGACGGACTCGCGACCCTCGTCGATCCGGGGAGCTACGACGTCGTTTGTGGCATCGAATCGAGGGGGTTCATCTTCGGCACCGCGCTCGCACACGCGCTCGGCAAGGGCTTCGTCCCGATTCGTAAGCCGGGCAAGCTTCCGTGGAAGACGGCGACCGAGTCGTACGAGCTCGAGTACGGGACCGACACGATCGAGATCCACACCGATGCCGTCGAGCCTGGCCAAACCGTCCTGATGGTCGACGACCTTCTCGCGACCGGCGGGACGATGGAAGCCGCACTCAAGCTCGTCCGCAAGATCGGCGGCGAGCCGATCGCCTGCGCGTTCGTCATCGAGCTCCTGTTCCTGAACGGCCGCAATCGCGTCGACGCGCCGTCGCACTCGCTCCTCAAGGTCGACTGAGCGCCACCGCACCCGCATGGTCCCGTGGGAGGGACACCGCACATGACCGCCAAGAAGCCGGCCGCCAAGAAGAGCGCTCCGAGCACCGCACGCTCGAAGCCCGCAGCGCGCAAGCGGACCACCACGCGCCGCGCCGCTGCACCGAAGGCCACGTCGGTCGACACTCCGGTCGAGGAGCTCCCGACCGAGGAGATCTGGGACCATTACCAAAAGGCCCGTGAATCCAAGGACGTCCAGCGCATCGAGCGCATCCGGAACGTCCTGATGGAGCGGCACTTCCCGCTCGTCAAGTACATCGCGGAGCGACTCCTGCAGACGCTGCCGAAGTCGATCGAGCTCGACGACCTCGTGAGCGCCGGCCTCTTCGGGCTCATGGACGCGATCCGCGGCTTCGATCCGGAGCGCGGGATCAAGTTCAAGACGTACTGCACGACGCGGATCCGCGGCTCGATCCTCGATCAGCTCCGCAGCCAGGACTGGGTGCCGCGCCTCGTCCGCCTCAAGGCGAGCAGGATCGACAAGGCGCTCCAGCGCTTGACCGGGATCTACGGCCGTGAGCCCACGCACGCCGAGCTGGCGCGCGAGCTCGAGATGGACCACCAGGAGCTCGCGACCGAGCTCCAGAGCGCGAGCGCGAAGGCGATGTACTCCCTCTCCGACAAGTGGGAGGACCGCGACGACGACAGCTCGATGGAGAAGGTCGACGTCCTCGAGGACAAGAAGTCGATCGACCCCCTCGGCGTGCTCAACCGCGACGACATGATGGGCTTCCTGACGCGTTCGCTGACGCATAAGGAGCGCTTAATCATCGAGCAGTACTACCAGGTCGGCCACACGATGCGGGAGATCGGCGAGATGCTCGACCTCACCGAGAGCCGCGTGTGCCAGATCCATTCGAACGTGATGAGCCGCCTGAAGAGCCTCTTCGGCGCGAAGCAGAACACCATGCTCATGTAGAGCAAGGGCCGGCAGGAGCGCCCGATCCCCCCAACTCCCCCCCCGAACGTGCCTCGAGCGGGC
>JBCCSK010000125.1:0-14686 GCA_039200205.1 Planctomycetota bacterium
GCGATGGCCTGCGGGCTCGGCGACGTGCTCGGCAGCATCGAGCCCGGGAAGATCGCCGACCTCATCTCGATCACCGGCGACCCCGCCGACCCGCGGAGCCACGTCAAGCAGGTCTGGCAGAGCGGCGAGTCCGTCTACGACACGACGGACGAGCGCCGGCTCTGGTGAGCCGCGCGGGACGACCTCGATGCTGATCGCCGCCCTCACGACGCTCAACGGCCTTCTGCCCGTCGCGCATTCCAGCGCGACGGAGGAGGCGCCGAGGGCTGTCGTGCTGCGCGCGGCGAAGGCGCTCACTTGCTCGTACGACGGGCCGAGGACGATCCTCGATCCCGTCGTCGTCGTCGAGGACGGACGCATCGTCGCCATCGGCCGCGACGGCGAGGTCGACGTCCCCGACGACGCGGAGGTCATCGACTACGCGGGCCGTTGGCTCACCCCCGGCCTCGTCGACCTGCACAGTCACGTCGGCGGCACGCGGGGCGACATCAACGACATGGTGTACCAGCTCAACTCCGAGCTGCGCGTCACACCGGCCGTGATCGCGAACAACGTGTCGCTGTACCGCCCGCTCGCAGCAGGCGTGACGACGATCCTGTTCATCCCCGGCTCCGGCACGAACATGGGGGGGCAGGGCGTCCTGATGAAGCTCGGGATCGATCGCTACGAGGAAGCGGTCGTGCGGGATCCGGGCTCACTCAAGCTCGCCCAGGGGGACAACCCGACGCGCTGGGGATACGGCATGAGCCGCATCCTCATGAACTGGGGGCTTCGCTATCGCCTGCGCCGCGGTCGCGCGTACGCCGCAGCGTGGGACGACTACGAGGCGAACGGCGGCGACAAGCCCGACCGAGAGCTCGAGCTCGACATCTTCCGCTCGCTCTACGCGGGCGACACCCAGATCTCGACGCACACGCAGTACTACCAGCTCGTGCTCATGACGATCACGATGCTGGCGCGCGACTTCGGGCTGCCGACGTACATCGACCACGGCTCGTTCGACAGCTACCTCACCGCGCCGCTCGCAATGGAGTTCGGCGTCGGCGCGATCCTCGGTCCGCGCGAGATCATGGTGCCGCGGCCGCCGCGCTTCGACACCGACGGCCGGATCGTGGGCACGGCCTGGGGCTTCCAGGAGCAGGGCATGGTCGACATCGGGTTCAACACCGATGCGCCGGTCGTTCCGCAGGAGGAGTTCTCGGTCCAGGCGGCGATGGGCGTTCGCTACGGCCTCCGCAACGACGAGGCCCAGGGCCTGCGAGGCCTGACGATCATCCCCGCGCGCGCCGCGGGGATCGCTGATCGCGTCGGTAGCCTGGAGGTGGGCAAGGACGCGGATATCGTCGTCGCGGACGGCGACCCTCTCGATCCACGCACGAGCTTCGACGCGGTCTGGGTCAACGGTCGCTGCGCGTACGACGCGGCGCGCGACGGGAGGAGGTGGTGATGCTGCTCGCACTCGCGGCGCTCCTCGCTCCCGCTGTCCAGGGCGAGGCCGACACGACCGTCCTGCACGTCGCAAAGGTCCTGACGCTCAACGACGCCGACGAGATCTTCGCCCCGGGCATGATCGTCCTCGAGGGGGGCGAGATCACCTACGTCGGCGAGATCGTGGAACGGCCCGACCTTCCGCCGCCGATCGTCGCCCCGGACGCCTGGGCCGGACCCGGCTTCGTCGACCTCCACACGCACATCCACAGCGGCGGATTCGGCGATATCAACGACATGGTCCGCGCCGTCAACCCGGAGCTTCGGGCCGCTCCCGGCTACCGCCCCGACAACGCCGCGATCCGCGTCGGACGCGCCGGCGGCACGACGACCCTCTTCGGCATCCCCGGCAGCGGCACGAACATGGGGGGCTTCGGGCTCGTCTACAAGTCGCGCCAATCCGGCTACGCGGACAGCGTCGTGCGCGACCCCGGCGGGCTCAAGGTCGCCCAGGACTCGAACCCGCAGCGACGCAACTTCACCGACGTCGGCGTGAGCCGCGCCGGGATGGAGTGGAACCTGCGCGACGTCGCCGACCGCGCGCTCGCCGCCTATCGCCAGGGGCGGCGCGACCCGGCCCTCGACGGGCTGGCGCGGATCGTGTCCGGCGACCTGCCGGTCCTGATCCACACGGCCGGCAGCGAGGGCGTCGTGAACACGGCGCGGATGTGGAAAGTCAAGTACGGCGCGACCGCCGTCGTCTCGCACGGCTCGTTCGACGGCTGGAAGGTCGCGCCCGCGCTCGCCGAGATCGGCATCCCCGTGAATCACGGGCCGCGGACGGTCGACTACTACTCCAGCCGCGAGGGACGCATCGTCGGAACGGGCGCCGAGTTCGTCTCCGCGGGCGTTCCGCTCTTCTCGCTAAACACAGACTCCGGCGTGATCGCGCAGGAGTTCTTCTTCCTCCAGGCGTCGATGAGCGCGCGCTACGGAGGTGACCCCTACTCGATGCTCCGCGCGCTCACGATCCACCCCGCGAAGTCGTTCGACCTCGCCCACCGCGTCGGAAGTCTCGAGGTCGGCAAGGACGCCGACGTCGTGCTCTGGTGCGGAGACCCCCTCGACCCCCGGTCCCCCGTGCGGTCCGTCTTCATCGACGGACACCTCGAGTACGACCGCGATCGCGACGGACAGCTCTTCTAGACCTTCATGTTCCTCTCCTCCCTCCTCCTCCTCGGCACGACGGCCGCGGCGCCTGCGCCGGCCGCTCTGGCTCCGGGAGACCTGTTCGTGATCAAGGCCCGCCGTGTCGAGCTTGGCGACGGCGAGGTCATGGAGCACGCCGTGATCCTCGTCGAGGACGGCTCGATCGTCACGATGGGCCAGGACCTGCCGATCGAGCGCGGGATCCCGGTGATCGAGCTCGACGACGATCAGGTCGTCATGCCGGGCGTCGTGAATCCCTACTCGCGTATCGGTATGTCCGGGAAGGGCTTCAACGACTCGCGGCCGCAGGTGATGGCGTCCGGCGAGCTCTACCCGACCTCGGCGTACGAGGCGTTCCTGGAGAACGGCATCACGACCGTCGCCCAGTACCCCGCCGGAGACGGCATCCCCGGTCAGGCCGTGGCGCTTCGCCCGACGGGTGACGCCCCCGAGGAGATGATCCTCGAGGACGGCGTCTACCTGAAGGTCGTGATGCAGAACAGCGGCGCCAAGAAGCGGAACCTGCGGGAAGGCTTCGAGAAGGCCGACGAGTACCTCGACGAGGTGAAGAAGGCTCGCGAGGAGTTCGAGGAGAAGCAGAAGAAGAGCAAGAAGTCGAAGTCCAAGAAGAAGGACGACGACGAGAAGGACGACGACAAGGAGGAGGACGACAAGAAGAAGGACGACGAGCCGAAGGAGTTCGTCCCCCCCGAGGTCGACCCTCGCGTTCAGCCCTTCTTCGACCTCCGCGAAGGTGATCTGCGCGCCCTCGTCTCCGTGCGCAACGCTGCGAGCTTCGTGCACCTCGTCGACGCGATCGGCGACGAGGAGTTCGAGTGGCACCTGCGCATCCCGCTCACGCGCGACTGCAACATCTTCCACGTGAAGGAGGATATCGGTGAGACGGGCTGCTTCGTTCTCATGGAGCCGCTCATCACGCTGATGCCCGGCACGATGCGCCAGCGCAACCTCCCCGCGGAGTTCGACCGCGCGGGCGCGAAGCTCGTGCTCCTCCCGCGGCGCGACGACGTGCGCAGCCTGCAGTCCCTCTACGACGACGTCGGCGTGATGATCGCTGCCGGCCTCGACCGCAAGGCGGCGGTTCGTGCGCTGACCCACAACCCCGCCGCCTTCCTCGGGCTCGACGACCGCATCGGCATGCTCGCCGAGGGCAAGCGAGCGAACCTCGTCGTCTTCTCCGGCGATCCCTTCCAACCCGGCACCGAGATCGACGCCGTCATGGTCGACGGCGAGTTCGTCAGCGGGGACATCGACCAGTGAAAGCTCTCCAATCGATCCAATGGGGGCTCGGCCTCCTCGCTCTCGCCCTTCCGTTCGCACCTGCGGCCGGCGCCGCGCCTCTGCCCCTCCAGGACAAGGAGGAAGAGAAGGCGGACGGCGACGACGAGGAAGAGGAGGAGTCGTACCTCGCGCTCGTCGGCGGCGATATCCACACGGGCCTCGGCGGCGTCCTTCGCGGCGCGACGCTTCTCGCGAAGGACGGGAAGATCGAGGCGTTCGGCTACGACGTCGACGTCCCCGAGGACGCCGAGGTTGTCGACATCGCGGGCTATCGGGTCTATCCGGGCCTGATCGCTGTCGGGTCGTTCGGCCTGTTCGGCGGGAGCGGTGACCTCTCGGACACCGTGGACCCGTTCAACGCGAACATGACGCTCGCGCTCGCAGCCGGCATCACGACGGCCGTGAACGGCAACGTGGTGGCCAAGCTCAAGCGGGGTCACGTCGAAGACCTCGTCCTCAAGCCCTCGGCCTTCGAGTCGTTCGCATACTCGAACGGCAACCCCCAGGGCCAGCGGAGCGTCGAGCAGAACTTCGAGAAGGCCGCGGAGTACCTGCGGAGGCTCCGCGCCTGGGAAGAGGTCAAGAAGTCCAACAAGGACGCCAAGGAGCCGTCGAAGCGCGGCATCGACGAGCGCTCCGTGCGCGTCCTGCGCGGCGACGTGCGACCCCGCTTCCAGGCGAACGAACGCACGGACCTCTTCGAGATCGCGAAGCTCGCGCAGCGCTTCGGGTTCCGCCCGATCATCGAAGGCTGCCGCGAGGGTTGGACGGTCGCATCGGATCTCGGCCGAGCCGGCGCGACGGCGATCGTCACGCCGCGCTCGCGTCGTGCGAAGAACGAGAGGGTGCTCCGCGAAGGCGGCTCGAGCATCGAGAACGCGGCGATCCTGCACCGCCACGGCGTCAACGTCGTCGTCGTTCCGGCCTCGAAGGGAATCTCGCTCGGCGGAATCGTCGGCCAGGACCTCCTGCACCTTCCCATCGAAGTCGGCTTCGCGATCCGCGGAGGCCTCTCCGAACAGGCGGGCCTCGAGTCGATCACGATCGAGGCGGCGCGGGTCCTCGGCGTCGACTATCGCATCGGCTCGATCGAGGTCGGCAAGGACGCCGACGTGATCATCACGGACGGCGACGTGATGCACTACCAGACCTTCGTCCAGTGGGCGATCGTCGACGGTGAGATCGTCTACGACAAAGCTGAAGAGATGTTCTTCGCCCACATCCGGCCGCGGCCGGAGTCGGCCCTGGCTCCCGAGGAGAAGGTCGATGCCGGCGAGGAAGACGCCCAGGAGGCCGCCGCCGACGAGGACGGCGAGGAGGGCGGCGAGGAGGGCGGCGAGGACGAGGAAGAGGACGAAGACGGGATCTGATCTCGCCGCGGCGCGGCCCCGCGAGCCGCGCCGCCACTGCGTTACACTCCGCGGCGGAACATGGTCCTCCGCCGTCTCATGCGCTCTCTCGGGGAGTGCTCGAAGCACCCCCGTAACCTCTCTCGCGAAGAGGCCTCGCACGCGTTCACCGCGATCCTGAACGGGTCCGAGAGCGACGCGCTCGTCGCATCCTTCTTCGTCACGCTGCGCTGGAAGGGCGTCACGACGGAAGAGCTCAGCGGCATGGCGATGGCGGCGCGCGCCAAGGCGCGCGTCCCGTGCGCAGGGATGAGTGGGCTCGTCGCGGTCGCGCCACCCCAGGACGGCCACGAGACGGTTCCCCCTCTGGAGGTCGCCGCCGGGCTGGTCGCCGCTGCGGCCGGGGCGCGCGTCCTCGTCGTCTCCGATCGCTGCGTCCCGCCGAAGCGCGGAGTGACCGCGGCGAACGTCCTGGAGGGACTCGGGCTCTCGATGACCTGGGATCCGTCCGAAGCCGAGGACTGGATCGTGAAGGCGGGCTTCGCGACCGTTTCGGTCGCGGGCCTCTGCCCACCGCTCCTCGGGCTACGCAAGGTGCGAGGGGACATGGCGATTCGCACGCCGCTCTCGACGCTGGAGAAGCTCATCGCGCCGGCCGGCGCTGCGATGCTCATCGGCGCGCAGACGGGTCCGGTCCTCGGGACCGCCGCGGAGGTCCTCAAGGGCCTCGGACACCGGCGCGGCGTCGTCCTGCAGGGACTCGACGGCGGCGTCGTCCCGCACGTTCGCCGCCGCACGCGCGGGATCGAGATCGACGGCGACCACCTCGTCTCGCTCACCGTCGAGCCGGCGGACTTCGGACTGGAGGCGAACGAAGATCCGGAGCTCCCGCTGTTCCCGCCGCAGGAGGACGGCCAGGGCGCGTCCGACAATCCGGCGCTCTGCGATGCGGCCGCGAGCGCCACGCGCGCGGTCCTCGCGGGCGAGTCCGGCCCGGCGCGCCAGGCGACGCTCGTTTGCGCGGCGCTGATGTTGAAGGCGTCCGGCCGCTGTCTGACGATCGCAGAGGGCGTCGATGCCGCGACGAAGGCTCTCGACTCGGGCGCGGCGTCGGAGCGCGTCGATCGACTCCGAGCCCTCCTGTCGTGACGGAAGCTCCTCCGCCGCTCGACGACGCCGCTCTTGCGGCCGTGGACCTGGGGTCGAATTCGTTCCACCTCGTCGTCGCGCGCGAGACGGAGGGCCGGCCCCGGATCATCGACAAGCTGCGAGAGCGTGTCGCTCTCGCCGAGGGTCTCAACGCAGGCCAGCTCGACGCGGTCGTCCAGGCCCGCGCGCTCGCGACGCTGGAACGCTTCCGCGAGCGGCTTCGCGTCGTTCCACCCGACCGCGTCCGCGCCGTCGGAACGGCCACGTTCCGCAAGCTCCGCGATGGCGAAGCGTTCCTGCGCCTCGCTTCGGAGGCGCTCGGTGCGTCGATCGAGGTCGTCCCCGGATCCGAGGAGGCGCGCCTCGTCTATCTCGGCGTCGCTCACGCGCTCGGAGACGACGAGGGGCGTCGCCTCGTCGTCGACATCGGCGGCGGCAGTACCGAGTGCATCCTCGGGACGCGCTTCGTGTCCGAGCGCGGCGACAGCCTCGCGATGGGGTGCGTCACGTGGAGCCGGCGCTACTTCCCCGGCGGGACGATGACGCCGTCTGCGTTCGACACCGCCGAGCTCGCTGCACGCGTCGAGCTGGAGCCCGTGGCGCGCTCGTACGGGAGGAGCGCCTGGGACCATGCGATCGGCTCCAGCGGCACGATTCGCGCCGTCGCCGAGATCCTGGAGCGCATGGGGTGGGGGGACGGAACGATCGGAACCGAGGGGCTGGCACGACTCCGCGGTCTGCTCGAGGACGTCTGCGACACGCGGCGACTCGAGCTCGAGGGCATGCGGCCCGATCGGCGCGACGTGCTCGTCGGCGGCGTCGCGGTCCTGCGCGCGGTGTTCGAGAGCCTCGGGGTCGAAGTCATGCGTCCGTCGACGGGCGCGCTTCGAGAGGGCGCGCTGCACGACCTGCTCGGCCGCATCCACCACGAGGACGTGCGCGAGTCCAGTGCGCGCGCATTCATCGATCGCCTTGGCCTCGACGCGGGACACGGGCGACGCTGCCGCGTGACGGCGGAAGCGCTCTTCGACCAGGTGGCGCCTTCGCTCGGTCTCGTCAGCGCCGATCGTCTCCTGCTCGGCTGGGCGGCAATGCTGCACACGATCGGGCTCGTCGTATCGCACTCCGGCTACCACAAGCACGGCGCCTACCTCGCCGAGCACGCGGACCTCGCCGGCTTCTCGAGCCAGGATCGACGTCAGATCGCCTTGCTGATCCGCGGTCAGCGTCGGCGCCTCCGGCCGGACCTGCTCGCAGGCCTTCCCGACCAGCGGCTCCAGTCGCTGCGTTGCCTCCTTCCTCTGCTTCGCATCTCGCTGCGACTGCATCGCGATCGAACCGACCGCGAGCTTCCGATGCCCAAGCTGAGGGCGTCCGGATCCCGCTTCCGGCTCACGTTCCCGGACGGCTGGCTGGATGCGCATCCGCTCACGCGGGCCGACCTGGAGCAGGAATCTCGGCAGCTCGACGCCTTCGGGATCGTGCTCGACCTAGCCTGAGCGGCATGAACGAGCTGACGTTTCAGAACGGCGATCGCATGCCCGCACTGGGGCTCGGGACGTGGAAGTCTGACCCCGGCGTCGTGGGGCGGGCCGTGAGCGAGGCGCTCGACATCGGCTATCGTCACATCGACTGCGCCGCGATCTACGGCAACGAAGCCGAGATCGGTGAGACGCTCCAGGGTGCGATCACGGCCGGGCGGATTGCGCGCGACGACCTCTGGATCACGTCGAAGCTGTGGTGCAACCGGCACCGCGAGGACGACGTCGAGCCGGCGATCCGCGAGACGCTCGCGAACCTTCGACTGGAGTTCCTCGACCTGTACCTCGTCCACTGGCCGGTCGCGGTCAAGCCCGACGTGATGGTGCCGGAGGCCGCCGACGACTTCTTCTCGCTGGACGAGGTCTCGCTCGAAGAAACGTGGCGCGGGATGCAGCGCGTCCTCGAGCTCGGTCTCGCGCGGCACATCGGCGTGTCGAACTACAGCGCGAAGAAGCTCGCCGCGCACTCCGGGTTCGACGTCCGACCCGAGATGAACCAAGTCGAGCTGCACCCGTATCTGCAGCAGCACAGCCTCGTCGACGGAGCGAGCGCGCTGGGCGCCCACGTGACTGCGTACTCGCCGCTCGGCTCGGGCGATCGGCCGGACTCGATGAGGTCCGAGGACGATCCGGTTCTCCTCGAGGACCCTGCGATCGCCTCGATCGCGACGCGGATCGGCGCCACGCCTGCGCAGGTCCTGATCGCCTGGGCGATCCAGCGCGGCACCGCTGTGATCCCGAAGTCGACGAACCCGAAGCGGATGGCGGAGAACTTCGCTGCCGCCGAGTTCTCCCTCGACCATGCGGCGATGCTCGAGATCACCGCACTCGACCGGCGGCGCCGCTACGTCGATGGTGCGTTCTGGTCGCGCGCGGGCGGGCCTTACCCGGTCGACGAGCTCTGGGACGAGTCGCCGGCGACGAGAGCCTCGAGCTGATCCCTGACCATTTGCACCGAGCCCGTCGGCGTCGCCCGATCGAGCTCGGCCAGGCCGCGCTCGGCCGTCGAACGAGCGGACTCGTGGTCTCCCTCGGCCTGGAGCGTCGCAGCCTCCGCACGCGAGCGGAGGTACGGTTCCACGAGCGCCGCCTTGCCTGCGCGGTCCAGTTGCGCACGCGCCTGGTCGCCGTCCCCGCGCGCCATCGCGGCGAGGAACGCGCTCTCGATGAGCACTCCGGCGCGCAGCGATGACGGGAGGTCCCCGTACGCGCGGAGGACCGCGTCGAGCTCGGCTTGGGCTCCGGCGAGATCACCGGCGTCTTCCGCGTACGGAACGAGGAAGCCCAGGCGACCGACCAGCTCGTCGAGACTCGTTCCGTTGGCGGCGCGGAGGACGTCGAGCTCGTCCCTCGGCCAGTCGCGCGGCCGGACGCCGTCCAGCTCCAGCGCGAGTAGTCGTCCGCTCGCAGCGCAGATCCGAGCGGGCTCGCCGCCGCCGAGCAGCACCTGAAGCCGACCGCGGTCCGAGAGGAAGCCCCCGGTCGTCCTGGGGACGACCACCGCGAGGAAGTTCAGGAGCGCCGAGATCGACAGGACGAGGCCGAAGAACGAGGCCTCCGGCACGCTCTCCCGCCTCGTCAGGAAGAGCGCGAGACCGCCGAGCGTCGTCGCCAGGCTCGCGAGCGGACCGCCCGCCGTCGTCCACGCCATCTTCCGAACGAGGTCGTCCCCGTCGCGCGGCGCCATCGCGGCGAGGCCGCCGTAGAGCGAGAGGTCACCGTGCAGCCTCACGCGCGGACCACGCTCGACGAGGAGCGGACCGATCGCCAGCAGCACGAAGCGGAATCCGACCAGTGCCCCTGCCAGCGCGTGCCCGACTTCGTGCAGGAGCAGCGGAAGCGGAACGGCGATCGCTGCGAGCGCGATCGCCCCGATCGGCGAGATTCGGTCCTTCAGGCCCTCGAGTGCCGTCGCGTCGACGCTCCCGAGACCGAAACCGAGGAGCGCGGCGCCAAAGCCGAAGACGGCGCCGATGGCGAGTCCGCGAAGCGACACCCCGCGCTCCGTCGCGTCAAAGCGCGTGCTCGAAGAGCTCGCGCATCCGGCGCCAGCTGTCGGCGTCAGCCTCGGCGTCGTAGCGCAGCGGGAGTCCGAACTCCTCGCCCTTGCCCGTCGCGCCCGGGTTGGTGAAGCCGTGGACGACGCCGGGGTAGTTGATGAACTCCATCTCGACGTCCGAGAGAGCGGTCTTGAACTCGGTGATCTGCTCCTGCGTCACGAACGGGTCGTCGGCGCCGTTGCAGACGAGGAGCTGTGCGCGAATCGGCGCAGCCGTCTCGGGCGCGCTCGCGCCGATTGCACCGTGGAAGCTCGCGACGGCGTCGAGGTCGGCGCCGCCCCGCGCCATGCGCAGGACGATCGCGCCGCCCATGCAGTACCCGATCGCGGCCGTGCGCCGCTCGTCGACGCCGGTCTGGGCGTTGAGAACCTCGACGGCTGCGTTGAACCTCGCCTCCATACGATCGTAGTTGCCCATCACCTCGTTCATGAACGCGGTCGCGTCATCGGGGTGCGTCGCGGACTTGTCGGCGCCGTACATGTCGAGCGCAAAGGCGGCGTAGCCGAGACGCGCGAGCTGCTCGGCGCGGCTCCGAACGTAGTCGTTGTGGCCCCACCATTCGTGGACGATCAGGACGCCCGGCACGTCGCCGCCTGCGTTCGCGGGGATCGCGAAGTAGCCCTTCAGGTCGGTGCCGTTCGCCGTGTACGAGACCTCTTCGGTCCGGATGTCGGCGACGTCGGACGACGAGCTGTCCTCGTGCGAAGCGCAGGACGCGAGAACGAGAGCGATGGGGGCGAGGGAGAGGGTGCGGTGCATGGCCGTGAGGGTGCTGTGGACCGTCGTATGGGGTGCTCGAGCATCCTAGCGATGCGCCACGTCGATGCCGTGCGGTGCCCGAGGAGATCGCACCCGTCCCGCGGTACGCGTCGGTGAGGCTCCAAGAAAAGAAGGAGAAGAGTGACGTAGGAGTGACTCGCCGCTCGTGGCCTGAGATGCGCCCGGAGAGCGCCAGACCTGCCGGTCTTCGCCTTTGATTCCACACGTTCACTGCCTCTGAAGGACCTCCATGTTGATCTACCAGATACGCCCACTTGGACCGCGACGGACGGCGCTTCGAGAGTCTGTGACCGGATCGATCGGCGTCTTGCTCGCTCTCGCGTTGCTGCTGGTCTCGTGTGGTGGTGGGCGGACGGTTTCTGCGCGAGCGTTCCAGTACGCGGCGGTCCCCACGGAGACGATCGTGAGTGAGCTCTCGGCGAAGAACGCGCTCTCCGTGCTGAAGGAGCTAGGGCGTCTCGAAGAGCAAGAGGGTGCTGATGGAGAGATGACCATCGCGGAGGGGCCGCCCGGAAGCGCGTCTGGCTCGACCGATACTGAGGCATTCGATCTGCTTCTCGAGGGGGTCACCGCTCTCTCCGTCACCGGAACAACCGTCGATGTACAGGCGGCCGATCCTCAGAATCCGGTCCAGCTGAGGCGCGTGAGGACTCCCAAGGAAGACGCGCTCTTCAAGGCTGGTCCCTACTTCAGCACGCTGACCGCCATTGCCGTAGAAGAGGGTCTTGATCCGACTGCGATTCCGGGCGTGGCGGTGGGATACAGGCCGCACTGGCAAGAACTAGGCGATTGGGCGAACTTCCTGAGCTCGTGTGGTTTGGGTTTCGACTTCTTCGTCGGCGGCGCTGTCGGACCGAGCGGGGGAGACAACGGTAACGTCGAACTTGCACTGGGCGCCGGCATCACCATTCCCTGGAGCAACAACGGCGCCGTGTCCTTCGGGGCGGTGACCTGGCGGACGGAGGAAGGCGACCCTGTCAGCGCGAACACTGAGGTGGCGGCCTACTTCTCCATCAACCTGGGCAACTTCAACGTCTCAGGAGCCGCGCGCTAGTCGATCGAGGGTCGGGGGCGTTCGCGATGCGCTCGATCGCGCAGGCGTTCTTCGCGAGGGGTCGTTCCGGGGACGGGTCCATGCGGTCTCCTCCGAGAGTGTCCGACGCCCGCGAATCGGGGCCGCTCCGTTTGGCCGTCGCTCGCGGTGCCCTTGGGTCCGCCACGTTTCTCGCATCCTGTCGAGGCACTGACGCACGCGGTGGGCTTGTACTGGCGTGGTCCCCATGCCTGACCGTCCCTGCGACGGGCGCGAGCCCGATCGGCCTTCTGCTCCCCTGAGCGATCGCGCCCTGCGCGAGCTCGCCGAAGACGGAGCGTGGCTCGAGCGGTTCGCCACTTCGCTTGCCGTGGACCCGGCGGCGGCGGCTGACGCGGCGCAATCCGCGTGGATCCGGGGCTGGCGTGCGCGCGCCGCGGGTCGGCCGGCGAACCGTTCGTGGCTCAGGACTGCCGTGCTGCGCGCGCTGCAGCGAGACGCGCGCGGGAACGCTCGGAGGGCGGTGCGGGACCAGGGGGCTGCGCGCGATGAAGCCGTCCCCCCGTCGCCGTCACCCCTTGAACGACTCGAGCTCCAGCGCGTCGTCGTCGATGCGATCGGCCGGCTGCGCGAGCCGTACCGGACCACGATCGTGCAGCGGTTCCTTTGCGGGCACCCGGTCGCAGTCATCGCGCGGTCCTGCGGGATTCCTGAGAAGACCATTCGCACGCGTATCGCACGTGGTCTCGACCTCCTTCGGGAGGACCTCGAGCGCGCGACGGACGGCGACGGATCGCGCTGGCTCAGCTCTCTCGCTCTCCTTGCGGCACGCAGAGGTCGCGACGCGGCACTCGCTCACGGAGGACTCCTCATGGGTACCGGTACGAAGCTCGCTATCGCGGCCATTGGCCTCGTCGCCATTGGACTCGTCGGCTGGCGGGTGACCGCGACCGCGAGCCGAGATCAAATCGAGCTCGAGTCGGAGGACGGGGTCGCCCGACTCTTGGACGGGTCGACGGGTGATCTTCCGATCGAGGCGGTCGAGGTGGGGACGCGAAGGCGCGCAAGCGCGGAGCGAATCGAGCGTCCCGCAGCGAGCGTACAGTCCGACGTCCTGCGCGGACGGGCCCTTTCGCTGGACGGCACGGCGGTGGCCGGTGTCGAGGTTGCGGTCCGCTCGGGGACCGATCCTGGGGCCGCGCAACATGTCGCCGCGACGACGGACTCACTCGGCCGCTTCGAGATCCATGCGCCCGTCGAGGGTTGGCTCGACGTCGTCTCCGACGGCTGGACCGTGCTGTCCCACCCCACGGTCGGGCCGTTCGTCGGCGCGAGCCGGCGGCCCGTCGAGCTGCTTGTCTTGCCCGCCGTCGACGGCGCCGGGATCGTCGTCGACGAAGATGGTCGCGCGCTCGCCGGAGTCCGCGTGCGAGGCGAAGTGGACATGAAGATCTACCTCGCGCGCAGCGATGGACGCGACGGAGGACGGGTCGAGGAGCGCGAGACCCGAACGAACGCCGACGGGTCGTTCGAGCTCAGCGACCTCCCGCTCATCGACGGATCGATGCTCGTCTTCGAACACCCCGGCTACCGCACGCGCCACGCCGACGTCGACGTGATCGCCGCGGGAACCGCCGTCGTCGTCCTCTATCCCGTCGCTGCGGAGCCCGGGCACCTCACCGGCCGCGTCGTCGACGCGAGCGGCACGCCCGTCGCCGGCGCGTGGGTCACGACAGGCGGCCTCACCGTGCGAACGGGTGAGAGCGGCGCATTCCAGGTCCGCATCAACGAGCTGCCGTCGGCGCCGGTCGCCACGCTTCGGGCGGTGGCGGAGCGGCGCCTGCCCGTCGAGCGTGAGGTTCGCCTCCCCGCGTCGGAGCCGATCGAGCTGGTGCTCGACCGGCCGTCGCTGTCGATCGACGGCACGATCGAGGGACGGACGCGCGGTGACGTGTTCGTCTGGCTCGGCGGAACACAGTCGTTCGGGGTGTTCGACGATCAGGTCGACGGCGTGACGTTTCGGATGCGTGCGACCTTGGAGGCGCTGATGGGAGGGAGAGAAAATGCCGCTTCCGTCCCGTTGCTTCGCACGAGCGATCGCTTCGCGTTCGACGGTCTGCGCGATGTCACCTACGACATCCACGCAATCGACGTCGAGACGCTCGACATGCTCGAGCGCTGCGACGTCCCCGCGGGAACGCGCGGGCTCGTCCTGCGCTGGCCGAGTGCGAGGGAGCAGCGTCCGCTCGCCGGGCGCATCGTCGACGGTGAGGGACTCGGTCTCTCCGGGATCCGAGTCGAGGCGCGGATTCCGTGGTCGCCGGACGCGCCCGAGTTGGACGCGTGGCCCGTTGCGACGACGGACGACGAGGGCCGATTCGCGTTCCCCGATCTGAACCTCGAGCAGCTCCAGCTCGTCGTGCGCGACCCCTCCGCGAGCTTCCAGACCGAGCGCGTCTTGATCGACGCTCGCGAGGATCGAGAGGCGCTCGAGATCGCTCTTCTCCGCGTCGTCCGCGCGCGCTTCGAGGTCGAGAACCCGTCCTTCGCGTCGGGCTACGTCCAGGTGCTCGACCGCGACGGGACCGTGCTCTCGATCCGCATCGTTCACGCGGGCCGCGACTCGCTGACCGACCGCGCGTTCATCGAGGGCGGCCGGTCCGGCGTCGTCTGGTTCCCCGAGCACGCGGTCCTCGCACGCGTCGTGACCGACGCCGACACCCTCGAAGCGCCGCTCGACGAATCGTCCTGGGCCGACGGCGTCGTGACGGTGCGCTAACGACGGCGAGGGCTTCGAGGCGAGCGACCTGAACCCGGTTTGGAGCGTCCGCCACC
>JBCCSK010000126.1:0-14625 GCA_039200205.1 Planctomycetota bacterium
ATCACATGACCGTCGGCGCCCGTCGGCGCGCCAAATGCCCGCCAGCGGTCGGGGTGGCCGGGAAGGGTCGAGCGGCTGGCTGGGGGGGGCGCGGTGGTTGAGGGGGGGGGCGTTGCTCAGTGGGGCGTCAGTCTTCTCTGGTCCAACGCCTTACGGCGTTGGAACTACTTGTCAAACACGTTGGTCTCACTCGGACTGATCCGCTCCTCGACGGTCTCGACGCTGAGGTCCATTCCCTCGAGATCGAGCGCATCACCGCCCGCGGACTCGGGGGCTTTGGGCTTCTCGACCTTGGCCTCTTCGTTCTCGACGTTCTCGTCACGCTTGTTCGACACGGCTGACCTCCGGGTTCAGTAGGACGGAGCTGCGCGAACGTCGCGCAGCAGGGGTGAGCGTAGCGCCGGCAGGGCGCAGTGCGCCGAGCCGGTGCAGCTGGGCGGCGAACGTACGGAGCTTCTCGATCGCGGCGTCCGAGGCGCCGCGCGCTCGCTGGGCGTCGACCAGTGCGTCGAGTCGACCGGCGGCGCGCAGCGCGTCGAGCACGCGAACGCCGTCCGGGCTGAGTTCGACGAACTCGCCGTTCTCCGGGTCGTACAGGAGCGCGCGCGGACGGCGCTCCAGCGGCGCCAGGCGCGCCTCCGCGATCTCCTCGGCGTCGCGGACGAAGCGTCCGGTGAGGAAGTCGGGACGCGCCGCGCGGGCGAGCGGGTCGCCGAGCGTTCGCACGCACTCGGCGTGGCTGAACGGAATCGCGACGCCGGTGAGCCACGGACTGACCTCGAGGTCGTCGTCGGCGCCGCGCTCCTCGCGTGCCGCCGTCCGCTCGGCGCAGCGCGCCGCGAATTCGTCGGGCGTCGTGCCCTCGGCGAGGTGCAGGAAGTAGTGACTCTTCTGCATGAAGTAGAAGATGTTGTCGCCCGAGAAGATCGGGAGGTTCTCGCGGAACGAGGCCATCATCTCCTCGAACATCTCCGCCGCCTCTTCCTGCGTCATGCCCTCTTTCGCGAGGTAGTCGTGGTAGAGCGAGAGATCGCCTGGTGCGTCGAGGACCCGGATCCCGAACTGCTCGGGCTGCTTGTACGTCTTCGCGACCTCGTCGATGTGGAACGTCTGCAGCGACACCTCGCGAACGACGTCGCTGTGCTCCTCGATGAAGCGCAGCGTCGCGCGCGCTTCCTCGAGCGTCTCGGTCGGGAAGCCGACCATCGCGTAGAAGGTCACGCTGATGTCCGCGTCCGTGCAGTTGGTCGCAACCTCGACGACGGACTTCAGGCTCTGGCCCTTCATCATCATCTTCAGGATGCGCTTCGTCGCGGACTCGAAGCCGAACAGCAGCTTGCGGCAGCCCGACTCGTACAGCGTCTTCGCACCCTCGGCGTCGTACGCCTTCGGCTCGATCCTCGCATCGGCCCACCACGTGATCCCCGCGTCCGCCTCGATCAGCTGCTCGGGCAGGTCCTGGATCATCCCCGGCGGCATGCAGTCCGTGATGAAGTTGAAGTGCGTCGAGCCGTAGCGATCGCGGAGCTCTGTCACGTGCTTCGCGATCGTCTCTGCGGAACGCGTCCGATAGCCGGGGCCGATCACGGTCGGCAGCGTGCAGAACGTGCACTCGCCGTAGTAGCAGCCGCGGTTGACGTCGTAGGGGATCACGACGCGCGGCGAGAAGTACTTGGTCAGCGGGAGGCCGTCGAGGTCGGGGATCGGCGCCTCGTCGAGCTTGATCGGATGGGCCGGCGCGTTGCGAACCGAGCGCGTCCGGTCGCCGCTCCGGTCCCACCACGCGAGGCTCCCGATCGACGCGAGCTCGCCGCCCGTCCGCAGGACCTCGCACAGCTCGAGCAGCGGGCGCTCGCCCTCGTGGAACACGATCGAGTCCATGCAGTCCGCCATCGCGGGCACGGACATGACCTTGTCGCCGATGTACGCCAGGAAACCGCCGCCCATCGTCACGTGACAGTCCGGCAGCGCCTCCTTGACCATCCGTCCCAGCGTGAGCGCGGGAATGAGCTGGCTCCCGTACAGGACCGACAGCCCGAGCACGCGCGGTCGGCGCGCGACCAGGCGCGGCAGGACGTCCTCGCGGTAGAACGCGATGAACGGGTTCTGCTCCTCGTCGAGCGTGGCCGCCAGGACGTCCTCGGACGAGTCGTTCGAGTAGCCCATCGTGAAGTTGTGCGGCGTCAGCTCCGACGGGTAGTGGGCCGCCGAGACGAGGCGAAGCCCGTGGTAGAGCGTCCGCACGGCCGGGACGTACCGATCCGGATCCCAGAAGCCGTCCTCGCCGCGAAGGATCGCCTTCGCCTCCTCGACGCGATCGACCAAGGCTTCGGCGGACACCGCGCTCTCGACGGCCGCGCGCCACGCGCGCATCTCGCCGAGGGGAAGGCGCTCCGCGTCGAAGCGGTCGAGCGGCAGCCGCTCCTGGACGAGAGCCCGCGCGCGCTCGAGGTAGTCCGGCGTCAGGAACCGATCGAAGGCCTCGACCGACAGGTCCATCTGCTCGACGTCCGCGTATCCGTGCGCATGGAGCCACGCCTTGAGGCACGGGATGGCGAGGTGCGGCTGCGTCCAGTGACCCTGCGGCGGGAACGCGAGCGAGACGGGGAAGTCGTGGGTTTGGATCTGGATCATCGGGATTCCAGGAGCGGCGGTGACGGAATGGTCTCGGCGGCAGGCGGGACGAGGACGCCGCTGTCGACGAGGCGCAGAGCGACGTCGCGGAGCCTCGCTCGGGAGAGCGTCGACGCGATGCGCGCGCACTCGCCCGGCGTTCGGGCGCGCTCGACCTCGCGGACGATGCGTGCGGCGCCCTCGCCGAGGCTGAGCGTGCGGACCGACCCGAGACGACCCGGCGCGGGGGGCGGCGCGGTGACGGCGAACGTGCGGAGCGGGCGCGCTGCCTCGGTGAACGTGCGGCGCCCGTCGAGCGCGCGGACGAGGGCGCCGGTCGTCGCCGCGAGATCGCGCCGTACGTCGACGAGCTCGGCGCCGACCCGCCAGCGCTCCGGCCGCGGCCGTCGCGGGCCGCGAGCAGCGATGCGTACGAGCGCGGTCTCCCAGGCGAGGAGGTCCTCGACCAGCGCCACGCCGTCGACGCCGCGCACGGCGGCCCGTTCGCGCGCGAACGTCTCGAACGAGCGTCCGTCGTCGCGCAGTGCGCGCGCGAGACCGAGCGCGGTCTCGTCGCTATTCAGCGCGAGGAGCGAGGCGAAGGTGCGCGGGTAGCGCATCAGCACCTCGCCCAGCTCGCCGCTGAGGAACACGAGCTCGTCGAGGCGAGCCCGCTCCATCGGGAGCAGCGCCCACGTCGAGAAGAGGTCGGGGTGGGCGTCGATCAGCGCCCGCTCGGGCGCCGACGTGCCGGCGCCGAGGGCCATGTCCGGGGGGACGTCGTCGACGGGTCGTGCCTCGGCTCCGAACTCGTCGCCGAGCGCGCAGCCCGGCTGCGGGTTGACGAGATGCAGCGACAGGTTGACGCCCGCGCGCAGCGCAGCGCGGGCGCAGAAGTCGAGCGAGGCGTCCAGGTCCTCGTCCTCCTCGCCCGGCAGGCCGAGGATCAGCGAGAGGATCGGCGTGATCCCTGCCGCGGCACACGCGTCCACGGTCGTCATCGGGTCGAAGTCCGCGCGCATCCCCTTCTGGTTCCGCTCGCGAACGCGCGGCGAGGCCGACTCGATCCCGAGCAGAACGCGGTCGCAGCCGGCGCGCGCCATCGACTCCAGGAGCTCCGGGTCCAGGTGATCGGCGCGCGCGCGGACCTCCCAGGGAACCTCGACGTTCTCGTCCGTCATCCGCTCGCAGAACTCGAGCGCGTGCGCGCGGTCGGCGCCGAACAGATCGTGGCAGAGGTACGCGCGCCGCGCGCCGGGGATCCCCCGGAGGGCGGCGACCTCCCGCACGAGTCGATCGGCGGGCAGCGTGCGCGAGCGACGCCGCCAGGTGCGCCCGATCGAGCAGAACGAGCAGTCGTACGCGCACCCGCGACCGGAGTCGATCGGCACGAGGCCGTCGGCTTCGCCGGTGACCTCCTTGTAGCGGGCGATGGAGGGCAGCATCTCCCAGGCGTAGCCGGGCAGTTCGGCGAGGTCGCGGATCATCGCCCGATCCGGCGCGCGTCGGACGTCGCCGTCCCCGCGGTGCGTCATGCCGTCGACGCCGGCGCAGGCGTCGCCGAATGGGCGCGTCGGGTCGGCCATCGCGCCGCACAGCTCGACGAGCGTTCGTTCGGCCTCGCCGCGCGCGACCGCGTCGACGGAGGGAAAGCGCTCGAGGATCGTCGTGTCGGTCCCGTTGACGCCTGGGCCGCCGAGAATGACGGGGACCTCGGGCCAGTGGCGCTTGGACTCCTCGGCGATCAGGAGAGCGACCGGGAGGGTCGCGCCCATGACCGAGAGGCCGAGGAGGTCGGGCCGCCCGCGACCGGCGAGCAGCGCGAACGAGCCGGCGGCGAGGCCGTCCCCGCTCTCCAGGGCCCCGCTGGCGAGGCGGTGGGCGAGATCCTCCAGTGCGACGTCGTGGCCGGCGTCGCGGAGCGCGCCGCCGAGGCGGAGCAGTCCGGGCGGGGGCATCGAGTAGCCGAACGTGTCGGCGTGCGGCGCGGAGGCGAGGAGGATCTTCAACGGACGAGCGGTCCTTGCCCACGATACGCGGGCCGGTACGCGATCGTGAGTGCCGGGCCGCTACGATCGGCGCGGTTTGGCGATAGACGACGTGACGCGCGATGAAGGAGGCCGCGGGGCGCTCCCGCTCTGGAGCGGACTCGCGATGCTCGTCGCGGTTGCGCACGCCGCCTCCCTCCTCGGAACCGGGCCTGTCGACGACGACTACGTCGTCTACCGCTACGCAGCACACTGGCTCGACGGCCACGGGCTCGTGTTCAACGTCGGCGACCCGGCCGTCGAGGGGGCGACCTCTCCCCTGTGGCTCGCCGTTTGCGGGGTCGGGGTCTGGCTCGGCATCGACCCGGCCGTCTGGTCGCCCGCGATCGGGATCCTGTCCGTCGCGGTGCTCGTCGTCGCCGTCGGCCGCTGCGCGCAGCGCCTGTTCGTCGGTCCGATCGCAGCCCTCGCCCCCTGGCTCGTGGCGCTCTCCCCGGCGGTGGCGTGGCACGCCAACGCCGGGCTCGGGACGGTCCCGACTGCCGCCGCCGTGGCGATCGGCGTCGAGCGCCTCGGCAGATGGAGCGCGAGCGGCTCGAGGGCCGCGCTGCTCGCCGGTTCGGTCGCTTTCTCGATCGCGGTCGCGCTCCGCGCCGAGGTCGCGGTCGTCTGGATCGCTTGGGGGCTCGCGCGCCTGCCGCGGCGAGGCGAGCTCGCGATCGCGGCGCTGCCCGCCGTCGTCCTGCTCGTCACGACCGCGGTTCGGTGGGGGATCTACGGCACGCTGCTGCCGCACGCGTACTACGTGAAGACGCTCCCGCTCGCGGTCGAGCTGGAGTACGGAGCGCGCTACCTCGTCCGATCGGGCGGCGAGGGTGGGCTTGCTCTCCTGCTCCTCCTCGGCGCCTTCGTCCCGCGCGACCGCGCGGTGCTTCGCGCGATCGGGATCGGCGCGGTCCTCGCTCTCATCCAGGTGCTCGTCGTCGGCGGGGACTGGATGGTCTACGGCCGATTCCTCGTTCCCTACGCGGCGCTCGCGGCGCTCGCCGCGACGGCTTCGATCGCCGCGCTCGGTTCCGCGCGCGCGCGGGTCGCGGCCTCCGGCGCGGCGGTCGCGCTGACGCTCGGCGGACTCGTCGCCCGACCGCAGGCGGTCTTCGAGGCGCACTTCTTCGAGGACTGGTGGAGGACGGTGGGGAGCGCCCTTCGCGACGGCGCGCCCGAGGGGGCGCGCGTCGCGATCTCGCCGATCGGCGCGTTCGGGTGGTCCAGCCGTCTGCCCGTCGTGGACGTGCTCGGACTGACGCACGACGCGTTCCTCGACGTCGACCCCGACCTGGAGGGCGTCGGGGTCAAGGGGCACCACCGCCACGACGGTGCTTGGGTGCTCGATCAGGAGCCGGACTACCTGCTCCTGGGCAATGCCGTGCTGCAGCCCGGCGGATCGCTCGACGTCAACCCGTGGGAGGCCGACGTGATCGGTGACGAGCGCTTCGCGCGCGACTACGTCGCGCGGAGCCTGACCCTCGAGCGGCAGGACGGATCGCTCCAGGTCCTGCCGTACCACGCGCGGCGGGGCGCGCCGCCGCTCCGCTGAACGAGAGCGGGCCCCGCGGCAGGGTTGCCGCGGGGCCCGCTCGTGCGACAAGCGCGTCGGATCAGTAGTTCACGACGGGCGCGCTGAAGCGCCGGCTGATCACGAGTCCGATGTCGGACGTGATCGACAGGGCGCGAGCGCCGCGGATGTCGTAGTTGACCTGGGTCCCGGTCGGCGCGAGCACGCCGACGTCCGCGGCCACGAGACCGCCGTTCACGAGGAGCGTTCCGTCCGTGCCCTTGCTGTCGCGCGCAGGGATGACTCCGATGATGCTGTTCCCGCTGTAGAGCGTCGCGTCGATCTCCAGCGTCTTGCTGCTGTCGACGTCCTCGACCTGGGAATCGAGGATCAGCGAACGCAGGAGCTCGGGGTCGATCCAGCCCCTGGTGGGCGAGATCGACTGGACCACCGCCGTGGCCTTGCCCGTCGCTGCATCGTAGAGGTACGGGTCCTTGGCGTTCTTCGGGTCCGCGTACGCGAGCTTCGTGTCGTCCCAGCCCTCCACGAGCTCGTCGCTGATCCAGTGCTTGCTCACCGGATCGAAGTAGCCGTCCTTGCGGAAGATCGGGATCACCTGACCCTCCTTGAAGTTGTAGTAGCGCGGCTTGTGGAGCGGCTGGTAGTACGGGTTCGGGTGCTCCGGCGTCTTCCAGCCGTAGACCGGCTCAACCCTCGTGAGCATTCTGCCGGTCTTCACCTTCTTGGTCTTGTTCACCACCTTGGTGCCGACCTGCACCTTCTTCGTCTCTTCGACGTAGTAGTAGTGGCTGAACTCCTTCTTCGTCCACTCCTCGTAGTAGGGCGGCGGGAGCCCGTTGTTGTACTTCACCTTCTTGTAGGCGGTCTTCTTGATCAACTTCCCGGTCGGCTGCATCTCGTAGACCGGCTCGATCACAGGGACCTTCTGCTTGACCTTCTCCGGGTACTCGACGATCTTCTCGCCGACCTGCACCTTCTTCGCCTTGCCCGGGAGCGTCGCGCGCGTCTTCATCCACTCGAGGCGGTTGAAGATGCCGAGCTCCTCCATCGTGAAGTTGTAGTTCGTCGCCTTCGTCCCGTCCGTCGTGTCGGTGCCGCCCCAGGCCGGGCGCGCGTAGTCGCCGATGACGATGTTGCCGCCGGCGGCGATCGCGAGGTTGTTCTCGGTGCCGTCGGCGCTCATGCCGTACGTGCGGTTCGGATCGTTCGCGCCGTACGTATCGCTGTAGATCAGGTCCGACGTGATGTAGACGTTCCCGCGCGCTCGCACGGTTCCCATTCCCTTCACGACGCCGCTGATGATGACGTCGCCGTCGAACGCGACGTCGCCGTCGAGCAGGAGCGGGTCCGTTTCGGTGCCGTGGAGGTAGGTGTTCCCGTCGGTGACGCCGCTGACGGACGCCGCGTTGCCGGCCACCATCTTCGCGACCTCGGCAGCGCTGTTGATCACCTTGCCCTTCTTGAAGACAGAGATACTGCCGCCGCTGATCGACCCGGTCATTCCAAGCGTCGCGACCTCGAACTCGGTGTCGTCCACGATTCGGTTGCCGGCGAGGTCGGGGCGCGGCATGTTCGCCGCGAGGTCGTATCCGCCGTTGTCCGTGAAGGGCGGCGGGAAGCGATCCGGCAGGTCGTAGGGAACCTGGTCGTCGTACTTGAAGAAGTTGAGGAACAGGTTCGCGTTCATGTCCGGGGAGACGGGATCGAAGATGTTGAGCCTGTCGTCCACGAAGTCACCGAAGACGTCCTCGACGATGTTGATGTCGGTCCTGACGACCGAGCGGAGATTGAACGCCGACCAGTCCTTGATGTCGTGTCCGTCGCCTTCGATCGCGTCACCGCCGATCAGCATCACGCCCGCCACCTGGGAGTCGGGGTCGGAGCGGAAGTGGATCGCGTCGATCGAGCCGATCATGACCTGCTCGAACGAACCGTAGCGCGACATGTCCTGGTTGTAGACCCGATCGACGTTGTCGATCGTGGTGTGACAGAGGAGGCAGTTCACGTTGCTCGCGAGCAGCGCGAAGTCGAGGCCGTCCCACTCCGGCGGCTGGACGGTGAACGTCTCGCGAATCGAGCTCCGGCGCTCGAGGCTCGAACCGTCCTCGCCCGCGCGCAGCACGGCGTCGACCTCGACGACGATGTCCGTCGCGTCCCAGCGGTCGATGCGGTGAACCGCGACGCGCTCGATCTCGACGCCGTCGATCGCGCGGTCCCCGTCGACGTTCGTCGCGAGCGCGACGGTGGGCAGATAGTCGGACCACGCGACGGGATCGTTCCCCGCCTGGTCCGGGAGCCCGATCGTGTCGAGGTGGGCGCGGAAGGTCCAGATCTGCTCGTCGCCCGCGGAGATCGCCTCGAAGTCGCCCCACAGGTCGGCGATGACGATCGACGCGACGCTCTGCGCGGCCGCCCGCGCGCGGAACGAGTCCATTCCCGACACGTGCGCGCGGCTCGTCTCGACGGTCGTTCCGACGAACGCGACCATCAGCGACATCATCAGGATCGCGATCGGGACGACCGCGAGCAGCGCGGTTCCTCGGGTTCGCGACTGCGTGGAGTGCCCCGGGAGTGAGGCGGAGATCGAGCGGATCATGGGTTCTCCGTAGACGCGGAGCTTGGTTAGAAGGTCTGCGGGCGCGCTGCGCACCGTCCCCTGCAGGATTCATCGCCATCCGGGACCCTCGAACTCGAGGCGTGTCGACGCGCAGCGTCTGGCCGTCTCGACCCGAAGAGGGCCCCGGTGCAGGTCAGCGAGCGAGACGCTGGACCTGATCGGTTCGGAAGAGTTTTCTGGCGGCCGTCCGCGGGGCTCTGAGTGGGGTAGGAAGACCGAGGACTTACGCCGCTGATGCTCCTGAACAACAGAGAGGCCCCCGAGCGCGATCGCACTCGGGGGCCTTCCCGCTGGGGCCATGACCGTTCGGATCAGTACGCGAGAACCGGCGCGCTGTAGCGGCGGTCGACCGTGAGGCCGTTGTCGGCTGCGATCGAGAGCGCCTGGGCGCCGCGGATGTCGAAGTTCACCTGCGTCCCGCTGGGCGCGAGGATCCCGACGTCGGCCGCGACGATGCCCCCGTTGACGAGCAGCTTCCCGTTCGTGTCGGGGCTGTTCCGGTCCGGAATGGTCCCGAGGATGCTGTTCGCGCTGTAGAGCGTCGCATCGATCTCGACCTGCTGATCGCCGTCGGGCTGATCCGCCATCTCCGCCGCGATGATGCCGCGAAGAAGGGCGGGGTCGATCCAGTCGGCCGTCGGCGCGATCGTCGAGACCACGGCCTTGGGCGTTCCGTCGGAGTTGTACAGGAGCGGGTCCGTCGTATCACCCGGCGTCGCGATCGTCAGCTTCGACGTATCCCAGCTGCCGGCGCGCTCTTCGCTCTTCCAGTGCCCCGTGGCCGGGTCGAAGTAGCCCGCCTTGTTGAAGACAGGGACGCTCGATCCGTCGCTGAACGCGTAGTAGCGCGGCAGGTGGAGCGAGTTGTAGTACGGGTTCGGGTGCTCGGGCGTTTGCCACTCGTAGACGGGCTCCTCGCGCGTGAGCATTTCACCTGTCTCGACCCAGCGCGAACGTGTCCGCATCCGCGTCCCGTCGGCCACGCGCTCCTCCTCGGGAACGAGCCTGGTGCCGATCTGGACCCTCACTCGCGTGATGACCTCGTACTCGCCGGGCAGACCGTTGCTCACGTTCTGCCACTCGTAGACGGGCTTCTCGATCATGTTGCCCGTCGGGACCCAGATCCAGTTCGTGACCTCTTCCTGGTAGTACTCACGGACGCGCTCCGGGTAGGTCACGATGTTCGTGCCGACCTGGATCCTGACGCGTTCACCGGGAAGCGTCGGCTGGGTCTTCATCCACTCCATGCGGTTGAAGATCGCGAGCTCCTCCATCGTGAAGTTGAAGCTCGACGCGCTCGTACCGTCGGTCGGAGAGCCCTCGCCCCAGGCGGGGCGATAGAAGTCTCCCACGACGATGTTGGCACCGGCCGCGATTGCGAGGTTGTTCTCCGTACCGTCGCTCGAGAAGCCGTACGTACGCTCACCCGAGCCGGTGCTGGCACCGTCGGCATAGATGAGGTCGCCCGCCACGAAGACGTTGCCCCGAGCGCGCAGCACGCCCTGGCCCTTGACGACGCCGCTGATGATCACGTCGCCGTCCACCGCGACGTCTCCGTCGAGGATGATCGGGTTCGCCTCGGTTCCGTGCATGTACACGTTGCCGTCCGTGATGGGATCGAGGCTCGTCGACGTGCCGCTGATCAGCGCGAGTCGATCGGCCTCGGTCGTGATCTGGTCGCCCTTCGGAACCACCGAGATCGACCCGCCGCTGATCGTGCCGCGCGCACCGCGCGTCGCGCTCGCGAACTCGGTGTCGTCGACGATTCGGTTCCCGGCGAGGTCGGGGCGTGCCGTCAGAGTGTCGAAGTCGAAGCCCCCGTTGTCCGGGAAGGGCGACGGGAAGCTCTCCGGGAGCTCGTAGTCGGTGTCCTCACCGTACGAGTAGAAGTCGAGGAAGAGCGACGCGTTCGGATCTGGGTTCGCGTGGTCGTAGACGTTCAGATCCCCGTAGGTCAGGTTGCCGAACACGTCCTCGATCAGCTTGCCATCGAGCTTCTCGGCGGTGTCGAGGTTGAACAGCGACCAGTCGGTGATCGAATCGCCGTCGCCCATGATCGCGTCGCCGCCGATGAGGAGCGTGCCGGCGACCTGGCTGTCGGGATCGTCGCGGAAGTGGATCGACTCGAGCGAGCCGACGCGGACCTGATCGAACGTCCCGAAGAGGCTCTGGTCCTGGTTGTACACGCGGTCGACGGTGTCGATCGTCGTGTGACACAGGAGGCAGTTCACGTTCGTTGCGAGGAGCGCGAAGTCGAGTCCTTCCCACTGCGGCGGCGTGATCGTGAAGGTCTCTTGGACCGCACTGCGACGCTCCCGACTCGACCCGTTGTTGCCGCTCCGAGTCACCGCCTCGACCTCGATGACGAGGCTGGTCGAGTCCCACTCGTCCAGTCGGTGCAGCGCGACGCGCTCGATCTCGACGTCTCCGACGACCGGCCGACCGTCGACGTTCTGCGCAAGGCCGAGCCGCTCGAGGTAGCTCGTCATCGTGATCTCGGCGGCGGCGGACTGGTCGAACAGCCCCATCCCGTCGAGGTGCGCGCGCAGCGTCCAGAGCTGCATGGTGCCCCCGGCGGCCGCGTCGTAGTCGCCCCAGATGTCAGCGATCGTCATCGAGGCCACGCTCTGCGCGGCCGCGCGTGCTCGGAACGTGTCGAGATCCGACACGCTCCCGCGACTCGTGTCGATCGTCGCACCGACGAAGCCGACCATGATCGCCAGCATGAAGATCGCGATCGGAATGACCGCCATCAGCGCGGATCCACTTTGGGACGCAGTCGTCCCCATGCGCGGTGCACCACCGCTCAATTGGCTGGACATGTGTCCTGCCCTCCCCTTCCTTGCTCTGCCCCTCGATACGGTGCGCCGCGCACCGATCCCGGCCCCGTATCGGTGGGGTGCGACGTCGAGCTTCAGGGCTCTCTAGAAGTTTGGACGGAATCTGACGTTCGCTTCGCGCAATGGGACGCAGCAAGTGCGAGCGGGCCCCCGAGCGAGTGTCGCTCGGGGGCCCGCAGAGGTGCTCCGCGCTGGAGCTCCTCGGAGCGCGAGATCAGTAGTCGATTCCGGGCGTGCTCAGGCGGCGCTGGATCACGAGCCCCGAGTCGGCTTGGATCGAGAGCGCCCGAGCGCCTCGCACGTCGTAGTTCACCGTCGTGCCGTTCGGCGCGAGGATGCCGACGTCCGCGGCGACGATCCCGCCGTTGACCAGGAGCTCGCCGTTCGTGAACGGGCTCTCGCGGTCGGGCACCGTTCCGAGGATGCTGTTCGCGCTGTAGAGCGTGGCGTCGATCTCGAGAACGAGGTTGCCGCCGTCCTTCGTCGCGAGCTGCTGCTCGATCGTCTTGCGCATCATCTCGGGGCTGATCCACGAGCTCGTCGGGCTGATCTGCGAGACGACGGCTTTCGGGACGCCGTTCGCGCCGTAGAGCACCGAGTCCTTCTGGTTCTTCGGGTTCGCGTAGGTCAGCTTCGCGTCGCTCCACTCACCGGCGTGCTCTTCGCTCATCCAGTGCGAGGTCTTCGGGTCGAAGTAGCCATCCCGGTTGTAGATCGGGACCGTCGACCCCTCGGTGAAGGAGTAGTAGCGCGGCGTGTGATACGCGTTGAAGTACGGGTTGTCGTGCTGGGGGGTCTTCCAGCCGTAGATCGGCGTCTTGACCTCGATCTTGTTGCCGGTCTTGACCCAGCGCGTCTTGGTGACGGTCTTGGTCCCGTTCTTGACCTTGATCTTCTCGTCCACCAGCTTGAAGCCGTTGGGGACCTTCACCCTCTCCGTCTTCTCGTACTCACCGGGGAGTCCGTTGCTGACGGTGATCCACTTGAACTGGGGCTGCTTGATCTTGTTGCCGGTCTTGACCCACTTCCACTTCGTGACGGTCTTCTGGTACTTCTCTTTGACCTTCTCGTCCTGGTAGGTGACCTTCGTACCGGTCTGGACCTTGACGCGCTTGCCGGGAAGGGTCGGCTGCGTCTTCATCCACTCCATGCGGTTGAAGATCGCGAGCTCGTCCATGGTGAAGTTGAAGCTCCCGTCGCTCTCGCCGGTCGCCGGCTTGCCCTCGCCCCATGCCGGGCGGTAGTAGTCGCCAACGACGATGTTCCCGCCAGCGGCAATCGCGATGTTGTTCTCCGTCCCGTCGCTGGACACTCCGAACGTGCGGTCCATGCGCCCGCCGTCGGCGTACTGCAGGTCGGAGACGACGTAGACGTTGCCACGCGCGCGGACCGTTCCCATGCCTTTCACGACTCCGCTGATGATGACGTCGCCGTCGATCGCGACGTTGCCGTCGAGGATCAGCGGCTCGTCCTCGGTTCCGTGGAGGTAGACGTTGCCCGTGGTGATGTCGCGGACGCTGTCCGAACCGTCCATCATCGCTTTGCGCTGGGCGTTGGTCGAGATCCGCTCGCTCGGGTCCATGACCGAGATCGAGCCGCCGGTGATGGTGCCTTCGAGTCCGAGGACCGTCGCGAAGAACTCGCCGTCGTCGATCTTACGGTTCCCGGCATTCTCCGGCTGCGGCAGCATCGAGGTCGGGTCGACGCCTCCATTGTCGGGGAACGGCGGCGGGAAGCTCTCCGGCAGCTCGTAGTCGGTCGCACCCTGGTAGTCGAGGAAGTCGAGGAACAGGTTCGCCGCGGCGTCAGGGTTGCTCGGGTCGTAGACGAGCAGGTCGTCGAACTCCGGGTTGCCGAACCGGTCCTCCTGGATCTTCTCGACGCTGCCGAAGGCGTCGGCCTTCGCGCCGGAGAGGTTGAAGTCGCCCCAGTCCGTGACATCGGTTCCGTCGCCAAGCAGAGCGTCTCGTCCGAGGAGCGTGATGCCTGCGACGCTCGAATCGGGATCCGAGCGGAAGTGGATCGCGTCGATCGACCCGATGCGCACCGAGTCGAACGTCCCGGTGAGGGCCGAGTTCGTGTTGTACGCGCGCTCGACGTTGTCGATCGTCGTGTGGCACAGAAGGCAGTTGATGTTGCTCGCGAGGAGCGCGAAGTCGAGGCCGTTCCACTCCGGGGGGGCGACGGTGAACCGCTCCTCGATCGAGCTGCGGCGCTCTCGACTCGAGCCCTCTTCACCGGCCGACGTGACTGCGTCGACGGCGATGACGATCATCGTCGAGTCCCAGTTGTCGATGCGGTGCGCGTCGATCCGGTCGATCCTGACCCCGTCGATCGACGCGTCGCCATCCGCATTCTGGGGCAGCCGCAGCGTGTCGAGGTAGTCGACCCACTCGACCCTGTTGGCGTCCGCCTGGTCGAGAAGCCCGACCGCGTCGAGGTGCGCCCGGAACGCCCACATCTCGGCGGCGCCGCCGGACAGGTCGTCGAAGTCGCCCCAGATCCTCGTGATCGCGAGGGACGCGGCGCTCTGCGCCGCGGCCCGTGCGCGGAACGAGTCCATGTCCGAGACGGTCGCCCGACTCGTGTCCACGGCCGTCCCGACGAACGCGACCATCGCGGACATCATCAGGATCGCGAGCGGGATGACGGCGAGGAGCGCGGTTCCTCGTCGTGCGTTGTGCGGAGAGCGTCGAGTCGGGAGCTTCGCGATCCCGGCGGTCATCGAGTGGACGGTCATGGTCCTCCCATTCCGTGTGTCGTGCGTCGTTGGAAGGCAGGGTCACCAAGGCGCGCCGAATTGCTATGGCTCTGGAGTCCTGCGTAGGTTCCAGCCAGAGGTCGCGTCCATACGATCTGGAAACGTTTTCGGAATCGCGAATTTGCTATCCCGCTCTCGCGAACGAGGTCGTTGGAATCGCACGTATTCTCGAAGCGCGACTCAACGTTGCGCTCGGGCGAGCGACCCAAACCCGGTTTAGAGCGTCCGCG
>JBCCSK010000127.1:0-14518 GCA_039200205.1 Planctomycetota bacterium
CCTTAACGTACTGCAAGACTAAATCAGTCGCGGATATAAGCTCAGAGCAAACCATGCCTACCTCTTCTACGACAAGCACATCCAAAACTCTGAGAAAGGCCAGTTTCAAAGGATCTGAATGAAGTTTCTTTATTGCTGACTCCGCCAAACTCAAAGGATTTCGTGTGCTTTTGCAGACTGGGAAAGGTATAATTCTGTGTAAGTGCAAGCCGCCCAGAGAAGCTGCCTTCTCTGCAGATAAACTTGTGACTAAAACAGTGAGACCACGGGCTAATGCCAGTAGAGCCCCAGTTAAGGTAACGGTGGACTTTCCTGTTCCGGGTCGCCATCGAGCTAGAGAGTGGGCGCGGCCACGGGGTCGAGGACGATCCGCTTGATCTTCCCGTTCTTCTGGATGACGGTCCCGACGCCGCCGCGCGACGTCGTTCGGTACTTCACGGTCGACACGTTCTTCTGCGCACCGCGGTTCGTCTCGACCGTCAGGAGGTCGCGGTCGCCGCGGCTCGCCTTGAAGCCGAGCAGGCGGTCGGCGCTGGAGACCTTGATGAGCCGCACGCCCTTGCCGGGGCCCGAGAGGTAGTTGACCTCCTCGGCAGGGCAGACGATGGCGCGGCAGCCCTCGGTGACGGCGAGGATCGTCTCGCTGCCGTGCAGTGCGACGACGTCGACGACGGACTGGCCAGCGGCCGGTCGCGCGAACTTCCGCCCCGAGCGCGTCGACGGCTCGACGTACTTGTCGAGTCCGAAGCGCAGCGCGTAGCCGTCCGTCGTCGCGGCGAAGCCGTGCACGGCCGGGCAGACGTCGGGCTTCTTCGGATCCTCGTCGATGCTGCCGTCGAGCGTGCGAGGGTCGAACGAGACCACGGCGACGATGCGCTCGCCGTCCTTGAGCTTGAACAGCTTCTGGATCGGCTCGCCGAAGCCGGTCGATGCGGGGAGATCCGCGAAGCGTGCCGTGTAGCACGTCCCCGCGGAGGAGAAGAACCCCACCGTCGAGCGGGTCGAACCCGCGACGCACGCGAGCACCGAGTCGCCGTCGCGGATCCGCGACGTCGACGGTTCCTTGATCTCCTTCTGCCGCTTGATCCAGCCGTCGGTCGTCACGAGGAGGTGCGTGTCCTCGGCGACGATGAAGTCCTCCTCGGCGTACTCGACCTCCTCCTCGGGCGCCTCGATCAGCGTGCGCCGCTTGGCCTCCTTCGTCTTCGCGAGGCCGCCGAGGATCTCGGCGAGCTCCTCGCGGACGATGCCCCAGCGGCCCGAGCTCGTCGGGTCGCTCGAGTCCTCCGCGAGCAGGTCGCGGATGTCCGAGGCGCGCGCCGTCTTCTCCTCGAGCTCCTCCAGCACGAGGTTGATCTCGAGCTTCGCGAGCCGGTACAGCTTCAGCTCGAGGATCGCGTCCGTCTGCTCGGCGTCGAGCTGACGGAAGCGCTTCTGGATCTTCTTCGCGGCGTCGGCCTTGCCATCGGACGCGCGAATGATCCGGATGATCTCGTCGAGCGCATCGAAGACGAGCGCGAAGCCCTCCAGGACGTGGATGCGCTTCTCCAGTCCCGCGAGCTCGTTCTCCAGCCGCCGCGTCACGACCTCCAGCCGGAAGTGGAGGAAGTGCCACAGGATCTCCTTGAGCCCGAGCCGCGCAGGCGCGCCGACCTCGGGGTTCTCGGTGGGCACGAGGCACGTCATGTTGAACGAGACGTTGACCTGCAGGCTCGTGTGCCGGTGCAGGTAGGCGAGCACCTTCTGCTCGTCCGCGTCCTTCTTCAGGTCGACCTCGATCCGCACGTCTTCGGCGGAGAGATCGCGCACGTCGAGGATCAGCGCCATCTTGCGCTGGACGACGATCTGTCCGATCTGCTCGACGAACGTCGCCTTGTTGACGCCGTACGGGAGGCTGGAGATCACGAGCGTCTTCGAGCTGCGCGTCTTCAGCTTGCGATCGATCGCGCAGGTCCCGCGGACCTTCACGCTGCCCGAGCCGGCCTTGTAGATCTCGCGCAGCTGCTCGCGCGACGCGACGACCCGGCCGCCGGTGGGGAAGTCGGGTCCCGTGACCGCGTCGGCCGCGACGAGCTGGTAGTCCTTGACCTCGGGGTCGGCGAGCAGCTTCGTGCAGGCCTTGAGCGTCTCGACGAGGTTGTGCGGCGGGATGCTCGTCGCCATCCCGACCGCGATGCCCGAGCCGCCGTTGACGAGCAGGTTCGGGAAGCGCGCCGGCAGGACGACGGGCTCTTCGTTCGTGCCGTCGTAGTTGGGCCTGAACGGCACCGTTCCATTCCTGATGTCGTCGAGCAGCGGCATCGCCGCGGGCGCGAGCCGACACTCCGTGTACCGGTACGCCGCCGCCGGGTCGCCGTCGAGCGAGCCGAAGTTTCCGTGCCCGTCGACGAGTCGGTGGCGCATGACCCACGGCTGGGCCATCCGAACCAGCGCGTCGTAGAGCGCCGTGTCTCCGTGCGGGTGGAAGTCCTTGAGCGCGGAGCCCACCACGCCCGCGCACTTGCGCGGCTTGGCGTCGGGCAGCATGCGCTCGCGCAGCATCGTGTAGAGGATGCGCCGCTGGACCGGCTTCAGACCGTCGCGCACGTCGGGCAGCGCTCGACTCGTGATGACGGACAGCGAGTAGTTGAGGTAGCGTGCCTGCGCTGCCTCGTGCAGCGGGACCGACTCCTCGCCGCCGGACGCGGTGCCGTCACCGCCGGCCGATCCACCGCCGTCCCCGATGTCCTCGAAGAGCATCGGGCTTCCGGAGCGTTCCTTGGGCCCTTTCGAGCTCTTCGTCTTCCTCGACGTTCGCGTGCGCGCCAACTGCTGATCCTCGACAGCCGCCGCCAGCACGCGAACCTACGCGTCCGGCGGCGTGCAATCGGGGCACGATAGGTCGCCGGCCTGGGCCGTACAAGGCCGAGCCGGGCGCGGTCAGCTCGTCCGCTTCCAGTTGGCAGCGTCGACGATCGCCACGACGTGCAGCACCAGCGCAACGAGTCCCGGCAGGATCAGGAACCACAGCGCGTAGCCGATCGACGTCGAGAGGAACAGGAAGAGCGCCGAGAGCAGCCTCCCCTGGACGAGCTGGCCGAGACCGGGGAGGAAGAACGACGCGAGCGCCGCCAGGACGTTTCCGGCCGAGCCACGGGTCGCCTCGCGGAGGTTCTCGGTGTCGACGAACAGGTAGTCGTCGGCGCCGGGAGCTCGATCGCCGTCGACGGAGGGGTAGACGCGCAGGGAAACCATCGCCTTCCTTCTACGGAAGGCGCGGGCGCGCCTTTCACGCGAGGCCGAGGATCCTGAGGACGATCGCGCCCACCAGGAAGAGTGCCGGGCCCGTGTGGAGACACCCCGCCTTCAGATGGCGCTGCTGGAGCGAGCCGCCGCACTCGGGGCAAGTGCGCGGGATCGGCTTCTGGAGGGCAGCCCCGCAGTGCGGACACTTTCGTGCGCGGATCAGGCGCGGCAAGGGACCCTCACTCCGTGCACGGGACGAGTGAGATCGGGTCCGGAAGGACGTCGGGCTCGCACACGCCGGCGAGCGCGGCGCGGCGACGGAACTCGGCGAGGCTTGGGCCCATCGCAGGCCCCGGGTCGTAGCTGCACTCCTCGGACAGGTACTCGAAGCACTGCGACTCAGGCAGCGACCAGGCCTCAGCGGCCTCGCGCGCGAGCTCGGCGATCGCGGACCGGCCCTTCACGCGCGCTCGAGCGAACGCCTCCAGGTGTGGCTCGATCGGCGCGTCGTCGCGCACGATCCACGCGGCGAAGACGAACGGCATGCCGGTGCGGCGGCGCCACTCCTCGCTCGGATTCCAGGCCGGGAGATCGAGGGTCAGGGTCTCGCGGAGCGCAGCGTCGCCGATCCGTAGCCACGCGTCCGCTTCGCAGTCGGTGCGCGGATCGTCTCCAGGCGCGACCTCGATGAACTCGGGCGGACCGCCGTCGCGGTCGTGCAGCAGCGTGCGCGTCAGCGCCGCCGCGGCGCGGCTCGCCGGATCGAGTGCGATGCTTCGCACCTCCTGGATCGGACGACGGAGAAAGACCTGGACGCTGCCGACGTAGCTCTCTCCAGCGACCGCGATCCCATCGATGTAGCGATAGCCGGGTCGGCGGAACAGTTCGATCGACGACACGAGGGCGACGTCGAGGTCACCGTTCCTGAGGTCCTCGACGAGCCGCGCGGGCACCGCGCGCCTGAAGTCGATCCCTGGCTCGTCCCCGATCCCGAGGTCGAGCGGCCTTCCGACCAGGTACGGCACGCTGCCGACGCGGAGCTCTGTGCGGGTGGGCGGGCTCATCGCCAGGAGTATCGGCCGTCCGTCGCTCGGATTCCCCTCGGATCCCCGCAACCGAGCCTGCGGCCGTTCGTCCTCGGCCCGCAGGACCTCGGAGGATCGAATGAGGATGAAGAAGATGTCGTGGGCGGGGGCCGCCGCGCTCGCCATGTGCGTCGCGTCGGCGGGTCGAGCGGCCCAGGTCGACGGGTTCCTTTGGCCGACCCGCGCCGAGCGCGCGGCCGCGGCTCGAGGGGTCGAGGGCGAGTTCGGAGCCGCGGTCGCCCTCGACGGCGACGTCGCGTTCGTCGGCGCACCGCGGTCGCTCGAGGGCGGCGTGCGCTCCGGGGCGGTCCACGCCGCGGCCCGGACGCAGGACGGCGACTGGTACGCCGCGCCCGGTTCGCCGTGGACCGTTTCCTGGCTCGGGGCCGGCGCGCGGTTCGGCGCGGCGGTGGCCGCCGACGGGGGACTCCTCGTGGTGGGGGCTCCGGGCGCCGACGGGACGGGAGGGCCGGCGTCGGGCGAGGTCGTCGCCTATCGCTTCGACCGTCGCTCGGGCCGGGTCCTCGCCGAGTCCCGACTCGCTCCGCCGCCGGGATACGCCGGCGCCGGATTCGGCGCAGCGCTCTCGATCGACGCCCGCCCCGGGCGGCCGGCGAGGCTCGCCGTTGGCGCTCCCACCCTCGGGTCGAGCGGACCGAATGGGCTCGTCCCCGCTGCCGGTGCGGTCCTGATCTACGCGTGGCGCAACGAAGCCTGGCACCTGGTACGGACGCTGCGCGCGCCTCGGCCGACGACGGCCGCGACCTTCGGCTTCTCCCTCCAGTTCACCGACGATCTGCTCGTCGTCGGTGCACCGGGGGACGGCGTCGCTGCGCCAGGCGCGGGACGGGTGTTCGGGTTCGACGGCGAGGGGTCGCTCGTCTGGGAGCTCGCGCCCATCAGCGAACCGGCGGGCGCGCGGTACGGCACCAGCCTCGCCTCGCTCGACGCGCGTCAGCTCGCCGTCGGAGTGCCGGGGCGCGGCGTCGTCGAGATCGTCCGCTGCGTGGACGGGGGCATCGATCACGCGACGCTCCTGCGCGGAGAGACGCTGGGATGGTTCGGAGCGTCGCTCGCCTCCCTCGGGAGCCGTCTCTTCGTCGGCGCTCCGACGAGTGGCCCGTCCGGCTGCGGCCGCGTCGAGTGCTTCTCGCACGCGAGCGGCGCGTGGGCTCGGTGCCGGCCGATCCTCCCAGAGCCGCCGACGTCGGAAGGATCGTTCGGGTCCGCTCTCGCCGCGCTCCCTTCGTCGGATTCCGGGGGACGACTGATCGTCGGTGAGCCGCGAAGCGCGCACGCCTGTCGCGTGAGCGCAGCGGACTGCCACGCGGGGCGCGCGCTCGTGCTGACGGTGCCGTGACGTCAGGTCCTGGGCACCGGTCGCTGCAGCCTGCGCTGCCTACGGATTCAACGCGCGCGACGCCGTACGGTCACGAGTGACAGGTCGTCCGGCTTTCCGATCGCGTCACGTGTCGAGGGGGGGACGAGGAGCGAGCGGTTCATCCGATCGCGACAGAGCCGGACGAGCTGCTCGGTGCTCACGGCAAGGGACCCCGAGCGCAGGGTGGTTGCGATCTCGGACTCTCGGGCGTTGTCGGTGACGCCATCCGTGGCGACGAGGAGCGTGTCGCCGTTCGCGAACGGAATGCGCGGACTCACGTGCACCGACATTCCTTCGACGCCCAGGCCGTTCGAGACGAGGTGTCGCTCCGCGTGGTGAAGCGCCTCCTCTTCGTCGAGGACGCCGGCGTACCGCGCGTAGCCCACGGGCGAATGGGCGACGGTTCGGAACCGGACTCGTCCGCTGCGCGAGATCACGATCGCCTCGGCGTCGCCTGCGTGAAGCACCTGGACCCAGTCCTTCGAGACGAGGGCAGCGACGGCGGTGGCGCCGCCTCCGGGGCAGTGTTGAACGACGTCGGCGTGGGCGCGAGTGAACGCCGCGGCGATGTCGCTCCGAATCGCCGCGTCCGACGTCGAGTGGGGAGCGATCGACTCGAAGGCGCTCGCCGCGAGTTGCGCCGCCTCGCGTCCGTTCGCCATGCCTCCCATGCCATCGATGACGCTGGTGACCAGAGTGCCGGGGCACACGTCCAGCACGACCGCAGCGTCTTGGCAGAGCGCCTTCTCCGGATCGCGGAGAGTGGTGGCGACGAGCTCGAACGCCTCGGTCACCTCACACCGAAGCTCTTCGTCGGGATCGTCACCTCGCAGCGAGATGAGCGCGTGGCCCGTCTTCGCCGCGACGCACTCTCCCGAAGCCTCGTGCGCTCCCATCACCCCATCCTGGCTGCGACGGGCGCGCGCGTCCATCCCCCCGTTGGAATCGGCGAGGAGGGCGCTGGGGGAGATCCCCCCTCTCCGATCAGCGTTCGCCCAGGGCGACCCTCAGCGTCGTCACGCCAGCCTCGCGCCAGACTCGAATGGGGATCTCTTCATTCGGAGACGCCTCGATCAGAGCATTGGTGAAGCTCTGTGAACCCGACATCTTGCGTCCACCGATGGAGAGAAGGATGTCACCGTCTCGGAGGCCTGCGCGCGCCGCGGGGGTGTCCTCCAGGACCTCCTTGACCTTGACGCGGCTTCGACCGCTGTAGCCGCGGTCTCGATCCGATCTGATCGCACGCTCCGCCTCCCAGCGGTAGTACGTGCGGACGCCGAGGTAGGCGCGCCGGACGCGGCCGAACTCGACGATCTCATCGACGACCTTGCGGACCATCGCGGCGGGGATCGCGAACGCGAGGCCGGCATCGCCGTTCGACGCGAGGCCGACGGCAACGGTGACGCCCACGGCTCGTCCGCGAATGTCGACCAGCGGTCCGCCGCTGTTGCCCGGGTTGATCGCTGCGTCGGTCTGGATGTAGTTCTCGTACTCGGCGATGTCGAGATCGCTCCGGCCGTGGCCGTTGACGACCCCGAGCGTCACCGTGTGTCCAAGGCTGAGGGGGTTGCCGACGGCGAGGACGAGTTCGCCGACGGGCGGCAGCTCCGGTCGCAGCGGCATCGGCCGCAGCGCAACGTCGGCATCGATTCGCAGGACCGCGAGATCGGTCGTCTCGTCGTCTCCGAGGAGGCGTGCGCCGTAGGCGGTGCCGTTCGTGAAGACGACGCGGAACGAGGTCGCACCGTCCACGACGTGATGGTTGGTGACAATGAGTCCTTCGGCGTCGACGACGACGCCCGAGCCATCGAGGACCTTCCGCGTCCGGCCCCGGCTTCGGCGGTAGGCCTCGACCTGAACGACCGACATCGCCGCGTCCTCGCTCGCGGCTTGAAGTGCCAGGGAGACCTGAGCCGCTGCGTCGCGGGGGTCGACCTCGGCCGGAGGGGCCGCGCGCAGGCCGAGGCCGAACGCCGCGACCGCCAGTCCGGCCAGGCCGGACGTGGTTCCGAAAATGCGAAGAGGCGAGGGGGTGCGTCGGTCCGCCATGGTCCTCCGCGGCGCTGCCGAGCGCCGTTTTGAGTCAGGAGGCGCCGCTCCCGAGGGCGCGGCACGCCCTCTTATAGCTCCGCGCCCCGCGCTGGATGCAGGGGTCTGGATCCCCGGTCACGATCGCTTACCTTCGACGTACGCCTCGGCCTCCCGGAAGGCGTATCTTCTGGGCGCCGCCTCCGGCCCCGATCCGGTTCCAGCACCCGCTGAAGCCACTCAGGTCCGGGGTCGCGCGGCGTCGAAACGGGAGGAGCCCGCGCCTCCCACCGCACGACTGCTTCCAAATCGATCCACTCAGACAGCGCGCTCCCGGCCGCAGCCATCGCGGACGGAGGGGCTCGCCTCTCGTTCGCTATCTCAGACCATGAAGACACTCCTCAAAGGCATCGCCGCCGCCGCGCTCGTTCTCGGGCTCGGCGCTGCGCCGACGTTCGCGCAGACCTGTTCGAGCTCCAAAGCCGAGCAGGCGACCACCTGCGCCAGCAAGGCGCAGACCGCGAAGGTCGCCAAGAATTTCGACGGCCAGTCCGACTGCGCGTCGACGAAGGCGCAGGTCGTTTCGAAGACGGCGAAGGGCTCGTCGTGCTGCGCCGTGACGTCGCGCGCCGCGGCCGTCGCGAACTCGCAGTCGTGCTCGTCGGCGAAGGCGCAGGTCGTCGCCAACGCGGACGAGCAGTGCTGCTCGACGAAGAAGGCGGCGACGGTCGCTGACAAGTCGGAGTGCTCGTCGAGCTGCTCGTCGACGAAGGCCCAGACGGTCGCCAGCGAAGGCGCGTGCGCTTCGAGCTGCTCGAGCAAGAAGGCGGCCACGGTCGCTGACAAATCCGAGTGCTCGTCGACCTGCTCGTCGAAGAAGGCTCAGACGGTCGCGTCCGAGAGCGCGTGCAGCTCGAGCTGCTCCGGCGCCAAGGCCAAGACCGTGTCGAAGAACTTCGACGGGGCGCAGTCGTGCTGCTCGTCGACGAAGGCCCAGACGGTCGCGAGCGAAGGCGCGTGCGCTTCGAGCTGCTCGAGCAAGAAGGCGGCCACGGTCGCGAAGACGACCGAGTGCTCCTCGGCGTGCGCGACGGGCGAGGACTCGGAGTGCTGCTCGACGAAGAAGGCTGCCACGGTCGCCGAGACGTCCGAGTGCTCGTCGAGCTGCTCGTCGACGAAGGCCCAGACGGTCGCCAGTGAAGGCGCGTGCGCTTCGAGCTGCTCGAGCAAGAAGGCGGCCACGGTCGCCGAGACGTCCGAGTGCTCATCGAGCTGCTCGTCGACGAAGGCCCAGGCGGTCGCGTCGGAGAAGAAGGAGTGCTGCTCCTCCAAGAAGGCTCAGACGGTCGCGAGCGAAGGCGCATGCGCTTCGAGCTGCTCGAGCAAGAAGGCGGCCACGGTCGCCGAGAAGTCCGAGTGCTCGTCGAGCTGCTCGTCGAAGAAGGCCCAGACGGTCGCGTCCGAGAGCGCGTGCAGCTCCAGCTGCTCCAGCGCCAAGGCCAAGACCGTGTCGAAGAACTTCGACGGCTCGCAGGGCTGCTGCTCCTCCAAGAAGAAGGCCTCGACCGTAGCGAACGAGGCGAAGGGCAGCTGCTGCAGCTCGAAGAAGAAGGCCCAGACGGTCGCCGGCAAGTCGTCCAAGATCCAGCAGTGATCGCCTGAGACGACGTTCGCGCCCGAGCGGACGAACGAAAGAGGGCCGGCTCCAAGGAGCCGGCCCTCTTTCGTTGGTCGCTCTCGGACCGCGACCGCGAGCGTCAGTTGGGGAACCGCTCGAACATCTCGTCGACGGCGTAGTCGAGGCGCCCGCGCACGACGTCCATCGGCCGGTTCTGACCGATGTCTCCCTGGGCAGCTCCGATCCAGATGATCCGCTGGGTGCTCGCCTCGGCGATCGTCACGGCCATCGCGCCCTTCGGGATCGACTGGAAGTGGGACGGGTTGTCGTCGTTCGTCTGCACCATCTCGACGTTCTCCATGTCGATGCCGATCCCGTAGTAGACGAGCAGGTCGGGGTTCACGTCGACCTCGACGAACCCGCGCTCACCGAGCTCGCGGTTGACCAGCGCGGTGATCTCGGTGCCGATGTCGAAGCCGGGCTCCGTCCACCGTCCGTCGGGGTCGCGGACGTCCGCGAGCGCGCCGGCCCAGGCGTAGGTGTTGCTGTCGCCGAGGACGGCGCGCGGTCCAGCGATCGTTCGGGTGACGATGTCGTCGTAGTTGTGGTCGACGCTCTGGCAGGCAGGCGCGGCGATTGCCGCGAGGGCGAGGGCGAGGGACACGCGTGCAGTCGGCATGGAGGACTTTCTGTGAAGAGAAGGGGGGGATGGGCCGGCGAGGCGCCGCGCCCGAGCCTGGGAGGGTAACCCCACGGCCCGGCTCACCTCCACGCGGACCTCTCTACCATTCGCGCGTGCAGCCCGCGATCTTCGACCCCCGCCCCGTCGAGCAGTACGAGCTCCTCGACTCCGGGGCCCGCGAGAAGCTGGAGCGCTTCGGCTCCGTGCTCCTCCGGCGCCCCGAACCCCAGGCCCTCTGGCGGCCTCGGCTGGCCCCCGACGAGTGGAAGAGCGCCGACCTGGTCTTCGTCCGCGAGTCCGACCGCGGGGGGCGCTGGGAATCGCCGCGGGGAGCCGACGCAGGCGCCTCGGCCCGCGAGTGGACGGTCGCGCACGGCGGCGCCCGCTTCCTCATTCGCCCGACGCCGTTCAAGCACGTGGGGCTCTTTCCTGAGCAGGCGACCAACTGGGCCGCGATCGAGGCGCTGCGGGCCGAGCTCGACGCGGATCGTCCGCGGCTCCTCAACCTCTTCGGGTACACCGGAGCGGCGAGCGTGCTCGCAGCGCGTGCGGGGTGGGACGTCACCCACGTCGACGCGTCGAAGGCCTCGATCACGTGGGCGGTCGACAACGCCGAGGCGAGCGGGCTCGGTCGCGCGGCGCTGCGCGTCGTCTGCGAGGACGCCCTGCGCTTCGCGCGCCGGGAGGTTCGACGCGAGTCGCGCTACGACGCGATCCTGCTCGATCCTCCCCACTACGGCCGCGGGCCGAAGGGAGAGGTCTGGCGTCTCGAGGAGCACCTCGCCGACCTGGTCGAGGTCGCGGCCCAGCTCGCCGCCGATCGGGCGCTCGTCATCCTCTCGACGTACGCCGTCGGCTACTCGCCCTTGGCGTTCACGAACCTGTTCGAACAGGTGGGGGAGGGCTCGGTCGTCGCCGGCGAGCTCGCGATCCTGGAGAGCGATCGCCCCGGGCTCGCTTCGCGCACGCTCCCCGCGGGCTTCTGCGCGCGCTGGGCGCGGGGCTGCGCGCACGACCGATGAGTGGTGATCGGGAGCTGCGCGTCCTCCACGCGTGCAACCACGTCCTGTGCGTGGCGAAGCCGGCGGGCGTTCCCATCGTTCCCGACGCGTCGGGGGACGAGAGCCTCCTCGACCGCGCGAAGGCGTGGGTCAAGTCGGAGTACGCGAAGCCCGGCGCCGTCTTCCTGGGGGTCGTCCACCGTCTCGATCGTCCCGTCAGCGGTGTCGTGTGCTTCGCGCGGACGAGCAAGGGCGCATCGCGACTCTCTGCGAGTTTCCGCGAGGGCCGCGCCGAGAAGGTCTACCTGGCCGTGACCTCGCGCCCGCTCGACGCGCCGCCGTCCGAGATCGAGCACTTCCTCGCCAAGGACGCCGCCAAGAACCGCGTCCGCGTCGTCGCCCCCGACGCGTCGGGGGCGCGCGTCGCGCGGACCGAGCTGCGAGCGCTCGCGACGCGCGCCGACCGGACGCTCGTCGAGCTGCGCCCGATCACGGGCCGCTCGCACCAGCTGCGCGTCGCGCTCGCTTCGCTGCACGCGCCGATCGTCGGAGACCTGAAATACGGCGCGCCAGCGCCCCTCGACGACAAGAGCATCGCGCTGCACGCGAGCCGACTCGCGGTGCCGCATCCCACGCGTGACGAGATCGTCCGCGTCGAACTCGAGCCGCCCGACCTCGACGTCTGGCGCGGATGGCCCGCGCCGTAGTCCAGCGCGGGGCACCCGACGTCAGCGGCTCGCGATCTCGATCGTCTGCTCGACGACCCGCGCCACCGACGCCTGCGTGCGCTCGTCGACGAGCTCTCCCGCTTCGTCGAACGCCTCATGGGCGCGGCCGAGCCCGAACTGCGTCGGAACGACGTGGACGCCGATGTTCGACAGGAGCTGTCGGAGCTGCGGGAGCATGCGGATCCCGCCGAGGCCGCCCGGCGAAGCCGCCAAGAGCCCGCACGCCTTGCCGTCGAACGCGGCGAGCATCGGCTCGCCCTCGGCCGGCCTGGACGCCCAGTCGATCGCGTTCTTCACGAGCGCCGGGTACGACGAGTTGTACTCCGGCGACGAGATGAGGAAACCGTCCGCCGCCTCGAGCGCCTTCTTGAACCGCGTCGCGGACTCCGGCGTCCCGCGCGCCTCGAGATCCTCGCTGAAGAGCGGCATCTCCAGCTCGGCGAGGTCGAGGACGTCGACCTCCGCTCCCCGCTCGGCCGCCATCCGGGCGGCGACGGCGAGGAGGCGGCGGTTGTACGAGCCTTCGCGGGTCGAGCCCGCGAAGGCCACGATCTTCGGCGCGCGGTCCATGGAGATGCGTTCAGTGCGCGGACGAACGGGTGTCTCCGCCGATCAGCGGGCGTCGACGACGATCGCGATCGGTCCCGTCGCGCCGGCCCCTTGGGTCCGCACGCGATCGGCCGGAATACCGCGCTCTTCGATGGCGGACTCGATCGCCTTCGCGCGCGTCTCGCTGCCCTCGATCGTGATCACGGCGTCGGGGAACGCCTTCAGCACCGCGGCGATGGAGTCGAGGCTCTTGGTCGTGGCCTCCGAGAGGTCGATCTTGCTGTCCGTGAAGTCGATCCCGTCCAGCGTGAACCGCTTGGCGCCGGTCCCGCTCTTCATGTGCTCGACCATCGAAGCGACCGGGCCACCCGCGAGCGCGGAGATCGAGGCGCCGCCGGGCAGCTCGATATCGGCCAGCTTGCCGGCCGCAGACTCGGCTGCGCGCACGGTCGAGTCGACGGCGTCCTCGACGTCCGACTTCGTCAGCGTGCGGTACAGGAAGACGCCGAGGAAGATCGCCGCGGCCAGTCCGAGCCACTTGCCGATCCCGGAGCTCTTCTGCTGCGCCGCGCGCGCCGTCGACGCGGCTCCTGCGGCTGCGCGATCGGCCCCGCGGGCCACGCCGCGGGCGGCGGCTTCCGTCGCGTCGCCCGCCTTGTCGAGGAACGACGTCACGTCGCCGAAGCCGACGGCGTCCGTGAGGCGCGAGTCGAGGCCCGTGCGGAGGAAGTCCTTCTGGCCGTCGAGGAGGCGCCCGACGCCCGCGGCGTCGAGCTTGTTCTGAACGATGTAGCGCTTCAGGAAGGCGAGAACGGCCGGCGACATCATCGCGATCAGCTTCATCGCGTTCGGGCCGCCGATGCCGGCGACCTTCGACAGGGCGTCGCCGAGACCGCCCGACTTCTCGCCGAACATCCCTCCCAGGAGCTCCGTGCCCTGCTCGATGAGCGAGTCCGTCTGGGAGCCGCCGCCGAAGGCCGCGCCGAGGTTGTCGAGCAGGCTGGCGTCGACGCCCGAGCCCGTGAGCATGCGGAAGACGTCGTTGGCACCGCCGCTCGACCGCGACTTGTTCAGCAGTCCTCCGAGGAGGGCCGGGAATCCGGCCTGGACGGCCTTCGTCGTCGCCTCAGGCGATTCGCCGAGCGCGCTCGCGGCCTTTGCGGCGAGGTCGCGTCCCACGGAGCTCGAGAACAGATCGATCAGGTTGACGGCCATGGGCGGCCTCCTACGGGGTTCAGTGGGTGGAGCGCGCAGCGAGTGCCGCTCCGGGGCAGAAGGAAGGGCAGGGGGGCGCATCGACCCCGCTCGCTCGGGCGAGCACGCTAGACGGTTGTCGTAGAATGCGCCACCGTCCGCGCTCCAGACCGGCCGTGACGCCCGTACCTCCTGCCGCTCCGGGCGATCGGGTGTCGGGTTGCCCGACGCGGCGACCGCCTGCGCCGTGCGTGGGCATTTCTACCCATGCTCTCCGAACGGTGCGCCAAACTGCGCCGATGGCGAGCGACGACCGTGTCGACGACGTCACGCGGCTCCTCCGCCAGGACGGTCGTCGCGACGAGCTGTACGCGCTCGTCTACGACGAGCTGCGGGTCCTCGCCCAGGGGCGCATGGCGGACGAGCGAGCCGACCACACGCTCCAGGCGACGGCGCTGGTCAACGAGGTCTACATGCGCCTCGTGCGCGACGAGAAGATGCGCTGGGTGGACCGCCGCCACTTCTTCGGCGCGGCCGTCGAGGCGATGCGGCGCGTGCTGGTGGACCACGCGAGAAAGGTCCGCGCGGCCAAGCGGGGCGGCGGGCACCAGCGGCTGGAGGTGACCCTCTCCGGCCTCTACGACGAGGGCGACCCCGACCTCGTCATCGCGCTCGACGAGGGGCTGGAGAAGCTCGCCGAGGAGGACGCCCGCAGCGCCGAGGTCGCCCGTCTTCGCATCTACGCGGGATTGACCGTCGACGATGTCGCCCTCGCGCTCGATCTCGCGCCAAGGACGGTGCAGCGCGACTGGTCGTTCGCGCGAGCCCGGCTTGCGGAGATCCTGGACGGCCCGGCGACACCCGATCGATGAACGAACAGGAGGCGGCACGGGCGAAGGAGCTCTTCCTCGACGCCCTCGAGCACGATGCCGCCGAACGCACGTCGTTCGTCGAGAGATGCGTCGGCGAGAGCGAGTCCGTCCGCGCGCGTGCGCTGGAGCTGCTCGGTGCGCACGCGCGCCGAGCC
>JBCCSK010000128.1:0-14503 GCA_039200205.1 Planctomycetota bacterium
ACGACGTGGCGCTGACCGAGAACTTCCTCGTCTTCCTGATCCCGTCGCTGCACCTCGATCGCAGCTCGATGCAGAAGCGCGACGCGACGCCCGCCGACGCGCTGACGTTCGATCCGGAGCGTCCGATCGACATCGTCGTCCTGTCCCGCGAGACGGGCGAACTCGTCGTTCGCGGGGAGCTGCCGCCGGGTGTGCTGTACCACCATGGCAACGCGTTCGAGGAGGGCACGATGCTGACGATCGACACGTACCTCAGCGACGACAACCGGTTGAACGAGCTGCTGGAGTCGTTCTAGGCCGACGAGCTCCAGGGCGCGATGGCCTCCGCAGCCCCCCGGCGCGGGGTCGCCCTGGAGACGGGCGAACTCGTCGAGAAGGACGTCTTCGGCGAGCACCAGGAATTCCCCCGCTTCGACGAGCGCCGGAGCGGGGAGGACCTGCGTTACGTGTACTCCGCCGAGGCGTCGGGCGCGGAGGATCCGCTCGTCTTCACGCACCTCGCGCGGTTCGACCTGCACCGGGGCCGCGTCGAGCGCGTGCCGGCGGGGAATGGCCGCGCTCTTGGGGAACCGGTGTTCGTCCCGCGACAGGATGCGGGCTCCGAGCCAGCGGGCTGGACGCTCCAGCTCGGCTACGACGGACCGAGCGATACGTCGTTCCTGGAGATTCGAGACGCAGACTCGCTGGACCTCGCAGCGCGCGTCTGGGCGCCGACGCACGTGCCGCTCGGCTTCCACGGGAACTTCGCGCCGAACGTGTACCTCGACGCACCGGGATAGGCGCGCCAAGAAGGAGGGCGGAGCGGCTCGTCACCTCCTTCCTCGGGGCGTCCTATCGCCACGCGCTGCGCCGCTCCCGTCACGCCGGTTGCTCCCGAGCCGTCCTCGCCTTCGCCAACTCGGACCCTGCCGGCCGGCGACGCTCGAAACGAGACGATGGTTGCCCGTCAACGGAGCTGCCAGGCCGCGGACGGTCTGCGTTCTTGCCGTCGGCACCGGAACCCGCGCCGAGGTGAGACTCGCCGCGCCGGTCACTCTGGGCGCGTTCCAGTCGCGACCCGCCACGTGGATTACAGTCCACGAGCAACCGTCCCCACTCGAACGTATGACCCACCTCTCCCTGCTCCGAGGCCTCGCTCTCGTCTTCGCTTCGGCTCTCCCCCTGCCCGCCCAGCAGGTCATCGATGCGTCCCTCTACGAGGACCTGTCATGGCGCTGCATCGGGCCTTTCCGAGGTGGCCGGTGCACCGCCGTCGCCGGCGTCGCGCAGCAGCCGTTCACCTTCTACTTCGGCTCGTGCGGCGGGGGAGTGTGGAAGACCACCGACGGCGGCATCGGCTGGGACAACGTGACCGACGGCTTCGTCAAGACCGGCTCGGTCGGTGCGATCGCCGTCGCGCCGTCCGACCCGAACGTCGTCTACGTCGGCATGGGCGAAGCCCAGGTGCGCGGCGTCACGACCTCGCACGGGGACGGCGTGTATCGCTCGACCGACGCGGGGAGGACCTGGAAGCACTGCGGCCTGGAGGCGACGCGGCACATCTCTTCGGTCCAGGTGGATCCGCGCGATCCGGACCGGGTCTTCGTCGCCGCGCAGGGCATGCCCTGGATGCCGACTTCCGACCGCGGCATCTACGTCTCCGAGGACGGCGGCAGCACCTGGGAACACGTGCTGCACGTCAGCGACAGCGCAGGCTGTAGCTCGCTGAGCATGGATCCGACCAACCCTCGCGTCCTCTACGCCGGCTTCTGGGATCACCAGCGCACTCCCTGGCAGGTCCGAAGCGGCGGCGAGGGCAGCGGGATCTGGAAGAGCACCAACTCGGGCGAGGACTGGCAGGAGTTGACCGAGGGTCTCCCCGAGCTGATGGGCAAGGTGGGGGTCAGCGTCTCACCGGCCGACCCGATGCGCGTCTGGGCGATCGTCGAGGCCGACGAGGGCGGCCTGTTTCGCTCCGACGACGGCGGCGAGAGCTGGCAGCGGACCAACTCCGACCGCGTTCTTCGTGCGAGGGCCTGGTACTACACCCGCGTCTTCGCCGACCCCGTGGACGAGAACCGGGTGTACGTCGCCAACGCACCGCTGATGAGGTCCATCGACGGCGGTCGGACGTTCGAGCGGGTCGGCACGCCGCACGGCGACAACCACGCTCTCTGGATCAACCCGAACGACAACGACTTCCTGATCAACGGCAACGACGGCGGTGCGAACGTGTCGTTCAACGGCGGCGAGAGCTGGTCGACTCAGGCCAACCAGCCGACGGCGCAGTTCTACCGCGTGATCACCGACGCCCGCTTCCCGTACCACGTCTACGGCGGCCAGCAGGACAACAGCACGGTCTGCATCGCGAGCCGCACCCAGCGGAGCGGGATCGGTGAGCGGGACTGGTACCCGGTGGCCGGCGGTGAGAGCGCCTTCCTGGCGTTCGACCCTGCGGATCCACGCCTCGTCTACGGGGGTGTCTACCAGGGGATCGTCAGCGAGCTCGACGTCGAGACCGGGGAGTCGCGCAGCGTGATGGCCTACCCCGAGCTGGGTCTCGGGATGCAGCCGCGCGACCAGAAGTACCGGTTCAACTGGAACGCGCCGCTGCTCGCCTCGCCGCAGGATCCGAGCATCCTCTACCACGCGGCCCAGGTGGTGCTCCGCTCGAGCGACCGCGGCGTGACGTGGACCGAGATCTCCCCCGACCTGACGCGCAACGAGGTCGACCGCCAAGGGCCCGGAGGCGCGCCGATCACCAACGAGGGCGCCGGCGGTGAGATCTACAACACGATCAGCTATCTGGCCTGCTCTCCCCACGAGGCCGGCACGCTCTGGGCCGGAAGCGACGACGGCCTCGTTCACGTGACCCGCGACGGCGGGACGTCCTGGCAGAACGTCACCCCGCCGGCGATCGGCGAGGCCCTGATCAACTGCATCGAGGTCTCGCCCCACGACCCGGCGAAGGCCTGGCTTGCGGTGACGCGCTACAAGTGGGGGGACGACACGCCGCACGTGCTGGTCACCGAGGACTACGGCCAGTCGTGGGAGCGCCGGGCAGGCGGCATCCCCGACGGCGCGTTCGTGCGGGCGGTGCGCGAAGACCCGGTCCGGGAGGGCCTCGTCTACGCCGGCACCGAGCTCGGCGCCTTCATCTCGTTCGACGCTGGGTCGCGCTGGCAGTCGCTCCAGCAGAATCTGCCCACCGTCCCGATCACCGATCTGACCCTTCGCGACGGCGACCTCGTCGCCGCGACGCAGGGGCGCGCCTTCTGGATCCTCGACGACGTCGGTCCCCTGCGGGCGCTCGACGACGCCGAGATCGCGGACGCGGACCTGCACCTGCTCGCGCCGCGCGCTGCGATCCGAATGGGGGGCGGTGGCTGGCGCTCCGCGCCGCGGAACCGGGGCCAGAATCCGCCTCCCGGCGGCGTGTTCCACTACGTCATTGGCGAGGAGCTCGACACCTCCGCGGGACTGACGCTGACCGTCAGCGACTCCGAGGGTGGCGTCGTGCGCGAGTACTCGAGCGAGGACGGAGAGGGAAGCGCGCGGCTGTCGACCGAACCTGGGATGCACCGCTTCGTCTGGGATATGTCCACGGAGCCCGTGGCCAAGGTTCCGGGCCAGTTCCTCTACGGGGGCAGCGGGGCCTACCACGTCGAACCCGGCGTCTACACGGTGAAGCTCACCTGTGGCGAAACCACTCTCACCCAAGAGCTCGAACTCCGCGAGGATCCTCGCCTGGAGGCTCGCGACTACACCGAGCAGCAGGATGTCATGTCGAAGCTCTCGGCGATGGTCGACGCGATGCACGAGGGCGTGGTCGCCCTGGAGGCTGTCCGCGAGCAGATCGAAGCGCAGCGCGCCGGCTGGGACGACGAAGCGCTGATGGAGCGCGCCGACGAGCTCGCCGAGGCGATGACGGCCTGGGAGAACGAGATCGTCCAGCGCGACCAGAAGACCTTCCAGGACGTCATCAACTTCCCGAACCGTCTGAGCGCCAACGTGCTCGACCTGCTGGGTCAGCTCGATGGCTCGGGCCCGATCGTCAACCGCGGCGTGAGGGAACGCGTTGCGGATCTGCAGGAGTCGTGGCAAGCCCTCGAGGCGGAGTATCGCGAGCTGACCGGGCCGCGCCTCGACGAGCTCAACGCCGCGATCAAGAAGGCGGACATCCCGGCCATTCGGGTCGAGACGAATGACCGGTGACGCTTCATCGGTGCGGAGTCGCAGACCTGATTGACGATCATCAGCGGACCGCGCGACGACCTCAGTCCTGTCCTGCCCGTCAGAAGAGCCTGACGCGGACCGCGGAGGAAGCGGACGCGCCGGCGCCGTCGCGATAGATGAGCTGCCAGCCCCACCTCTCGGAGGGGAGCCCAGCGACGGGGCCTCCTGCCACCGGAAGGGCCGTCGCGGGCACGGGGACGAAGGCGGTCCCTCCCGCGTCTGCTTGCACGGCCGCGTAGCGACCAAAGCGTCCGCTCGCCCCGCCGCCGATGCAGAGTCCGAACGGACCCGCGGGAGGCGCCGGCGCCGGTGAGAGCGCGACGACGAGGACGCCCGACGTCGCGGGCGGGAGTCCGTCGATGCGTGCGAAGAGATCGTCCGCCGGAACGAGGTCGTTCCCCACGATGCGAAGGCGCGCGACGGTCCCCGACGTATTCGGGCCGGGGATGCACTCCTCGCGGCCGCGAACCTCGAGCGCGTCGAGTCGGCCGTTGCCGTTCCGATCGAGGCTCGGGTCGGCAGCGATCTGCTGCTCGTCCTCGACGCAGTTCGCGTCCCCGTCGAGATCCGCTCCGAGGAGGCGCGCGAAGTGCACGCTGCACGTCCCGGGCCCGGGTTCGCCAACCGCGGTGATCGCGATGCTCCGCCCGTCGTAGTCGAACGCCCGGCGCTGCGTCGTCGTCGTGCCGGCTGCGAGGGAGCAGATCGTCCCCAGGTAGGTCGGGACGTCCGCGGGGCCCGCGGCGACGACCCCGAGCTGCCTCGTGACCCCCTGCGTCGCGGCGCACGCTGTCTCACCGACCGAAAGCAAAGCGGTGCCGCGCTCGAGCACAGCGCAGTCGGTCTCGAGGATCCGGCCGGGGATCGTGTCGTCGGCCAGGAAGCCGTCGTAGGCGACGCGGGTCGGTGCCGGCCCGCTCGAGAGCCTCCAGAAGCCCACCCCGCTCAGGTAGTCCCCCGAGCTCAGCTCGTTGACGGCGTGGATGAGTCGGCCCCCGGCGCTCCGCGGCGGCTCGAACCACCAGTTCAGCACGAACCCGGCGGGCAGGAACGGGCGGGTCGAGACTTCGAGCGGCCACGCGCCGCTCGCGGTGCGACGGTAGACGTCGAAGACCCCTGGGGCGTTGGAGATGAGCCGGTCGCCGTCGAGTGCGAACTCGGTGGTGAAGTTCACAGCGAACGGCTCGGGGGGCGGAATGGTGTCCTCGAGGGTGCACGCGCCCGACGTGAAGCACCGCCAGATCTCGATTCGCTCCGGGAAATCTACGCCCAGCGCGACGCGGTCCCCCGAGAGAGCGAAGGATCGCACAGGGAAGGGGATCGTCTGCGCGCCGACGTCCGCCCACGCGCCGGTCGCGGCGCTTCGTTCGAAGAGCTTGAGGGCCTCCCTCGCACCGGATCGAAGCTGAACGACCGCGCGCGATCCTTCGAGGTCGAGCGCTCGGACCCCGCCGAACAACGGGGGCAGCGCGAGCGACTGCGTTGCCGCCCAGCGCCCGGACGCCGGATCTCGCTCGAAGAAGTCGAGCCGCGGTGTGACCGGAGAACTCCCAGGTGGGCGCCCGGCCGCAACGGCGAGGTCACCGTCGACGGCGACGAAGGCGTAGGAGTATCCGGGCCCGGTCGGACCGAGCGGTTCGACCCGCTGGAACGACGAGAGACAGGGCGGCTGCTGGGCGAGAGCGAGGACGAGGAGCGAGCTGAGCATGGCGTGAGGTCAGGGGACTGGTCAACTAGTCGGCGAGCGCCACGCGGGTCACACGGTCCGTCCGGGCCATGTGCACGACCTACGGGCTGGGAGGACCCGCTCAGGGCTGCCGACACGCCAGTGAACCGCCTCGGGCGATCTGGTGTTCCGTGGTCCATTCTTCCGAGCCTCGTCGGGGCGTTCGGTGACCGGCTCGAGATCCTCTTCAGCGAACCGGACCCGACGTCGATCCTGCGGTCGGAGCGGCGAACTTCGCGTTCCTCGGACGCGCGTTCATCGAGGGCGTCTGCGCGCTGCGGGAGCGCGATGGAGCGCACGTGATGGAGATGCTGGCGCGGCGGCTGCGCCAGTTGATGGAGCAGCTCAGACGCGTTCGAGACCTGAGGGAGCTCCTCGTCGTGTCATCGGGATCCCGATCGCGCGTCGTCTATCGGAAGCGCACGCTGACCGCCGACGAGAAGTTCGAGGTGGGGCCCGGGTTCGCGTCCCGGTACCACGCCTGGAAGGTGTAGGTGTCGCCGGGCTGGATCGCGACGGGGCCCGACTGGGGCGTCGGGATCGCGTTCATGTCGAGCTGGGCGTCGTAGGCTCCCGAGGCGTAGGCGAGGCCGGCGAGCGGGACGAAGCGCGACACGGGGCCGTCGATGCACAGCACGCCCTGGGAGCCGCCGGGGTTCGGCGTGAAGCCGGTCGACGGCGCGGCGAGGAAGAGGGTCAGCGCCTGGGCCGGCAGGTCGCTCGCTTCGAGGAAGAGGCGTCCGATCGAGGCCCGCCGGTCTCCCGTGACTCGGAGTTCCGCGGGCGTACCCGTCGAGTTGGGGACGCCGTCGCACGCACGCTCGCCGAAGGGGAGCTCGACCGCGAAGGCGGCTCCGACGTTGTTCAAGCCGCCCATAGGAAAGGAACGCGCACCGACGAGGACGGCGTCTCCGTCCATGTGGACGCGATTGCCGTAGAAGGCACTGATCGCGTCCTCCTCGCTCTGTAGCTGGTAGGTCTCGCGCCATTCGTCCCCGAACTTCTCGAAGACGTAGACGTTCCCGAGCATCTCGTCGCCCGAAGTGGGCTGACCACCCCGACCGGCGTTGTCCGCGCCCACCACGACGCGACCCTCGTCGATGTCGACCGAGACTCCGAAATCGTCGTTCACAGCTTGGCTGCCTTGGAACAGCGCCGCGAATCCGTTGCTCGCGAGCAGCGTGGCTTCGTGGGTCCAGGTCGACTGAATGCGCCGATAGAGGATGACTGCGCCTGGGAGAGGCGAACCCGAGTCACCAGGATCTCCGATCGCCATCAGGTCACCCTCGATCGCGACTGAGGCACCGAAGTCGTTGTTGAAATAGAACCGCGGATCGATGAGCTCTTGGTGCTCCACGAACTGTCCGTTCGGGATTCGACGGAACACGTACGCGCGAGCCAAACCGGATCCGACAATGGCATAGCCATCGTCATATGCGATCGAGACACCAAAGCCGTTGAACAGCGGTGCAAGCGCGGGAGACGGAAAGAACTTCTGTGTCTGCGACCATCGGCCTGAAGCTCCTCGCTCGAAGAGCAACGCTGTTCCCCCTCGAACGGAGTCGAGGCGCTCACCAGGGCGCGTCAGGATCACCGCGTCGCGGTCCACGATGGCCAGCGCCCGTCCGTAGGCCTCGTTGCTCAATGCAACCAGCGGATCGAGCGTCCCGGAGAAGACGAACCTGTCACCGACGACGTCCCACACGTAGCCGCGGCCGACGCGTGGACTCGTTCCTGGCCAGCTGAGTGAGCCCGCAGCGAGAATGCCGTCCTTCAGCTCTAGAACGTCGGCGAAGAGATTGCTCTGAAAAGCCTCGGCCGTCACGACTCCCGTCTGCATCCAACCAGTCTCCGAACGATCGAAGATCCGAACGAGACCCGCATTCGGGGCGAGCGTGTCATCGCCGATCACGCTGATGATCGCCTTCGATTCGGCGAGGAAGACATCTTCCCCGTAACGTGCGGCGCGAGGGTTGTTGGACTCAAAGCGCCTGACTTCGGTGAGCACCTCAGCCTGCGGGAACGCGGCTGACTGCAGCATCAGCGCGACGATCGGGAAGTGGGGGGCGATGTGGAGCCGGGGAATCATGGAGTGGTCCTCGGGGCGAGCGGTCCGGGGGACTTGCAGCGGCTCCCATCGTGCAGGGAGCCCGACCGGGCGATGACGTCGGTCCCGTAGCCGCGGACCCGAGCACGGTCTACGTCGCCAAGGCGCCCTTTCCGGTCTCCGCTCCGACGCGCCCCACCGCGAGAATCGGCCGCCCGATGCGCCACGTACGACCTTCTGACCATTCCTCCTTGGGCTCCCGCGTCCCCGACGGCATCGTCCCCGGGATGGACGAAGAGGCCGACACGCCCGGCGACTTCACCGCGTTCGGCCTCCACCCGGACGTCCTCCGCGGCGTCACCGGCGCCGGATTCGACGCGCCGAGGCCGATCCAGAGCGCCGTGCTGTCGCACGCGCTCGAGGGCGGCGACGTGCTCGGCCTCGCCCGCACCGGAACAGGCAAGACCGCAGCGTTCGCGCTCCCGATCCTCCAACGCGTCGCCGAGGCCGAGCGCGCCCCTGGCGCGCCGCCTCTCGCACTCGTCGTCGCACCGACGCGCGAGCTCGCCCAGCAGATTCGCGCGGAGATCGAGCGGCTCGGCGCGCATGTCGGCGTCGCAGCCGTCGCGCTCCACGGCGGCGTGCGGCCCGGCGACCAGCGGGACGCGCTCGCCGCCGGCGTCGACGTCGTCGTCGCGACCACCGGGCGGCTGCTGGATCTCGTGGGGAGCGGAGACTGCGATCTCTCGCGCGTCGAGACGCTCGTGCTCGACGAGGCGGACCGGCTCTTCGACATGGGCTTCCTCGCCGACGTCCGGCGCATCGTCGAGCTCGTCCCTGCGGAGCGTCAGACGATGATGTTCTCGGCGACGATGCCGGAGGCGGTCCAGGCGCTCGCGCAGTCGATCCTGCGCGAGCCGGAGATCGTCGACCTCGGACGCTCGCTGCCCGCGGAGACGATCGACCACGCGCTGCATCCGGTGCGCGCGTCGGCCAAGGACAAGCTGCTGCGCGCGATCGTCGACGCGGCCGAGGACGGCTCGGTGCTCGTCTTCGTGCGGACGAAGCGCGGGGCGACCGAGGTGGCGCACCGACTCCGGCGGACGGGGCGGTCGATCGAGCTGCTGCACGGCGACCGTCGCCAGGGGGCGCGGCGGCGCGCGCTCGATGCGTTCCGCGGGGGTGAGGTCGACGTCCTCGTCGCGACCGACCTCGCCGCGCGCGGGCTCGACGTCGAGGGCGTCGGGACGGTCGTGAACTACGACGTGCCGCGCGAGCCGGACGCGTACGTCCATCGGATCGGCCGCACCGGCCGCGCGGAGCGGTCGGGGACCGCGATCACGATCGCGACGGAGGACGAGCGCGAGCACGTCGCCGCGATCGAGGAGCGCATCGGCGCGCGGCTGCGGCGGCGGTACCTGGACGGGTTCGCCGTGCTCGACCTCGCCGAGCTCGCGGACGAGGCGCAGGCGCGCCGTCCTCGGCGTCGAAGGCGGCGTTAGAGTGCGGGGCTCCATGGCCGATTCCTCCTCGGAGCCGCTCCGCGCGATCACGTACCTCGCGCCGGGCATCCCGCTCGCCTTCTTCACGGCGGTGGTCGACCACCTCGGGCGCTCGCTCGGGCGACGGATCGAACTCGCCAGCGAGTCGCGGATCTCCGGGCCGATGCGCGGCGACTACGACCCGTTCGCGCACGGCGAGGCCGACATCGGGTTCCTGTGCTCGCCGTCGTTCCTCTACCTGCGCTCGCTGCCCGAGCCGAGCGTGTCGCTCGTCCCGGCGGGGTTCGTGTTCGACGACCCGCGCAGCGGGGGCCGGCCGCACTACTTCTCGGAGGTCGTCGTGCGGCGCGATTCGGGGAAGGAGCGGCTGGAGGAGCTCCGTGGGGCGACGTTCGGCTTCAACGACGGGTGCTCCCTGTCGGGCTACTTCGCCGTGCACCTCGCGCTGCGCGAGCGGGGGGCGGGTGACGGGTTCTTCGGGCGGGAGGAGTGCACCGGGTCCCACGCCGCGTCGATCGACGCGCTGCTCGGCGGCGAGCTCGACGTCGCGACGATCGACTCGAACGTCCTCGCGCTGGAGAGGGAGCGCCGGCCCGAGCTCCAGGACGAGCTCGTCGTCGTTGAGTCGATCGGGCCCTTTCCGATCCAGCCGGTCGTCGTGCGCAGCGGCATCGAGAACGACGTCGGTTCGCTCATCGAGACGGCGCTCCTCAACATCCGCTCCGACGCGCAGGCTCGCGAGGAGTCAGCGGCGTTCGGACTCGTCGGGTGCGCGTCGGTCGACGACCGGCTCTACGCCGAAGAGGCGCGGATGCTGCGCGAGATCGAGAGCCTGACTCGCATCGATCCTTGACGGATCTCTTTCGCGGGAATCCCTGCGGCGCCCGGTCCGATTCGTTCAAGCGCGATGCGCCGAGCGCCCGAAACCCGCGCTAGGGCGGAGCGGGGGCTGCCGCCGAACGACGGCAAGAACCGTGACGAGGGGAGTCTGATGGACAGTATCGAGCAGCAGATCCACGAGTTCCGCTACGAGGCGGTCGACGGCGCCAAGCCGCGCATCGTCGAGGAGCTGAGCTGGACCGAGGACGAGCGGATCCTGCCCTTCCTGCTCGATGTGCTCGCCGACCAGGACGAGTACGAGCCCGCCCGCATCGAGGCGGCGCGGGCTCTGATGAGCGACATCGAGTCGATGCGCGAGGAGATCTGCGACGTGCTCGTCGCGGTCCTCGATCGCGAGCACGAGGACGGCGACGTCCGCTCCCAGGCGCTCGAGGCGGCGAAGTACTTCCTGGAGGACTCGGAGGAGCTCGCCGAGGCAGTCCGCTTCGTGCTGGAGCCGCGCTTCGACGTCGCCGACGACGGCGCATTCGCCGCCGCCGACTGACGCTCGCGGGCGACTACTCGCCGACCGGGACGATCTTCGCGGGCAGGTCCTCGCCCTCTGGGATGAACCGCATCGAGACCGAGTTGACGCAGTGGCGCGTGTTCTTGGGCGTGAAACGCTCGCCCATGAACACGTGCCCGAGGTGACCGCCGCAGTTGGCGCAGACGATCTCGGTCCGGCGCGTGCCGTCGGTCTCGGACTTGTGGAGCACGGCGCCTTCGATCTCGTCGTCGAAGCTCGGCCAGCCGCAGTGGCTCTCGAACTTGTCCTCGGAGCGGTAGAGCGCGGCGTTGCAGCGACGGCAGATGTAGGTGCCGGACGCCTTGTTGTTCAGGAGCTCTCCCGTGCCCGGGCGCTCGGTGCCCTTGCGCAGAAGGATGTACTCCTCGGTCGGGTTGAGCTCGTTGTAGTCGGTCTTCACGGTCGTCTGGGCTAGGGGCGCGTCGGAGGGCACGGCCGGCGCGTCTGTCTTGGCCTCGGGCTCGGCGGGCTCCTCCGTCAGGATCTCGATGACCTCGTCGATCGCGGAATCGGTCGGCTCGCCCGCGGCGATCTCGGCAGGCGCTTCGGCCACGATCTCGGGTGCCTCGGCGCCCGCTGTGACGGCGTCGCGATCCGGGGATCCGCAGGCGGCCAGCGCGAGGAGCGGGGCGAGGAGGAGCGTTCGTTCGAGTCTCATGGTGGTCTGCGTTCGGCGGGCGATCATGGGCGAGGCGCGGGGCGCCTCCAAGGCGCGCCCGGCGACGGTCCAGTACGCGGGACCGGCGTCCTTGCGACCCACCCTACGCCATCCTTTCGCGCGGCTCGACGCGGCGGATCAGCGCTCCAGCTCGACCTCGGTCGTCTCGCCCGCCTTGACCTCGACGGTGCGGCCGGCCTCGTCGACGAGGCCCTCCTGCGTGCCATCTCGCCGCGTCCCGCGGGTCGCGATCGTCCAGCGCCCCGGAGCGAGACCGTCGATCCGGGCGCGGCCGGCCCGGACGAGCTCCAGCGACTCGTTCGCCGTCGTCTCGTCCTCGGCCGGGCGGGCGGTGACGAAGAGGATGCGACTCTCCAGGGAGTCGCCCAGGATCGTGACGAGGATCGAGCCGGACCGGGCCACCTGGAGGCGCCCGACGTCGCGCGTCTCGCGCGGAGCGATCGTGACCGGATCCGAGCACACGTCGCTGAAGCCGTCCGCGCGCGCGAAGACCTCCAAGGGCGTATCCGCGCGGACGCCGACGATGCGGAAGCGACCCTCGGAGTCGGTCCGTCCCATCGACGACTTGAGCCCGAGGTAGGCGCGCGTGAGGCGTTCACCCATGTTCGCGTTCGGGTCGTGCGGGCGGACGATGATGTCCGCGCCGGGAACGGGATCGCCTGCCTCGTCGACGATCTGGCCCACGACGGCGGTGGGGAGCATCTCGACCTCGACCGTCGAGTTGCCGCTCGACACCTCGACGTCGGCGGTCGACGGCATCGCGGCGTCCACGTGGCGGGCGATGAGGACGTAGCTCCCGATCTCGACCTCGGACAGCTCGAACTTGCCGTCGGCGCCGGTCGTGTCGCTCAGGCGATCGTTGCCGAAGCCGCGGAACTCGTCCTGGACCGTGATCAGACGCTCGACGACGGCCGCGTTCTTGGCTTCGACGAGCGTGACGCGCGCGCCGACGACCGGCTCGCCGTCCATCGTGACGATGCCGTCCAGACCACCCGCGGACGGGAGGTTGATCTCGACCGTCGTGACTTCGTCGCGCTCCAGCTCGACCGAGGTCCACTGCTCGTCGTCGTCGTCGGTCTGGCCCCAGCGCGGCTGGGTCGAGCGCATGACGCGCACCTCGTACGTCCCGAGGGCGAGCGAGTCGAAGAGCGCGGCGCCGGTCTCGTCGGTGAGGCGCCCGGACCGCGACGAGCGGCCGCTCATCATGGTCCGGCACTCCGCGCGAACGCCCTCGACGGCGTGCCCCTCGTCGTCGATCGCGACGACCTCGATCGCACCGCCGCGCGACATCACGACCTCGGTCGTCGCGTCGGGGCCCGCCGGCGCGAAGCCGACGACCGAGTAGTCCGCGTAGCTGCGCGCGCGGACCGCGAGGGTCACGCTCGGGGCGTCGATCCCGGCGAGCGAGCAGCGGCCTTCGCTGTTCGTCTTGGCCCAGACGCTGCGCGGCGCCTCGCCGCTCGCCATCCGGCTCTGCATCGCCGCCGCGTCGTCGAGCCCGGCGCCCGTCACCGCGAGCGACACCTTCGCGCGCGGGACCGGCTCGCGCGTCGCGGCGTCGATCACGCGGAACCGGAGCCGCGGCGCGGGCTCCAGCTCGATCGTTCGAGCGTCGATCTTGGCGTCGGGCGCCACGTCGATCGGCGGGAGCGTCGCGCGCAGGTAGCCCTTCGCGTCGACCGTGACGATCAGCGTCTCGCGGTTGCCCTCGGGGCGGAGCTCGTGGAGCGTGACCTCGCCGCCGGGAAAGCGGCGCGGGGGATCGGAGCCGGTCGGCGTCACCATCGTGCGGGCCGCGCGCCCGCTCCAGCGGGCGTGGACCTCCAGCGCCTCGACGGGCTTGCGCGTCTCGCGGTCGATGGCGCGGAACTTCAGCGAGGCGCCGGGATCGAAGCGCAGCGTGACGGCCGAGCCTCCGGCCACGGCTTCGGCGGAATCGGTGATGGAGACCGTCTCGACGAACATCTGCCGCTCGATGCCGCGGATCTCGTACTCGGCGCCTGGCGTGAGGCCGCCGATCGTGAAGCTCCCGTCGGCCTCGATCTTGCCGACGTGCTCGCCGGCGGGGGACATGCGAGCGGACATGATCGCCGACATCCCGGACTTGGCCTTGCGGTCGGTGCCGGGGTCGATCGGAGCCGCGGCGACGGTCCCGCGCAGTCGACCGCGCGGGTAGCCGCTGACGCTGCCGACGATTCGGCCCGCGCGCTCGACGCGAATGACGATGTCCTCGACCACGTCGCCGCCGCGCTTCGACGGACCGTCGTAGCGCGCCGGGAGGATCTGGTCGCTCTCGACGCGGAGGACGATGGTTCCCTCCGGCTCGTGCTTCAGCTCGAAGCGACCGTCGGCGTCCGTCTCGACGAGATCGAGCAGCTTCGAGAATCCGATCTGGTCGAGGACGTCGACCATGCCGTCGCCGTCGCGCTCGATGCGTCGGACGCGCGCGCCGGCCACGGGCGCGTTGCGCTCGTCGCGCACCCAGCCGGTGATCACGACGGCCGGCTCGAGCGTGATCTCCCCGAAGTCGCCCGAGCCATCGGCCGCGAGCACGAGCTTCAGCGGCGTGCGCAGGTAGCCGCGCGCGGAGGCCGTCAGGCCGACGGTGAGTCCGAGCGGCTTCTTCCGCTCGACGACGAATTGGCCGTCGGCGTCGGTCGTCGCCTCCAGGGTGAGCCGCGCGGGCTGCCCGAAGCCGGAGTTTCGGAGCCCGAGCTCGTTCGCCTCTTCCCACGGCTGCAGCTCGACGTCGACGCCCTCCAGGGGCCGTCCGAGGTGGTCGAGGATCCGCCCGCGGTACGGCCCGTCGGGCGCTGTGCGACGCGGCCGGACGGTCCTGGGCGCGTCGGAGGCGGCGCGGCGGGGCGCGGGGGCGGCCGCGCGACCGCCGGGCTGGCTCGTGAGCGCGGCGACCTCCTCGAGCTCGGCG